>JAEUTB010000197.1 GCA_016787995.1 Flavobacteriales bacterium | reverse complement strand
GAACGATGGTGTCGCGCACCTTGTTCAATTGGAAGATCAACCGTTTCCGCTCGGAGCGGTATTGGTTCAGGAGCAGTTCGATGTTCTTCGCACCGAGTCTTTCGTTGGCCATTTTACCGTATGGGTTACGTGGAGCATATAAGATGGCGATATGCCATCGCAGCAAATGTCGCTGTAATAATCCGATTATGCCTAGATCACCTGTATCCGTGGGCGAGCATCCGGTGCGGTGAACTTCCCGATCGGTCCGGATGGCAGACCATGGAACTGCAAGAGTTCCTCCAGGGCTGACTTGCCCGTTGGGGCCACCGCGATCAGGAGGCCTCCACTGGTCTGTGGATCGGCGAGCAAGAACAACCGTTCCATGGTCGATGCACCTTCTACATGGTGGGCATAGCTCTTCCAATTGCGCAATGCACCATCAGGATAACAGCCTTGAGCGATGAGCCCCGAAGCAGCCTGCAATTTCGGTACTGCCGTGTGATCCAATTCAACATGGAGGCGCTCACCGCACATCTCGAGCAGATGACCGAGCAGTCCGAACCCGGTCACATCCGTGAGGGCATGCACGGCGGGCATCCTACCCAGGTCATAGCCCAGCACGTTGGGTCGTACCATCGTATCCAGGAGTTCCTGGGAATCCCTTGGCGATAGAAGACCTCTCTTCAGTGCGGTGCTGAGTATCCCCGTACCGATGGGTTTGGTCTGGTATAGCAGGTCGCCTTCATGGGCCGTGTCATTCCGTTTCAGATCCTTTTGAAGGACTTCACCCGTTACAGCAAGGCCGAAGAAGGGTTCAGGAGCATCGATGCTATGCCCCCCTGCCAAGGCGATGCCAGCTTCGTGGCAGGATCTACGGCCGCCTTCGAGGACTTGTTGAGCCACTTCCGCGGGCAGTTTCTCAATAGGCCATCCGAGGATCGCTACGGCCAAGAGGGGTTTTCCACCCATCGCATACACGTCGCTCAGCGCGTTCGTGGCCGCGATCCGGCCGAAGTCATGGGGGGCATCGACGATCGGTGAGAAGAAATCGGTGGTGCTGATGATGCAGCGACCATCACCAATGGAGTAGACGGCGGCATCATCGCGCGATCCATAGCCTACGAGCAACGCGGGGTCAGGGAACGTACCAGCGCTGCTTTTCAGAATGACCTCCAATTGGGCCGGAGCTATCTTGCAGCCACAACCTGCGCCATGACTGAACTGTGTAAGTCGAATGGGGTCGGAGGCGATCGTCATGGGAGTGAGATCAATTGGCGAGCCAGGGCTTCGGGGTCGTTCGCGGTGGCCGCCAACTTGACCACACGCATCGGGTCCCGCAGCGATGCACCATGGAGATAGGCCTTGTCATAATACCGAAGGGCGAGCAAGGCCACCTGTTCCAGATCACCTTCGTCCAACGCCAGAAGGGCGTTCTTGCAATGCTGAGGTCCCATGCGCTTGGCGATGCGCTGGATCGCTTCGGCAAGTTGTTCTTTGGGGAAGTGCCCATAGTGCTGTACTAATCGCTTCGCACGTTCCTCAATTGACACTTCAACGAAGTAGAGGGGAGCAGCGCGCATCGCCGCGAAGAAAGTGCCTGGCACATTCACGCGTCCGATCATCGCACTTTCATCTTCCACCCATATCGGACGCAAGGGATCGAGAGCGGCTAGTGCTGACCAAAGCCTGTTCTCGAAGTGTTCCGTGGTGGGTTGTGGAAGCTGGCCAAGCGCACCGAAGGCCGAGCCCTTGTGATCCGCTAGTGCTTCGAGATCGACCACCTGCGCGCCGCATGTTTCGAGGTGCTTCAGTATTCCGGTTTTTCCGCTTCCGGTGTAGCCACCGAGTACCTTCAATATGAAAGGGCTCTTGAGCGTCGCTTGCGCATGCGTTCGGAATCCCTTGTAGCCTCGCTTCAGCGTGAGGACCTCAACGAAGCCGGCTTTGTCCAATAACCAGCCTACGCTGCCGCTGCGTTCACCGCCACGCCAGCAATGCACGCGAATACGGCCAGTAGGAGCTAGGCGTTGAGCTTCCTCCACCAACCAGGCAAGCTTTGGCCCTACCAACCGGAGACCTTCCAACAAGGCTGCGTCACGGCCCTTTTGCTTGTAAAGTGTGCCAACGATGGCGCGTTCTTCGTTGGTGAAAAGGGGCACATTGGTCGCACCGGGAATGTGGCCTCGCTCGAACTCGCCCGGTGATCGCACATCGATGATGGGCGGATCCATGGCGAGCCATTCCTCCACGGGTAGCGTGCGCAACATTCCGGATAGGGTAGGAACGCGCGGAACCTAAGCGAGCACTGCGCTCATTGTGATGGGCACGCTCTTAAGCAACTGGCTGATGGGGCAATTGGCCTTCGCTTCCTCTGCGCAGGACTTGAACTTTTCCGCGGTGATACCTGGTACCGTGCCTTTCAGATCCAGGTGAATGCCGACTACGCCCATGCCATCACCCACCTTGTCCATTTTCACGGTGGCGGTGCATTCCAAGTTGTCCGCGGTGAAGCCAGCCGCGTTTAACACGAAGCTCAACTTCATGGTGAAACAACTCGCGTGTGCCGCGGCGATCAATTCCTCGGGATTGGTGCCGGCCTTGCCATCCTCACTGACGAAACGCGTGAGGAAAGAGTGGGGTAGGTCGTTCAATGCACCGCTCATGGTGGTTACACTCCCGGCTCCTTCTTTGCCGGTCCCTTTCCAAGTGGCGGTCGCTTTGCGGTTGATGGCCATGATGTCTCTATCTGGTTAAGGTGCGAAGGTAGTCCCTGCCGTTGCCGCAGATAGGTCCGTGACCCACTTCGACCGGACGGGTGCCATCCAGATACCATCAGTAAAGAAGAACGAGGGAATTTGTATTTAACTGAACGGTTAATTATGTTTGCCCACTCAACACGTCCATGGACCGCCTCTCGCTCACCTTCTCCGCTCTTGCCGACCCCACGCGCAGGGCCATTCTGGCGCGGCTTTCGAGCGGTCCGGCTTCGGTGAACGAACTGGCTGCGCCCTTCAGCATGAGCCTGCCCGCTGTGAGCAAACACTTGAAGGTGCTCGAGCGCGCACAGCTGATCGCCCGTGGCAAAGAGGCGCAATGGCGGCCATGCGAGATCAAGGCGGCACCGCTGAAGGAAGCCACGGATTGGATGGAGCAGTACCGCCAGTTCTGGGAAGAGCGCTTCGACCGGCTGGAGGAATACCTGAAGGAACTGCAAGCGCAGGAGAAACCGGCACCGGTGAAGGCAACGCCCAAACGCAAGAAGAATGGAAGCAACAAGTAAGCTGGTGGGCGATCGCGGGATCGAGATCACGCGCGTGGTGAAAGCGCCGCGTGCCTTGGTGTGGATGGCGTGTACCGAGCCGAAGCACATCGACCAATGGTGGGGTCCTAACGGATTTGCCAACAAGACCATCGCGCACGACCTGCGCGTGGGCGGGGTATGGAAATACACCATGACGGGGCCCGATGGGAAGGTCTGGCCCAATCTGATCACCTACACGGAAGTCACGCCGATGGACCGGCTGGCGTACGACCACGGCGACTGGGAGAACCCGAAAATGTTCACCGGCTCGCTCAGTTTCACCGATGTGGAAGGCGGCACGCTGGTGACACTTCACAATGTGTTCCAATCGAAGGACGTGCGTGATCAAGCGATCGAGAACTACGGCGCGGCCGAGGGCGGCAAACAGACCCTGACGCGCCTTTCTGAATACGTTCAAAAACAACCAACACGCTGAGCCATGACCCAACAGGCCCTCTTCAATTTCATCGTGGAGAAGGACGCGAATTCCATCACGGTGGAGCGCTCCTTCAACGCACCGCTCGATCCCGTGTGGGCCGCATGGACGGAGGCTGAGGTCCTCTGCAAATGGTGGGCACCACGACCCTACGAGTGCGTGATCAAGTCGCTGGACTTCCGCGAGGGCGGACGCTGGCTCTACTACATGCAAGGCCCGCAAGGCGATCGGCACTGGTGCTATTTCGATTACGCGACCATCCGGCCCAAGTCGTACTTCTCCGGCAGCGACGCGTTCTGCGATGAGCACGGTGTGGCGAACACCATCAAACCGAAAGTGACCTGGGAAGCGCACTTCAACGCGTCCGATGGGCGCACCGTGGTCCGCGTTCTTCTGCACTTCGCTTCAGCGCAAGACCTCGAACAGATCGTGGCCATGGGCTTCAAGGAAGGATTCACGATGGGGCTGGATCAACTGGACGAACTGCTTACTACCAGCAAGTAGCTTTTACCATCACCCATGGAAAAAGAAACGTTCTACCACGGCACCAGGGCCGATCTCCGCATTGGCGATTCGCTCGCACCGGGCTACAGTTCCAACTACGGCCAACGGAAAGCAGCGAACCACGTGTACTTCAGCGCAACGCTGGATGCGGCGATCTGGGGTGCTGAACTGGCCGCAGGTGATGGTCGCGAACGCATCTACATCGTGGAGCCCACGGGCACCTACGAGGACGACCCGAACCTGACGGACAAGAAGTTCCCCGGGAACCCCACCAAGTCCTATCGCACCAAGGCTGCCTTGCGTGTCCTCGGTGAGGTGGCGGAATGGAAAGGGCACGCGCCGGAACAGTTGCAAGCCATGAAAGACAACATCGAGCGCCTGCGGCAACAAGGCATCGAAGCCATCGACTAGTCCCGCACATCAACCCCAACGAACCAAGACCATGAGCACCATGACCCGCATCACCGTCTCCGCACTCGTGAACAAACCCGTGGCGGACGTATGGAACACCTGGACCGACCCGAAGCACATCATGCAATGGAACGCCGCCACGGATGACTGGCACTGCCCCAAAGCGGAGAACGACCTGCGCACCGGTGGCAAGTTCAGCAGCACGATGGCCGCCCGCGACGGCAGTTTCAGCTTCGACTTCGAAGGCGTGTACGACGATGTGCAAACGCACAAGCGCATCGCCTACACCATGGCCGATGGCCGCAGCTGTGAGATCCTTTTCACCGAAGAGAACGGTGGCACCCGCGTGGCGGAATCCTTCGATGCCGAATCGCAGAATCCCGTGGAGATGCAGCGCGGCGGCTGGCAGGCGATCCTCGATCGTTTCAAGGCTTACGCTGAAAAACAGTGAGTTCCATGGTTCGGTTCGACCCCGTCGTGAGCGCCTTGCTGGATGCGAACAAGCATCCTTTGCGGAGGGAGATCGATCAGTTGCGCACCATCATTCTGGGCGTAGACAAGTCGATCGAGGAAGGCGTGAAGTGGAACACGGCGAGCTTCAAGACCGGTGAGTGGTTCGCTACGCTGAACGGCCCGAAACACATCAAGGAACCGATGATCATCCTGCACGCGGGCGCCAAAGCGAAAGGCATCGTTTTGAAGGATCGCATCGCCGATCCGCAAAGCCTGATCAAATGGCTCGGCAACGACCGCGGGCAGATCACCTTCAAGGACTCGACCGACATCAAAACGAAACAGAAGGCGCTGCAAGCCATCATCGGGGCTTGGATAACCACGATCAGATAATTAGATGATCAGAGGATCAGAGAATGCTGTGCATCATCTGATCTACTGATCATCTCATCCTCTAATTCCTCAACCATGATCAGCACACCCGAAGTCATCACCACCAAGGAGGTCATCACCGCTGCGATCCCGCTCGTGATCCCCGGCCGCGACATGCCCAAATACATGGATCCCGCGATCCAGGAGATCATCAAGACACTCACCGGTCAGGGCATCCAGATCGCCGGTCCGATGTTCTCCTACCACCATCGCCGTCCGAGCGACACCTTCGATTTCGAGATCGGATTCCCGGTATCGAAAGCGATCAAGGAGGAAGGGCGCGTGATCAACAGCAAGCTGCCCGCAGTCAATGTCGTACGAAGCGTGTACACGGGTCCCTACGAAGGTCTGGCGCAAGCGTGGCCCGCCTTGCAGAAATGGGTGCGCGAGAATGGCCACGGCGAGAACGGCAAGTTCTGGGAGGCCTATCTCACCAACCCGGACGAGGTGAAGGATCCGAAGGACTACAAGACGGAACTGAACTGGATCGTGGGGTAAGGATCAGATGATCAGTCGATCAGATAATGAGATGAACCGATGGCGAAGAAGCGTGATGCGGATTTGAAGGCGGCGCTCCAGTGGCTGGAGGCGCACGGTACGAAGCGATACCGTGACCAGTTGTCGGCGCGTTTCGCGATCCACACCGACCTAGCCTTCGGTACGTCGATGCCGGACGTGCAGAAACTGGCTAAGACCATCGGCAAGGACCACGAATTGGCCACGCTGCTGTGGGCCACAGGTTGGCACGAAGCAAAAGCCTTGGCCACGCACATCGCCGATCCCAAGCAGGTGACGCCCGCCCAAATGGATGCCTGGTGCGCCGACTTCCGGAATTGGGCCGATTGCGACACGGCGTGCTTCCTGCTCTTCGACAAAACCCCGCACGCCATCGCCAAGGTGAAGCAGTGGGCCAAGCGGAAGCCGGAGTTCGAGAAACGTGCAGCGTTCGCTTTGCTCGCGGGACTGGCCTTGCATGACAAGAACGGTCCTGATGGGCCCTACCTCGCCCTGCTCCCGCTCTGCGAGAAGGCGGCGAACGACGAGCGCAACTTCGTGAAGAAGGCTGTGAGCTGGGCTCTACGCAGCATGGGATCGCGCAGCGTGGCCTGTCGTGAAGCCGCTCTGGACGTCGCTGAGCGCCTGGCCGCCAGCACTGACAAGACCGAGCGCTGGGTTGGCAAGGATGTGCTGCGCGATATCCAGCGTCCCATGATCGCGGAGCGCACCAGGAAACGCGATGCGAAGCGCGCTGCTAAAAAGAAATGACCATGGAGATCGCACCCGACATCGACCAACGCACACTGGTGCTAACACGCACCCTGAACGCACCGCGTGAGCGCGTATTCGAGGCGTGGACGCACCCGAAGCATCTGGTGCGATGGTGGGGCCCGACGGATTTCACCCTTCCCCATTGCGAGCAGGACTTCCGCGTGGGCGGCAAATACCGCTTCTGCATGCGAGCGCCCGATGGCAGTGACCATTGGGTGCGCGGCGAGTACACGCACATCGATGCGCCGGCACGACTGGTCTTCACCTGGCTACGCGAGGACAACGATGGCGACATCTGGTGTGATACCGTGGTGGCCATCACCCTGGAAGAACGCGGCGCTTCCACCGTGCTGACACTCAATCAAACCACGTTCGCCACCGTGCCACATTGCGAGGAGCACAGCGTCGGTTGGAACGAGTGCTTGGACCGCCTTCTCCTGTTCATTGCTACCCAACACACTTGATCCGAACCATGGCAAGTCCCAAGCTCCGTTACATGCACAACATGGGCATCGTCGTCGAGTCGCTCGACGCCGCCATCAGCTTCTTCTCCGTGCTCGGGTTGAAACTGGAAGGCCGCGGGATGGTCGAAGGCGAATGGGCCGGCCGTGTGACCGGACTCGGTGACCAATCGGTGGAGATCGCGATGATGGTGACGCCGGATGGCCACAGCCGCTTGGAGATCTGCCAATACCACAAGCCGGCCGTCATCGCTGACCACCGCGCGGCACCGGTGAACGCGCTCGGCTACATGCGCATCATGTTCAACGTGGAGAACCTCGATGGCATGGTGGCCAAACTACAGGAGCACGGCGCCGAGCTCGTTGGTGAGATCATGCAGTACGAGAACACCTACCGGCTCTGCTACATCCGCGGCTGCGAGGGACTGCTGATCGGATTGGCGGAGAACATCGGCGCCGACTAACAACCCACAACGAACATCCAACTACCCATGCCTACCCAGATCTTCATCAACATGGTCGTGAGCGACCTGAAACGCAGCATGAGCTTTTTCCAACAGCTCGGCTGGACCTTCAACATGCAGTTCACCAACGACGATGCCGCGTGCCTGGTGATCAGCGACACCATCTACTGCATGCTGCACACGCCCACGAGCATCAAGCGCTTCCTGCCGCCGAGCAAGGCGGCCGCGGATGCCACCAAGCACACGGAGGTGCTGCTGGCCTTCTCCGTGGACAGTCGCGATGCGGTGGAAGCCGCCTACAATAAGGCGATCGCGGGCGGAGCAACCGAATGCCGCCCAGCGGACGACCACGGCTTCATGTACAGCCGCAGTTTCAACGACCTCGACGGCCACATCTGGGAAGTGTTCTGGATGGATCAGAAGGCAGTGCAAGGGTGATCAGTTGATCAGATAATGAGATGATCAGATGATGAAGTCCGAGCGCACCTGTTCCAACGGTCATCGCTTCGTGAAATCTAGCGACTGTCCGACCTGTCCGCAATGCGAGGCGATGAAGGCTCCGCAAGGTGGCTGGATGGCCAAGCTGAGCGCACCGGCTCGACGGGCCTTGGAAGGCGCGGGTATCCGCACGCTCGGCGAACTTTCGGATCACAAGGAAAAGGAACTGCTGGCCCTCCACGGTTTCGGCCCGGCCAGCTTGCCGATCCTGCGGAACGAACTCTCACATGCTGGACTTCAACTCAAACAACGCACGACCAAGACCATGCGCGACCTTCCCAAAAAGCCGACGAACACGGACGACTACCTGGCGCAACTGCCGGCCTCTCAGCAAAAGGCGTTGCAGACCTTGCGCAAGCAGATCCTCGCGACTGCGCCGGGTTGCACGGAGCACTTCGGCTATGGTCTTCCCGGATTCAAGTACAATGATCATCCGATGCTGTATTTGGGCACGGCGAAGAACCACGTCGCGCTCTACGGCTCAGTGCCAGTCGGATTCAAGGACCGACTGAAGGACTTCGCCGTGAGCAAGGGCACCATCCAGTTCACGCCGGAGAAGCCGTTGCCCGCCGCGTTGGTCAAGGACATCGTGAAGATGAAGATGGCGGAGATCGAGGTGCGATGGCCCGCGAAGCCAAAGAAGACCGCAACCAAGAAGGCGGCCAAGAAAGCCGCGAAGAAGAAATGACCGACCGGGAAGTACATACAACCCGAGTGATCAACGCCGACCGCGAGAGCGTCTTCGCCGCCTGGACCGATCCCGAGCAACTCGCGCGCTGGTGGGGACCACACGGCTTCACCAACACCTTCCATCGCTTCGAGCTGGAACCCGAGGGCATCTGGGAGTTCACCATGCACGGGCCACCGGGCGACTTCCACAACACCTGCGTCTTCAAACGCATCGAACCGCAGGGCTACCTGGAATTCGACCACCTGAAAGAATTGCACTTCTACAAGGCCATGATCACGTTCACCGAGGAGCCAGAAGGAACCCGCATCGATTGGATCATGCGGTTCGACTCCGCAGAAGAACTCGCGCCCATCCGGGAATTCATCTCCAAGGCGAACGAGGAGAACATGGACAAACTGAAAGCACTTTGTACGGGCCGATCATGATCGGCCCCAACGACCAAACGCGCGACTGGACGCCCCCAACGAACGCCCTCAAACCCCATGAAAAAGCTCAACATCACCTACTGGATCGTCACCGCGCTGTTCAGCGCGTTCATGCTCTTCTCCTCCTTCGGCGGCATCACGCTGATGCCCGAAGCCGTGGCCATGCTCCACGACCACCTTGGGTACCCGCTCTACTTCATTCAGCTGGTCTCGTGGGCCAAGGTGGTCGGCGCCATCGCCATACTGCTGCCCATGGTACCGGCCCGGGTAAAAGAGTGGGCCTACTTCGGTTTCTTCATCGACCTGGTCGCAGCCATCATCTCCTTCATCGCTGTTGGTGATCCGGTCGCTTCGGTGGCGCCCATGCTCCTGTTCGTTGCCTTCCTGGTGTGGGCGTATGTCCTTCACCACAAGCGTCTCAAACCCGCAAACTGAACGCACCATGCTACTCTATATCCTTCTCGGCCTTGCCGTCCTCATCGCCGGCATCCTCATCGTGGCGTCCATGAAACCGGATACCGTCCACTACGAGCGCAGCACGGTGATCAACGCACCGCCCGAGCGCATCCTGCCGCACATCGTCGACTTCCACAAGTGGCAACCTTGGAGCCCGTGGGAGAAACTGGACCCGATCATGAAGCGCGACTACCTCGGCGCAGCGCAAGGCGTAGGCGCCAAATACGCATGGAGCGGGAACAACAAAGCTGGTGAAGGCACCATGGAGATCCTGGAAGCCAGCACCAACGGGGTGAAGATCGACCTGCGTTTCGTGCGGCCCTTCAAGAACGCGTGCATCACGCATTTCCAGTTCACGCCGCAGGGCCCGGCCACCACCGTTCGTTGGACCATGGATGGGCCGAACCTCTTCATGGGGAAGCTCATGGGCCTGTTCATTTCCATGGACAAGATGATCGGCAAAGACTTCGACAGCGGTCTGGCCGGATTGAAAACACAAGCCGAGAAACACTAACCCACACGTTCACATGGCAAGCTACATCGACGGATTCATGATCGCCATTCCCAAGAAGAACCTGGCGCGCTACAAGAAGCTGGCAACGGCCGCAAGCAAGGTCTGGATGGACCACGGCGCCTTGCGGTACATGGAATGCGTGGGCGATGACCTGGACCACGAGGGCATGTTCTACCCGTTCCACAAGGCCGCGAAATGCAAGCCCGATGAAACGGTGCTGTTCTCCTACATCGTGTACAAGAACCGCAAGCACCGCGACCAAGTGAACAAGAAGGTGATGGCCGATCCGCGCATGGACAAGATGTACCGCGAGCAGATGAAGACGCCCATCTTCGATCACAAGCGCATGGCGTTCGGCGGGTTCCAGAGCATCGTGGAGAAAAGCAGGTGAGCGCTCGGCAATGGAACGGTGGACCGCATCCGAAGCCCTCGGAGTTCGCCTCAAGGCTCAGCAGTTGATCGCGCATTCGGCGCGGACGCCGCAGGAACTCGTGGGTGAATTGGCCGCTGTCCAAGCACAGGATTTCTACGGCGCGCTATGGGCCGTGGGGCAGCGGACAGGCAGTAATGCCGTGGAGGTAGGATCTGCCTTCAACACCGGCGAACTTATACGTACACACCTGCTGCGCCCGACCTGGCACTTCGTCGCTGCAGAGGATCTGCGCTGGCTGTTGCTGCTCACCGGCCATCGCGTGCAGCGCTTCAACGGCACCATGTACCGCAAGCTCGGATTGGAACCGGTGCATTTTCGAAGAGCCAACAAGGTGTTCGAGCGGGAACTCACCGGCGCAAGAGCCTTGGATCGCACCGCCCTGTCAACCGCCTTGCAACGCGCGCGGATCGACGTGTCGGAGATGCGCTTGATCCATCTGCTGATGGATGCCGAACTGACCGGACTTTTGTGCAGCGGGCCGCGCAACGGCAAACAATTCACCTACATGCTGCTCGAAGAGCGCGTACCGAAAGCCAAGGCCATGGCCAAGGAGGAGGCCTTGCTCGAGCTCGCCCGCCGCTACTTCCGCACACGTGGCCCCGCTACGCTGCACGACTTCGCATGGTGGAGTGGACTTACAGTGAGCGATGGTAAGAAGGCGATGGCCGCACTGGGCAAGGAATTCGCGGAAGTGATGATCGACGACCGCGCCTACCGGATGCCGCGTGAGGCTGAACCCGTGCCGCTGCCGAAGCACACGGCGCGCCTCTTGCCGAACTACGATGAGTACGCCATCGGTTTCAAGGATCGACGGCTGATCCATGATCCTTCCACGGTGGCCTCTGCTCCAAGAAGCACTGCCGGATCCCTGCGCCACATGATGGTGATCGATGGTCGCGTGGCGGGCACCTGGGATAGCCCGGCCAATGCAGGAGATGTGTTGGTATCGCCCTTCGGAGCCTTGAGTTCACCCGTGAAGAAAGCGGTGAACCAGGAGATCGGTCGCTACAGAACGTTCCTCGGGTTGTAGATCGAGGCCAACGAAATTGGAGTGGTCTGATCCTACCTTCGCGGGTATGGAGACGATCACCGCCCAACACCTCCGCAACAACGTCGTTACACCTGCTCCGGACGAGATCCGCATCACGCGGGTGTTCGACGCGCCGCGCGAGCTGGTTTGGAAAGCCTGGACGACCCCCGCGATGCTCCTACACTGGTTCGGCTGCGCGGCGTTCAACACGGTGCAAGCCGAGGCCGACGTGCGCGAGGGCGGTCAATACCGCGTGGTGTTGCGCACCCCGGACGGCGAAGACATCCCGATCTACGGCACGTACACCGCTGTGAAGCCCATTGGTCACCTAGCCTTCACGCACCAGTGGGAGAAGCCGCCGGTGCCGGTGAACCCGGCCCACCATCACACGTTGGTCACCGTGGACCTACACGAAGAAGGCACGCGCACGCGGTTGGAGTTCCGGCAGACCGGTCTCGCCACAGTCGCTTCACGCGACAGTCATGTGGGCGGGTGGTGCGATAGCATGGATGCGCTCGTGTCCGTGTTCAAGAGTGATGGACCGCATTGGAATAGCCCAGCCTAAGCGTGCAACACGTCCACCACTGCTTGGATAGGAACTGCTTGGAACCGATGTACCCAGTTAGGCAGGCTTATACCTTTCGGCCATGCTGATACTGTTATCGCCAGCTAAGGATCTGGCTCAAGAGACACCGACCATGGCCGGGACCACCCAACCAGCCTTGCTGAAGGAAGCGGAAACCCTGGTGGGAAAGTTGAAGACCCTGAGCGCGAAGAAACTCGCCGAGATGATGGACCTAAGTGAGAAGCTCGGCGAACTCAACCGCGACCGTTATACCCGATGGAACGCACCATTCACATCGAAGAACGCCCGACCGGCGGTGTTCACGTTCAATGGTGAAGTGTACAGGGGGTTGGAAGCGCGGTCCTTATCTCCCGATGATCTGCGGTTCGCACAGCACCACCTCCGCATCCTTAGTGGCCTTTACGGCGTGCTACGTCCGCTGGACCTGATGCAGGACTACCGATTGATGATGGGCACACCGTTCGGGATCGGCAAGGCCCGCAACTTGTACTCGTTCTGGGGCGACCGTATCACCGAGGTGTTGAATGCCGACCTCAAAGCCAGCAAGTCCAGTGTGGTGATCAACTGCGCGAGCACCGAGTACTTCCGAGCTGTGAAACCCGACCTGTTGAAGGCCAGGGTGATCACGCCGGAATTCAAGGACAAAGTAGGAGGGGTCTATAAACCCTTGCAGACGTATGTGAAGAATCAGCGTGGTGCTTTGGCACGGTACATCATTCAACACCGCATCCTGGAGCCGGAAGGCATCAAAGGCTATTCGGGCGATGGTTACCGGTTCTCATCAGAAGAGAGCACACTGGAGAAATGGGTGTTCCTGCGCGATAGGCGGCCGCCCTTGGTAACGAAGAAGCTTCAAGGTGGACGGGTGCGGTAGTGCCGGAATCCACAGCGGCCGATCGTGGCCTTTGTGTGCGACCATCCATGTTCTATAGGAACGCGTGAGAACATGGTCCCTCATTCAGCCCAGAACTGAAGGAGATCAGATACATATGATCATGACGCCCGCCATGGACGTTCTGCGCATTTAGTGGAATGCGGTGCGCCGACACCCGTGGACCGAACTGGGCAGCCTCCTCTGTGTGGCCGGTTTGCTGGAACTCGCCATTCGGCACGAGGAGCTGCCAAAGGCACTAGCCTACCTTGGCGCCATGCTGGTTTGCGCGTTCATCATCGACCTGTTCGCTCAGTGGTTCCCCATGAAGTAGAAGAACCCAGTGCGCCGACCCGAGCGCATTGAACATTACGAAGCCCTAAAGTGTGGGGTCAGCATCCTGCCGCTCGGGTTGATGTGGGGCTATATCACCTACCGGACGAAGAGCCTGGTACCGGCTACGCTCGTCCACGGCTTCAACGTTTGGGGACTGCAGAATTTCTGAGGCGGTCACCCTGTGTAGGTCATCACCCGGGAAGCAGTCGCTCTGCACTTACCATGACCACATGAGCCATGGCATGCCCGATCATCGCAGCTTCCAATCCCTTCTTCCAATAGAGCCAACCGAAGACGATCCCGCCCGCAATGTTCCCCAAAAGGATGTAGGCGTAGAGAATGGTACTCGGTTCGGGAATGACAGCGAACACCGCCGGCAAATGCCCGAGGCCGAAGAGGAGCGAGGTCAACGCTATGCTCGTCCAGGCAGCAGCGGTGGAGGGGAGCACTTTAAGTGCCAGCCACATCACCAAGGTCATCATGCCGAAGCGGACCAGTATCTCTTCGGTGATGCCGCCATAGAGGAAGCGCGCCAGCAATGAGGGCTTGATGCCGGTCGCGAGTTTCTCCTGATCGGCGGCGATGGCATCTCCGAAGGTGAACGAAATGCCTACGAGCAACACACCGGCCAGGGCGCCGAACACGACACCAGCCTTCACTTGACCGGCGAATACCGATCCCACCGGAGTGCCCTGTAACCAGCCCATGAGTGCTGGAACCTTCAGGCCGGCCCGTTCATGCAGCGGCGTACCTATGCACACCATGATCAACACCAGCATCACAGGATTGAGGAGGACCAACAGCTTGATCTGTGTTTCGGTGAAGCGCTCCCGCACCAACGCTGGCAGGCTATCCATTGGGAGGTCGCTGGTGAGCAGGCTCAGCACACCGACCACACCGAGCAGGAAGATGAGCGATCCGAGGAGGAACTTCTTGTTTTTCATGGTTCAGTTCGATGTGAACGATGGTGGAGTAGATAGGAATACAGGACTGGGGTCAGGGCTATCCCGAGGAATGCTGGTAGGAAGAAGTTGAAGCGATGCTGTTGGTCAATGATGAGGAACACGATGACCGCTCCCGCCAGACCGCCCCAGAAATAGAGGCGAGCGCCGAACCGATGCGTACGACGCCAATTCTCTTCGCTGTCGATGGTCCAAGGGGTCCGTATCCCGATGAAATGATTGGAGCGCAAGGCCGGTAAGAAGTTGCCCAGGCCGGCCAGGAGTAGGAAACACAGGGGGAATACCACATCGCCGGGAGGTACGGTGTGGCCTTCGGCGCTATACACGATCACGAGGGCGATGCAACAAGTGAAAAGGGATACCGTGAGTCGCGCGCCACGGAAAGCCTTGGAAGAGGTCGAGAGGTTCTTCTTGCGCGGATCGATACGCGGGGCCAGCAGCAGGGTGGCATAGGGCACTAGCAGGACCAATGCAAGCGGGAGCAACAGGTCGGACCTATCACCGTAACGGTCCGCTTCACCTGCGGCGTTCCAATGCAACGGTACGCTTAGCGGCAAGCTGGACCACTTATAAGCGAGGTATCCGATGGGGATGAGCAGCAAGGCAACGAGGCTGGCCTCGAAGAAGCGGTCCGTGGGGTTGGTCTGTTGGTTCATCGTTTGCGTTCCGGTGGTGTCTTCAAGGCCAGCATCCATCCGATCAGCTCGTCCATCACGGTAGTGTTCAAGGAGTACCGCACGAACTGGCCTTCCTTCATCGAGGTTACCAGTCCGGCTTGGCGCAACAGGTCAAGGTGGTGGCTGATGCTGGGGAAGCTCATGTCGAACTCCTCCGCGATATCACCCGCCGTCATGTCCTGTTGCCGAAGGAGCTCCAGGATGCGTCGACGCGTGGGATCGTTGAGGGCTTTGAAGGCCTTATTCATAGATGATTAGACAAATATCTAAATAATTATGAACCTACGGTCAGCTGACTTCGCGGGGGGTATGCTCTAGACCATGGGGTTCAATGATCGTAGCTGATCACCCGGCTCACCTTGTAGCTGGTGCCTTCCTTGCGCCACACCATGATATTCTTGAAGGTGCCGCAGTCCTCCTTGCCGTTCTCGGTATGGCAGAAGCGGTGTTGGCACACTTCCAACAGGCCGAAGTCGCCAATGGGATACACCTCCAAACTGCCTGGTACCAGTTCGCGGTGCAGACCGGTCTCGGCGTTGCGCGCGAAGAGGTCGCGGAAGCTGGCCATGGTAGAGTCGTAGCCGGTTAGGCCGCCTTTGTCGTGGTAGAACTCGAGGTCTGGCGTGAACCACCCACCCAGCGCAGCGGCATCATGCGCGTTGAAGGCAGCGAATAGTGCGCTGTCCAATGCCGTGATGTTGGCCTTTACATCCTCTGATCCAGGAAAGGAACGAGAAACCAAGGACGCGCTACGTTGGGGCAATGCGGTCACACTGACAAACCAAATACAGGAAAGAAGGAGTAAAGCACGCATGCTGCGAAGATCGGTCTGCGAAGGGGATCGGTCTGAATGGAGTACAACGGATCATTTCGTTCCACCTACGACCATCACCACCTTCCCCGTGTGCCGGCCTTCGCCGAAGTAACGGACAAGGCGCGGTGCATCCTCGAGCGTGTAGGGACCATCGATCACAGGTTTCAGGGTGCCGTTGCTGATGAGTGATGCGAGGCTGTCCAGGTTCTGATTCGACTTCAATGCCACGATGTGCAAGTTGCGCCGACCTAAAAGACGTGCGAACAACAAGGCGATCAAGCGACCTGGATCGCCACCCACGGTGACGTAACGGCCATTGGGCACCAGGGCTCGTAGAAGCTCGCGCGGCGAACGCTTCGTTTTCATGTCCACGACCAGGTCGAAGCGTTCGCCGAGTTGGGTGAAGTCCTGTTGCGTGTAGTCGATCACATGGTCGAAGCCGAGCGCGGACATCGCTTTCAGTTTATCGCCGGTGTCCACGCCCCATACCGTGCAACCCTGTTGTTTGGCCAGTTGCAGGGCGAATGTGCCCACGCCGCCACCCGCACCGTTGAGCAATACCCGTTCACCCTCTTTCAACTTTCCGATCCCTATCAAGGCCTGATGCGCCAGCTCGAGGGCGTGCGGTAGAGCAGCTGCTTGCACGAACGAGAGCCCATCCGGAATGCGTCGAAGCTCCGGTTCTGGCGCCACCACGAAATCCGCGTAGGTGCCCATACCACCATTCGATACATCACCATAGACCTTGTCGCCTAGGCGCCATCGGCTCACACCGGGACCAAGCGCCTCCACCACGCCCGACAACTCGATCCCCGGTACGGGATGTCGGGGGCGGAAAAGCCCGAAGATCAACCGGTAGATCCGTGGGGTGCCGTTCACCATGCTCCAGTCTTGGTCGTTCACCGAGGTAGCGCACACGCGTACCAGGACCTGCCCTTTCTGCGGCACAGGTGCAGGTACATCCAGCAATTGCAGTTGCTCGGGTGGCCCGTAGCGTTCGCAGATGATGGCTTTCATGACGCGAAGGAAGGGTGACCGTGATCCTGCCGGAAGCAAGACATGGTTGAGCGGTCCTCTGGTAGGAGGGACGGATTAACGGCATCACGATCTTCCCTGCCGGCTCGTTCCTTACATCATCCCGGTCAGCCATTTTCTGATCATCCGATCTTCTCATCACTCCCTGCTACCTTCGCGGTCTGTAGCAACGACCAGACATGTTCGAGAACCTCAACGACAAGCTAGAGCGCGCCTTCAAAGTCCTCAAAGGCCAAGGCCAGATCACCGAGATCAACGTGGCCGAAACGGTCAAGGAGATCCGCAAGGCGCTGCTGGATGCCGACGTGAACTACAAGACCGCCAAGGACTTCACCGACCGCGTGAAGGCCAAGGCGTTGGGGCAGAACGTGCTTACGAGCGTGAGCCCGGGGCAACTGCTCACCAAGATCACCAACGACGAGCTGGCCGAACTGATGGGTGGCCAGGCCGCAGGCATCAACCTGAGCGGGAATCCCACAGTGGTGCTGATGAGCGGCTTGCAGGGCTCGGGTAAGACCACCTTCAGCGGCAAGCTGGCCAACCACTTGCGGAAGAAGGGGAAGAAGCCCTTGCTGGTGGCCTGTGACGTCTACCGTCCGGCCGCTATCGACCAACTGGAAACGCTGGGCAAACAACTTGGTGTGGTCGTTTACAGTGAGCGCGGTAACACCGATCCCGTGGCCATCGCGCAGAAGGGCATCGAGTACGCCAAGATCCACGGCTTTACCCTGGTGATCGTGGACACCGCCGGTCGTTTGGCGGTGGATGAGGCCATGATGGACGAGATCACCCGCGTGAAGGCCGCCATCAAACCACAGGAGACGCTCTTCGTGGTGGATAGCATGACGGGTCAGGACGCGGTGAACACCGCCAAGGCCTTCAACGACCGCCTCAACATCGATGGCGTGGTGCTGACCAAGTTGGACGGCGATACTCGCGGTGGTGCGGCCCTCAGCATCCGAAGCGTGGTGGACAAGCCGATCAAGTTCATCGGTACCGGTGAGAAGATGGAGGCCATCGACGAGTTCCACCCGGACCGGATGGCCGGCCGGATCCTCGGCATGGGCGACGTGGTCTCCTTGGTGGAGCGCGCTCAACAGCAGTTCGATGAGAAGGCTGCACGCGAGCTGAACAAGAAGATCCAGAAGGACCAGTTCGGCTTCGACGACTTCCTGGAGCAGATCGGCCAGATCAAGAAGATGGGGAACATGAAGGACCTCATGGGCATGATCCCCGGCGTGGGCAAGGCCTTGAAGAACATCGATATCCCCGATGACGCGTTCAAGGGCATCGAAGCGATCATCAAGAGCATGACCCCCGAAGAGCGCAAGAACCCCGCGCTGATCAACGGCAGCCGTCGCGCCCGCATCGCCAAAGGCAGTGGCAATAACATCGAGGCGGTGAACAAGCTGATGAAGCAGTTCGAGGAAACGCGCAAGATGATGAAGATGATGGGTGACAAGACGAAGATGCAGAACATGATGCGGCAGATGCAGGCGATGCAGGGGATGAGGAGGTGATCAGGCTTCCTAGACAGGAGGCGGGTCAAGATCCTGCACGAACGTATTTGTTGATCTTCTGAGAGTGCGCTCCTGCTAGAGCAAACATTCCACAAGCCGCCATGAGCTGCGATCGCATGCATCAAGTTGAAAGTGCACTATGACGAATGTTGCGTCTGAATGGCGAACTTGTTCCCTGAACGGCATCAGGTCCGTTCGCCCCGATCATGTCGAACCCTGACTTGGAAGAACTGAAGTATCCTCTAGGTCGCTTCGTTCGAGGCACCGCAGCGAAGGATCCCGAGCGGCGTAAAGCTTGTACCGCTCGGATCGAGGGCTTCCCTCAAGAACTCGTCAAAGCCGTGGCAGGTTTGTCCGAAGCACAGTTGGATACCCCATATCGACCGGAAGGCTGGACGGTACGCCAAGTGGTTCATCATTTGGCCGACAGTCACAGCCAATGCTTGCATCGCTTCAAACTCGCCCTCACGGAGGAAGCACCCGTGATCAAGCCCTACCGCGAGGACCTATGGGCAGAGCACACCGATGCCCGCACCATGCCACCTGAAGCATCGCTTTCGATCATCGCCGGAATACATGCCAGGTGGGCCGTCCTGCTCCGCTCACTGGAGAGCACCGACCTTGAGCGGGTCTTCTTCCATCCAGAACAGAACCGGACGATCGCACTTTCCGAGGCCTTGGAACTCTATGTGTGGCACGGCGCCCATCACTTGGCCCATATCGTCCGGCTCCGTGAACGGATGGGGTGGTAGTTCCAAGGGAACCCCGCAAACCGTATCCTTGTGCCTATGACGGGCTCACCTCGACTGCTGGATGGCAAGCGCTGTGGCGATGCGTTGAAGACCGATATCGCTACGCAAGCGGCAGCTGTGAAAGCCATGCGTGGTCGTGCACCACATTTGGCAGCCGTGCTGGTGGGGAATGATGGGGCCAGCAAGACCTATGTAGAGGCCAAGGTGAAGGCATGTGGCACCGTCGGGTTCCGGAGTTCATTGATCCGGCTTCCAGAGACCATCACGGAAGAAGAACTCCTCGCACGGGTGCGCAGCCTGAACGCGGATCCCGACCTGGACGGATTCATCGTGCAGTTACCATTACCTGCACATATCGACGCTGACCGGGTCCTTCAAGCGATCGATCCGCAGAAGGATGTGGACGGCTTCCATCCGCAGAACGTGGGCAACATGGTACTTGGTCTGCCCGGATTCCTACCTGCCACCCCGAGTGGCATTTGCGAACTGCTCAAGTTCTATCACATCGAGACCGCGGGCAAACACTGTGTGGTCGTTGGCCGCAGCAATATCGTAGGCACGCCGGTCAGCATCCTGCTCAGCCGCAACGCCTACCCGGGGAACTGCACCGTAACCCTGGCCCACAGTCGCACCAAGGATCTTCCCTCCATCACCGAACAGGCCGATATTCTCGTGGTCGCCATCGGCAAACCAGGCTTCATCACTGGCGATATGGTGAAGGAAGGCGCGGTGGTGGTGGACGTCGGCATCCACCGCATCCCGGATGCTACCAAGAAGAACGGCTTCCGGCTCGAAGGTGATGTGGACTACGGGTCCGTTCGAGACCGATGCTCGGCCATCACACCCGTTCCAGGTGGAGTGGGCCCGATGACGATCACGAGCTTGCTGCTCAATACGTTGAAAGCAGCACATTGATACGTGGCGAAAGCCGCTCGTCGCCTTCAAACAAGACCAACAATTCCACGATGAGATCGACCCTCACCGGAGCCGCCATGGCCCTTTTCTTGACCGCCTATGCTCAACCGAGAACGGACAAGGCCTCCATCAATTGGGGGCCCGAGTTCCAGGAGAAGGCGACCGGGACGTTCGGCTATGTGATCGGCCAGAGCGATGATGCCGTGTACATGACATTCTGGAAGAAGGATAAGCTCTTCGTTCAGAAAATGACCGGGGGGCTTACCAGTGCCTACCACAAAGCAGTTGACCTGACATTGGACAAGAAGGATCTGGCGTTGAGTTCGATCATGCTGGCTGGGGATGGCATCATCATCTTCGCCACACGCTACGATAAGAAGGCTGACTTGAAGAGCATGTACATGCGCATGTACGATGCTGCGGACATGGAGCCTCGGGGCGCTTGGGAGCGATTGGCCGAATTCAGTTCAACCAAGGCTTATGCCGGAGGTTTCCAAATGGATGTTTCCCCGAACGAGGAGCACATCCTGATCGGGATAAATCTGCCCTACGAAAAGGAGGCCTCCGAGCGTTTCCGTGTAAGGGTGTATGACAAGCAGATGAGCTTGGAGTGGGAGCGCGAGATCACCATGCCCTATACGGATAAGGAGTTCGCAGTGCGCGGCATGCTCCTGGAGAACGATGGAGATGTAGTGGCCCTTGGTGTGAAGTACCTCGAGAAACAAGAGGCCAAGGAGAAGAAACGGGACGGGAAGGCAACGTATGACCATCATCTTCTCACGTTCAACAGCGAAGGAGAATATACGGACAATACGATCGCTTCTGGGGATCGATTCCTACAGGATCTGACCATTAGCCTTGATGACGGGGACGGACCGATCCTCTGTGGAGGGTTCTATGGCATCAAAGGAGCGAACAAAGTGCGCGGCGCCTTCTTCATGAGCCTCGACCCCGACTCCAAGGCCATCCTGCATGAGAGCTACAAGGAGTTCTCAGACGATTTCATCACCCAGTACATGACACCGAAGGAGGAGGAGAAGGCGAAGAAAAAGGCCGAGAAGAAGGATGAGGAGCTGCAATTGTTCGAGTATGACCTTGACGAGATCATCAGGCGCGAAGATGGTGGAGCGGTACTCGTTGGAGAGCAGTACTTCATGTACACCCGTACCGTCTGCACGAGCACCCAGAACGGCGGTCAGACCTGTCGCACCATCTACCATTACGTCTACAACGACATCATCGTGGTGAACATCAGCCCCGAAGGGGATATCGAATGGGCCAGCACGGTTCCCAAAAGGCAGCACACAGCCAACGACGGCGGGTACTTCAGTAGCTACGCCTTGGAGGTCCGGGATGAGAACTTGTATTTCATCTTCAACGATAACGGGGAGAACCTCTTCAAGGCAGCGGGTGATAAATTCAAGCAGATGGACCTTCAAGGCAAGGGTTCCATCGTGACCATGGCTACTGTGGACCAGGATGGTCGTGTGACCCGCGAAGCCTTGTTCGATCCCGAGAAGCGCGAGCTGATCCTTCGACCAAAGAGCTGCCGCCAACTGGAAGATGGTCGCATGTTCTTGTACGCCACACGTAAGAAGGACTACCGGTTCGGCATGGCCACATTCCAAGATTGACCACCAGGTCTGGCCATAGCCAATAGCTCCGCTGGGGCTTGAGCACCAAGGACTTAGCCTTCGGCGGCCCTTGTGATTCGTTCATACGTCGAAGAATTTGATGCGTTCGTCTTGACAAAGAATGGCTTTGTCTACGAACTTGCGTCACCTTCTCAGAATTGACCGGCACATACGAATAGAACCAATACACCATGTGGCCAGTCCAAACCCTGACTTTGCTCCTCTGTCTCACCGATGAAGAACAACTTTTCGCGCAATGCGTGCCGACCGAACCGGAACCGGTGCGTATTGAACAAGTGATGCCCCAGCAGAAAGAGCAAGAAGAGGAGGATACGATCGAATTTCCGGTCGCTTAACGCTCACTGACCAGGACCTTGTCCTGTGTTCCGAAGACCCCGGTGCCGCCGCCTTGGTGCCGGGGTCGACCTTTTCAGTACTAGTGAGGATCGCGACTCCAAGGAGCCATAAGCTCAAACCAAGTCCTCGTTCTTTCCGAGGATATCCCGCAAGCGCTCCAGATCCCCGCTTCGTTCACTGTCGCCCAGCTTTTCGTAGCTGTTGGCCAGGTTGTTCAACTGCCGACGAATGATGTCCAGGTTCGTACAGGGGCTATAGAAGGAGGGTCTCGGCTCGATCTTCAGTTTCTCCAGGAATTCGTTGATCTCGTTCCGGCCCAGGATATCGCCCTGGCTGAAGGCATTCACGTAGAACAACACGCTCTCTTCTGCTTGCTGCCCGCTGTCCGCGCCCCCGATGCTGTCCTCATCCAGGTAGGCGAGCACGAAGTGGTTGGGGAGGTTCACGCCCCGCATGGGGAGTCCAAGGTCCTCTGCGAGCACTTGGTAGATGATCGCCAGCGAAAGCGGATTACCTGAGCGGGTATCGAGCACCTCGTTGATGTAGGAATTCTGCGGGGCATGGTAGTTCCGCTTATTCCCTTTGAAGCCATGCACCTGGAAGAAGATATGGTTGAACACACGCACCTTCTCGAACGCGGTAAGGTGGTCGTTCAACTCCAGCCAGATATCCTGTCGGATGGAGGCGAGCCGAGCCTTCACCTTTTGTTCATCCATGTCAGGGTAACGATACCGGCTGATGATGAGGGCCCCTTCGAGCAGGTCCTCACCACCGCTGGCCTTCCAGGCTTTGAGCCGGTCGGTCACCGCACCGAGGTGGATGGTCTGTAGGATGTCCTCGATGCGGTTCCGGAACAGGTCTCCGAGGTCGTCATACTCCCAGGCTCGCTCTAACACGGGCACCACATGATCGCCAAGGGAGACGATCCGATCCCGGACCTGATGATAGACCGTTTCATCGGGATCTTCGATGAGTGTGATCAAGGCTCGGATCTCGGTTTCACTCATAGGAATTCGACCATTCTGCACGATGGTCGCGGCGAATGTATCGGGCGCAACTAACGGTTCGAACAGGGTGAAGAAGTCTTGTTTCAACTGCTATGGGTTGAAGGCTTTCGACAAAGGGTCGTGAACGACCGCTCCAGTGGAAGCCTCTTTTTTGCGGATAGGGTCGAGTGCGCTTAATTTAACCCCATGCAACGTCAGCAACTCCACCTCGTCATTCTTGGTCTCATCACTGTGCTCTCTGCAGCGACACCGCTACATGCACAATCTGATGCGGCTCCTTCCGGTGCAGCTTCAGCGCCTGCGGTCCCGGCGGAAGACCCCTCGTTGAAGGATCCGAAGCACATCCATACCGTGGTGGCCCAAATGCCTGAATTCCCGGGAGGGCAGGAGGCGATGATGGCCTTCATCAGCGAGAACCTGACCTACCCTGAAGCCGCCAGAAGCGAGAACCTGCATGGTAAGGTGGTGGTTTCCTTCGTGGTAGAACCCGATGGAAGTCGCTCCAGTGTGAAGGTGGTGAACGGCATCCACTCCACCCTCGATAAGGAGGCTATCCGCGTGGTGAACGCCATGCCGAAGTGGATACCGGGGTGCTACATGAAAGATGTTCCGGCGCGTGTCCTCTACACCCTTCCGATCTCATTCAGGCCATAGACGGAAAGTGCTGGAGACGTTGTCGTTGCACGCTCCTTAGCACAGGGCGACCTGTCGATCGGAACTTTCGGTTGGTCTTTTAGACGGCCGTGACCCGGTCCAGCACCTCCGCGATCATCCGATCGATGGCGCTGTGGTGATCCTTGCTGTATTCCTTGCGCAGGCGGTTGGCCACTACGGTGCAAACGGTCGCACAGCGGTGCCCTAACAATCCGCCTAGTCCATAAAGGGCGCTGGTCTCCATTTCGAAGTTGGTGCCACGCAACCCTTCGTGCTCAAAGGCCGTGAACCGTTCGTTCAAGCCGTCCACACTCGGGATGCCACGTAGCTGCCTTCCTTGGGGTGCGTAGAAACCGCCGCTGGTGAACGTCACGCCGGTGACGTTGCCGTGTCCCAGCAGGGCGATGAGGTCCTTGTCACCAGCGGCCACGTAAGGCACCGGAAGGTTGTCCGGCCATTCCGTCTGTTGCAATAGTGCGTTTAGCAAACGGAGTTCCGCATCGGTGTATTCGTAGGCGTAGTAGTGCAGCACGTTGTCCAGCCCAACGCCGTAAGCGCTCACGATGCGGGTATCAACGGGGATATCCTCTTGCAAAGCCCCGCAAGTGCCCAGGCGGATGATCTTCAAGGAGCGGGTCTTCTCCCTGGGTGTGCGCTGCTGCAGATCGATATTCACCAGGGCATCCAGCTCGTTCACCACGATATCGATGTTGTCCGTGCCGATCCCGGTGCTCAGCGCGGTGATCCGCACACCGTTGTACTCACCGGTATGCCCCACGAATTCGCGGTTCTGCACCTTGTGCTCGATCCTGCTGAAGTGGCGACTGATGAGTTCCACGCGCCCCTGATCACCCACCACCAGTACGATATCACCCAACTGCTCTGGACGTAACGCGATGTGGTAGACCGAACCATCGGGATTCAGGATCAGCTCGCTGGGCGGAATGATGGTGCCGGGAGGTGTAAGGGTGATCGGATGCATGGTGCAAAGGAAGGAGAGAATGCGGTTAGCGACCCCTGACCGGCCGCCGTGGAACTACTGTTGAGCGAATACCCGCTGCAAGAGCGCAGTGGCGCGTGCGGCCGGGTCTTGTCGTATCCTCTTCTCCTCCTCGGCCAACAGCAGAAAAAGACCGTCCATGGCCTTGGTGGTTACGTAGGCGTTCAGGTCTGGATCCACCGCTTTACCACCGGTGAGGATGGACGCCGTATTGTAGGCGTTCGCCACCGGCGTCCAATAGCTCGTCAACGCTACTTCTTGGGTGGCGCTGGCCACCACTGGTGCGAATTTGGTGCGTAAGGCATCACTGGTCTTCTCTCGAAGGAATTCGGTAGCAGCGTTCTCGCCACCGCGCAGCAGGTTGAAGCCATCCTGGATGCTCATGCTGGTAATGGCATCGACGAACACGGGCACAGCCTCCTTGGCTGCTTGTTCCGCTGCCTTGTTCAATGTGCGTTCGAAGTCCTCCACGGGTTTCTTGATGCCAAGATCCATCAACGTGTTCTTCACTTTGATGGCCTCCTGCGGGAAGGGTATCCTGATGCGGGCATCGTTCCAGAAACCTTCAACCACGCTGGCTTTCTCCACACTGCGTTCCGCCCCTAAGCGCAGGGCTTCCTTCAGACCGGAAACGACCTCATCGTTCGAGAGGGGCGCGGAGGACGGGAAAGAGTTCAACACGTTCTGCATATCCTGCGGTGAACAGGAGAGGAGCAGGGAGAACGAAAGGAGGAGGAGCGGACGCTTCATTCGCGGATGAGTTCTTCCAAGGCCACCCGCCATACACCTGGCAGGGGTATGGACGAATTACGGTCGTAGTTGAAACAGACCAACACGCTGCGTCCTTCGGCGCAGATACCAGGGCTTTCACCGCCGACCCGATGGATGGCATAGACCAGGTCGAAGCTCTTGTTCCCAATGGTGCCGCACCAGGCTTCGGCTTCGATCCGGTCCGTTAAATGAACGGGCATGCGGTAGTCCACTTCATTACGGGCGAGGATCAACCCTTCCGTGCGCCAATCGTGCTGTTTCGGGATGAACCGCTCCAGCAAGGCCATCCGAGCAGCTTCGAACCAATGCAGGTATACCGCATTGTGCACATGGCGCGCCATGTCCACATCGGCGAAGCGGATCTGTATCGGGATCCTGGCCATGAGCATGCTGTTGGCTAGGAGATCGGATTCAGCATCACACTGAATACCGTGATGCTGTTCGGATCGCGATCATAGAACAGCTTGTCGAGCGCCTCCATGATGTTCTTCGCGCGGAAATACGAGGTGTGCAAGCTTCCTTCCCCACGGGCGCTCCATTGGATGGTATAGCTTCCGGTGCGGTCCTTGTAGGTCCTCACATAATCCAGCATGGCGCGCAAGGCATCCACCTTGTCGCTACCCGTGGTCTGGTGGAACAGGAAACTCTGGTTATGCCTTGCGTTCAAGGTGATCACGAACAGCTTTGTGGTCGCTCCGCTCTCGTCGAAATTGAAGACCAGACTGTCCGGTCCGATGCCGATGTAATCCGCGATCTCCTTCTGGTACCGGGCGATCTCCAGGTTCTTATCCCGTGTCATGTGTATTACCCTTGGTGTTCCCGTGGCATCAGGTCTGCTACGTGGTCGGGTCGAAGTTACTGTACACCGAATTGTGGCTGCGGTATTCGGGCACCAGCTGTTTCATGGCGCGTACGAGTTCATCATCGTGTTGGAGGTCGGCCATGAGGTCCACCTGAGCCAACACCAGGGCCGGGTCCGTTGCGCGCACCTGACCGATGAGGATCCGTGGATGATGGGTCGGCAAGGTGTTCTCCGCCGTCGCCAGCAATTCTTCGTACAGCTTTTCCCCGGGGCGCAGACCCGTGTAGGCTACCTGAATATCCACGCCAGGCTCCAGGCCGCTCAACCGGATCATCTTCTCCGCGAGATCGGCGATACGGACAGGCTGCCCCATGTCGAAAACGAAGATCTCGCCCCCCTTGCCCATGATCGCCGCTTCCAAGACAAGGCGGCACGCCTCGGGAATGGTCATGAAGAAGCGTGTCACCTCCGGATGGGTCACTGTCACGGGCCCTCCGGCAGCGATCTGTCGGCGGAAGAGAGGGATCACGGAGCCACTGCTGCCGAGCACGTTGCCGAACCGGGTGGTGATGAACCGCGGTGATCGCGGTCTCGTAGCACCCACGCTGGTAACGACCATTTCTGCCACGCGCTTGCTGGCCCCCATCACACTCGTCGGGTTCACGGCCTTATCGGTGCTCACCAGAACGAACTGCTCCACACCATGGTCACACGCCAACTCTGCGACCAGGCGAGTGCCTTGCACGTTGGTATGCACCGCTTCGCGCGGCTGCGCCTCCATCAAGGGCACATGTTTGTACGCGGCTGCGTGGAAGACCACTTGCGGCCGGTGTGCACTGAGAACGGAACGCATCGCTTCACGATCGCGCACATCGGCTATGCGCACGTGCAGGTTGTTCGTGCCTTGCGCCCGGAGTTCGGTCTCCACATCGTACAGACCCGATTCCGCGATGTCCACGAGCACAAGGCTCTCCACACCCAACCGGGCGAGTTGGCGCACCAGTTCTCCGCCAATGGAACCTGCGGCCCCGGTCACCAACACACGCTTTCCTTTGAAGTGGGAGCGGAGCTGTGCATCATCCAGATCGATCACCGCCCTGCCCAGTAGATCCTCGATGCGGACATCCTTGATCTGGCCAGCGCTCAACTGCCCGTTGATCCACTCACCGACCGGAGGCACGGTCAGTACGCGAACCTTGGCGGCCATCGCAGCGTCCACCACCTTGCGGCGGTTCTCGGGATCGGGGCGTTGAATGGCGATGATGACCTCGTTGACCGCAGCCGATGCCAGCAGTTCAGGCAGCTTATCGGTGTGGTGTACAAGGCTTCCCTCCAGGCGTTTCCCCGCCTTCCGTTCATCGTCATCCACGAAGGCTTCCACACGATACCGGCGGCTTCCTTCACGTTCCAAAGTGCGCTTGGTGATGAGGCCGGCCTCTCCAGCGCCATGGATCACCACCTTCACTTCATCCTTTCCCGCCCCACGTGAGCGGAGGTGCAGCAGCTTGAAACCGATACGCGTCACGATCAAGAGCATCACCGTGGCCATGAAGTCGATCACGATCACGGACGTAGGCAGGAAATAGTATCCGTCGAACAGGAAGTATCGCACCGCACCGATCACCAGGAATGCGAGGGTGCCGCCAAGCACGGTCAGGAAAATCCGTCGCGCATCGTCGGTATTCGTATGGCGCACCATCATACGCGGCAATCCCGCGATCAGGAAGGAAGTGATACGGACAGCCAGGAAGAGTGGAAGTACCGGTACCAACAGGTCCACCTCCAATGCAGGTACGCGGAAGTTGAACCGGAGCAGGTACGCGGCGGTGAGGGCCAGAAGGCAGAGCACCACATCGATCAAGAGGATGCCCCAGCGCGGGAAGAACCGTGGGTTGGCCATTCGGAGGTGCGAAAGATAGCCGGAGCGCGGACGATGAGGCCTGGAGCGGTGGACTAAGGATACTCCGGCTTTCTTTGTGGTCGTTGGCCATGCCCAGGATCCTATTCGTCGCCGCTCATCGTCCGGACCGCTCACCGAGCCAGCGCTACCGGTTCGAGCAGTTCGCCGGCTACTGGGCGGAGAAGGGCTTCACCCACGAATACGCCTGGTTGATCGGAGCGGAGGATGATCAGGCGTTCTATTCACCGGGGCGCTTGGCCGCGAAAGCCGGGATATTCCTGCGCAGCTGGAACCGTCGGGCTCAACAGGTCCGCCGTGCGCGTGAATTCGACCTCATCATCGTACAACGCGAGGCTTTCATGACGGGCAGCACGCGTTTCGAGGAGCGTCTGGCCGCCAGCGGGGTTCCTGTGATCTACGACTTCGATGATGCCATCTGGCACATGGATGTGAGCGACGCCAATCGGAAACTCCGGTGGCTCAAGGACCCGGGAAAGACCGCGAAGATCATCGGGCTGGCGGATCTGGTGATCGCGGGTAACAACTACCTGGCCGATTATGCCAGGGGCCATAACTCGCGGGTGGAGGTCGTCCCGACGGTGATCGACACGGATCGTTATGTGCCGATCGGACCTGTCCCAAGAGCGGACGGTAAAGTGGTGATCGGCTGGACCGGCAGTTACACGAGCTTGGGCCACCTGAAACCAGCCCTGCCGATGCTTCGACGCTTGCACGAACGCTGCGGCGAACGGGTCATCTTCCGGGTGATCAGTGATCGCGATCTCCACGCACCCGGCCTCCCGGTGGAGAACATCCGCTGGAAAAGCAGCAGCGAAGCCGAGGACCTGGCAGGTATCGACATCGGCATCATGCCCTTGCCGGACGACGAATGGAGCCGTGGAAAATGCGGTTTCAAAGGGTTGCAGTACATGGGTATGGGGAAAGCGGTCGTGCTCGGGCGCGTGGGGGTGAACAAGGAGATCGTCCAGGAAGGCAGGAATGGAATGCTCGCGGGATCGGAGGCCGAATGGCTGCAGGCCTTGGGTGATCTGGTGGAGAGTGCCGACCTTCGCGCCCGGTTGGGTGCTGAGGCGCGGCGCACCGTGGAGGAACGCTATTCCGTCAAGGCCTGGCGAGACAAGTACTTGGACCTGTTCAACGAATTGATCAACGGTCGGCCAAAGCGCTGACGAACGACTACCAAACCGATGGAAACCACAGCAGCATTGAAACGGACCGCACTTGCGCATGTACACGAAGCCCTGGGCGCTAAAATGGTCCCTTTCGCAGGATACCTCATGCCCGTGCAATACACGGGGGTGAATGATGAACACCATGCCGTGCGCAATGCGGTCGGGGTCTTCGACGTGAGCCATATGGGGGAGTTCCTAGTGCGCGGGCCAGGAGCCTTGGACCTGATCCAGAAGGTCACCAGCAATGACGCCAGCAAACTCACTCCCGGGAAGGTGCAGTACAGCTGTATGCCGAACGGAAAGGGGGGTATCGTGGACGACCTCCTCGTGTACCGCATGGAACATGGCGACGACCACCATTACGTACTGGTCGTGAACGCGAGCAACATCAAAAAGGACTGGGACTGGATCCAGCAACACAACACTTTTGATGCCCAGCTTGAGGATATCAGCGATCACATGTCGCTACTCGCCGTGCAGGGTCCGAAAGCCATCGATACCTTGAAAGGGCTATTCAAGGAAGACATCGGAGCCATGCCGTATTACACGGCCATGTATGCCGAAATGAAGGGCGTGGGTCTGGTGCTCATCAGCACCACGGGCTACACGGGCGCCGGTGGGTATGAGATCTACATGCCCAACCCCTTGGCGGAGAAAGCCTGGAAAGCCGTCTTCGAGGCTGGTGCCGCCCACGGCATCAAACCGGCGGGCCTCGCCTCCCGCGACACGTTGCGGCTAGAAATGGGCTTCTGCCTCTACGGCAACGACATCGACGACACCACTTCACCGATGGAAGCAGGGCTCGGCTGGATCACCAAGTTCACCAAGGATTTCGTGGATGCACCCTTGCTGAAAGCGCAGAAGGAGCAGGGCACGAAGCGCAAATTGGTGGGCTTCGAGCTCGTGGAGCGCGGTATTCCCCGGCACGACCACCCGGTTTTGGATGAGAAGGGGAACGTAGTGGGCAAGGTCACCAGCGGCACCATGAGCCCCACCTTGCAGAAACCCATCGGCATGGCCTACGTGCCGACCGCCATGGCCCAGGAAGGGAGCCCCATTTGGGTCGATATCCGTGGCAAGGCTTTGAAAGGTGTGGTCAAAAAGCTACCTTTCCTGAGCAAGCCCTGAATGGAACAGATCCGCAACAGCGATTACAAGTACCGCGTGGAGGTGTGCTTCATGCCTGGGCAGTACCCGTTGTACGCGCAGGATATGGGCATCGTGGTGGTGATCGATGTGCTGCGCGCCACCAGTGCCATGGTAGCGGCTTTCGAGAATGGTATCGACCGGATCATCCCTGTGGCCACCATCGAAGAAGCCGCTCAGTACATCGGCCGCTCCGGATACATCGCCGCAGCCGAACGCAACGGCGAAGTGGTGCACGGCTTCCAATACGGGAATTCGCCGCTCGCCTATGTGGGTCAGGACCTGCGTGGCAAGACCATCGTGATGACCACCACCAACGGCACCAAGGCCATCAATCTGGCCAAGGACGCCCGCATGCTGGTGATCGGTTCCTTCCTCAACCTCACCGCGCTGAGCGATTGGCTCGTCCAGCAGAATGACAACATCCTGCTGCTTTGCTCTGGCTGGAAGGATAAATTCAACCTGGAGGATAGCGTCTTCGCTGGCGCCGTCATGGAAAAGCTGCTCGAAAGTGGCAAGTTCGGGGTGGAGGAGGACAGCAGCATCGCCGCCAAGTACATGTACATGAGCGCGCGCGACAACTACATGGGCATCTTGAAGGCCGCACCCCGCCGCAGGCGCATCGAACAACTGCAGTTGTTGCCCGATGTGAAGTATTGCCTCACACCGGACCAGAGCACCAAGATCCCGGTACTGCGCGATGGTGAACTGGTGTTGTTGGACACCGCCAAGAAGCCATGATCCGCAAGGTGGCCTTGCTTACGGCACTGCTCGGCACAGCGGTGGTGATGCTCTGGCCCTCGCGCGCCGTGGAATCGGCCTATGCGTGGGGCTTCTATGGCCACAAGCGGATCAACCGAACGGCCTGCTTCACCCTGCCGCCCGAGATGTTCGGCTTCTACAAGCGGCACATCGATTTCATCACCGACCATGCCGTGGACCCCGATAAGCGACGGTATGCGGTGGAAGGCGAAGCGCAGCGCCACTATATCGACATCGACCACTATGCGCACGGTGGAGTGGATCCGTTCGAGACCATGCCCCGAAAATGGAACGACGCCGTGGCCAAATTCTCCGAGGACACCTTGCAGGCGTATGGCATCGTACCGTGGCACATCGAGGTCATGTTCGGCCGGTTGGTAAGCGCTTTCCAACGTGGGGATGTGGACCGGATCCTGCGGAACAGCGCGGAGATCGGGCACTACGTGGGCGACGCACATGTTCCCTTGCACACCACCGAGAACTACAACGGGCAGCTCACCAACCAGCATGGCATCCATGCCTTTTGGGAAAGCCGCATCCCTGAGCTCAGCGCTGAGAATTATGACCACCTCGTGGGCCGGGCCACGTATGTGGATCGCGTGCTGGATGTGGCTTGGGATGCGGTCTATGCCAGCCACATGTTGGTGGACAGCGTACTGGGCATCGAGCGCCGGCTAAGCGCGAGCTATCCTGAAGACCGCAAGTACGTGTTCGAGGACCGTGGCCGCGGCGCCATGCGCATGTACTCCCGCGAATTCACCGAAGCCTACGAAGCGGCCATGCTCGGCATGGTGGAACAGCGGATGAACGCGTCCATCCTCACCTTGGGCAACATCTGGTACAGCGCCTGGGTGGTGGCGGGCCAGCCGGATCTGGAGCGCTTCGAGCAGAAGGAGGTGAGTGACTCGTTGAAGGCCGTGCTGAAAGCCGAGCAAGAGCTCTACGAGCAGAACCAGAAGGGCTATGGCCGGGATCACGAATGACCCGAGTCGCCTGACCTCGCCGAAGTGGGCGGTCAGCGGAATTGTACGGCTTGATTGATCACGGCGCAATCCGCCTCCAATGGCTCTTCCACTACCACGCTCTGGATGTCCCCTTCGGCCAACAGTTCTATCGGACCGAAACGTCCGCTATCAGGTTCAAGCCGGCAAGCCCTGAAGAAAAGGGCCTCTTCCTCCCGCATGGTAAGGGTGTAGCTCCGTGTGGTGCGTACGGTGTCCGAACCGTTCACCGAACCGAAGAGCGTATCGAAACGTCCACGATCAGGACCGGAAGCGTATTGTACGATACAGTCGTAGCAGGTAGCCTTCAACGAAACCGTGTATTCCTTCACTTCTTCCTTTTTACAGGCGGGCATCAACAGGACCAAGGCCAGAGCGCCGATCACAGGACGGAACATGGCGGCAAGTTAACCAAGGTGCTTTGAATGGAACCTTTAGTCCTCGGCCACTGTCCGAAGCAGCGGGCAGTTGAACAAGGCCCCGGGCGCGATCATCGGTTCGTCAAGTGGAGGTGTGGTGCCATACCGCTCCTTCATCGCCTGTTGCACAATGGGCGAGCCCAAGGCGTGCTCGCGCAACGGTTTCGGCTCACACAAGCGCACACCGGCGCCTTCGGCGTACATCTTCCAGACCAGTTCCGAGCAATAGATCCTTTCATCGTCCCACCGGAATTGCAGGTCGTAGGGTAGTCCATGGAATCGTGCCCCAGCCTTCATCAAGGCCGACCGCAAGGTGTTCGGTGGCTGCTCATCGGCATCCACCCACCGCTTGGCCACCCAAGCGCCCTCGGCACCATGGCTCACCCATTCCTCAAACGGAGTGTTTACCACCGGCCCCACTGCTTCGTAGACCATCCAATGATCCTCTTCCTTGAATAGCACCCCCACATGCGTCCAGGGCGAACCAGTGGCCAACTGTACCGCACGGCCCTGCTCACCGCCGGTCTGCTGGAAGACGATATCGCCATCATGCAACATCGCAATGCGGTCATTCGGCAGGTGGATGGGGGTGGGGGCCAACGCCCGAACGGCGAGGAGCGTTCCGCCGACCAACGCCAGGTTCAGGAAGAGGAGCCTACGTTTCCGCATGATCGAATAACGCAGCATTTGAAGCAAGCGTATCGGACTGAATGCGATGTGGCTCGAACGTAACGGCACGACCAGCTGTCCACCGACACACCTGGCGACGGAATGGCGTTCACGCCACTACAATAGGGATCCGTACATTCGGCTACAAACGAACCCACATGAAAAGTAACGTTACGCTAGTCCTGTCATTCTTCCTCCTCCAAGGCGCATTACCAGCACAAACCTTGACGCAGGCCAACTCCGCACCGGTACCAGGTGACAGTTACACCGTACAACGCGGCACTTATGTTGAACAGGGTAATGCGGGTACGTCGCAGACTTGGGACCACTCCGATCTGGTCAGCCTTGGAGCCACTTCATTCGCCTATGTAACACCGGCATCAACCGGGGTGTCGAGCAGCTTTCCCGGCTCCACTGTGGCGCTTCCTGTGCCTGGTGTACCAGGATCTTACGTATTCTACAACAGTACAAGCACTGGCCTCTTACAGCTGGGTGCCCGCCAGACGGGTACTACGCTGTTCTACAACAACGCGGAGACCTTGTTCCCGTATCCCTGCAGCTTCGGCACCACATGGACGGATGATTTCGGATCCAATTATACCAGCGGTGGACAATCCGCAGTGCGTACAGGCACCATCACGGGTGAAGCAGATGGTACCGGTACATTGATACTTCCTTTCGGCACCGTCGAGAACGTGATCCGCATCCATGTCGTCGAGTTCTCCGAGGACGTGTTGAGCGGCGTTCCGTATTTCACTTACGCATCCGACCACTACGTGTTCTACAAACCGGGATTCCACGGACCGATCTTCGGGATCTATCAGACCACAAGTGCCACATTCGGTACTCCTACGGAGGTGAACTATACCCAATGGGTCGATGGCGCCGATGTTTCCGTTCAAGACCTACTGGAGAACAGTATCGGCATCGATGTATTCCCTGTCCCCGCGACCGATGATCTGAATGTTCTGTTCAGCAGCCAAGGAGGAGCCGTCGACTTCACGGTGATGGACGCGCAGGGTCGTATCGTTCATCAAGAAACCCGTGGTGCCTCTTCCGGGGTGGACCGGCAGGTGCTCGATGTGCACACACTGTCATCGGGAGTATACCATTTGCGCATCACAGCGCGTAATGGAGATCAAGGCCTCCGTCGTTTCGTGGTGGAGTAAGCCACCATCCTTCACCATGAGCGGGGTTCCTTGCAAGAGGAGCCCCGCTTCGCTTTCAGGAGTACCGGGAACAGCTACTGTCGCCGAATGGCACACCAAGCTGCTCACGTGGATCGATAGGGATCAATGACTGAACTTCTGCTCGAAACGCGCCGTATTGCCGCGTTCATCGGTCACCTCTAGCAAGAACGTCTTGTTCCCAGGCTTGTCGGAGTGCACATCGAAGGTGTGCATCAGTGTCTTGGTCTTCGGCTCGTACTCCATCAAGACCCAAGCACCATCCAAGGTAGCCTTCCACTTCTCCACACTGCTCAGGTTATCACTAACCTTGATGGTGAATCGGGAGCGCCCCTTCATGTCCGGTTTCAGGTCCACGTTGGTGATCACCGGGGGCACGGTATCCACCATCACGGTGTAGCCACCGAATGTGCGGACATTCGCCGAAACGGCTCCGTTGGAATAGGTGCTGCCACCCACGGCGTTGGTCTTTCCCCCGGCATCGATGCGCACCACCAGGGCCTTGCTTTGCAGGGGTTCGGCCAGTTCGGGAACCTCGATGCGCAGCATACCTCCGATCTGCAGGGGGGTGAGCGGTTCGTGCAATACATGCAATGGTGCCAACGCACGCCCAGGGGCCACCTTGCGTTCGTAGCGCACGTATGTGTCATCGTAGAGGGCCAAAGGGGGTAGGGTCAAGGACACGCCATCTTCCTTCAACACGTTCTCCGTATCGTATCGGAAAAGGCTACCCATGGGCTCGGTCGTTGGTGCCCATGCGCGAGCTTCCGCAGCACTAGCGCCTTTCACCACGAAGGTGAGCTCACTCGTATTGCCGTTGGCGTCCGTGGCCTTGAACCGGATGTGCCGCTGCTGGCCTGGTGCTATGGCGATGCGGCCCTGGGCTTCCTCCTTACCGTAGATCCGGAGCTTGTCGTTGGGCTGTTTGTAGCACCGGTGGTATTCCATTTTACTGCCTTTGAACAAGGCGTAGTCCATGTGGGCGTTGCAATACCGCGTGGTGTTGAAGTCGATCTCGTCGAACACGATACTGAAGGTGGGAACGCTGTCCACGAAAAGCTCGATCCTTCGAACGCCGCATTTGGCGGCAAGACCATCATACCGATCGATCGTGTGAAGAGCAAGGCCGAAGGTGCCATAGGCGCTGGCTACCGCACCCGCTTTCAAGGTGTAGCGCCCATCGGAGCCTTCTGTGGCGAAACCCTTGGCTTTGGGCGGGTAGGGGCCCACGAGGGAACTATCGTTGAGCGGGTACAGTCGCACACCGATCATCTCAGGCTTGATCTTGTCGGGCACCTCGATGCCAAGCGCTTCTGGATCCAAGGCATGCTGATCACCGGTCCGTCGCAGTTCGAAATGAAGGTGGGGACCACCACTGCCTCCCGTATTCCCGCTGAGCGCGATCACTTCACCCTGTTTCACCGGCACGGCACCCTTTTCCGGGGTAAAGTCGATGCTGAAGTCCTTCTGGCGGTATTGTGCGTCCAAGCAGGCCTTAGCCACCGTGCCCTTCAGGGTTTGTAGATGGCCGTACACGGAGGTATGGCCATCGGGGTGGTCGATGTACACGGCCTTGCCGTAGCCCCAGGGACTGATCTTGATGCGGCTGATCCATCCGTCGGCCACGGCTTTCACGGGCAGACCTTCCTTGCCTTGGGTGCGGATGTCCAGTCCCGAATGGAAATGGTCTCCCCGCGGTTCCATGAAGTTCCCGCTGAGCTCGATGGCGTGGTCCATGGGCGGGATGAACCGGACAGGCGCTTGCTGGGCAGTGGCCCATCCAGCACATAAAAGACTAGCTACCAGAGCATTGAAAGATGCGCGTGGGAGGTGATCTACAAGGGTCATTCGGACGGGAGGGGAGGAATGGAGCTTAGGAGGCGCAAGCTAGGCCGGTGATCCAAGTAGGTTCCAACGGATTGGCTTTACCTGATGAACACCTTGGCGTTCAAACAAAAGGCATGCGCAAGAGGGCGGCGATCCTATCTTTGACCTCGGACCCTGTTAGGACTCTTGTCCGGCACGATGAACACGCTGACCGACCGCTTGAAAGCAGTACACGAGCAGGTGACCCGTTTGGCACGGGAGCACCAAGCATTGCGTACAAAAGCGGCCGAACTGGAAGCAGATGTGCGCGACCAACACCGGAAAGTGGATGTGTTGCGCGCTCGCGTGACCGAGCTGGAACGGGAGAACGAGGTCCTACGGAAAGGGCGGTCCGCTGGTGGCGGAACGACCGAGCCGGGAACGAAGGAACGGATCGACGAATTGGTGAACGAGATAGACCAATGCTTGGCCCTCTTGAAAGCTTAGCCTGGTAGAACGCACCCATGGAAGAACGATCGATCAGAGTCGAACTCGCGGGACGCGCATATCCGCTTACGATACAAGCATCGGAAGAAGCGAACGTGCGTGGTGCCGTGGAGGAGATCAATGAGAGCATAGCCCGTTTGAAGGCCAACTACCCGTTGACCGACAAGCAGGACCTACTAGCGATGGCCGCCTTGGAAGTCACCGTGCGTGCGTTGAACAGCAGCACCACACGCCAAGAGGCCGATGTCGATGCCACATTGGGGGCCATCGAACGCATGCTCGCTGATCTTCACGTTTGACCGTTGCCCTCGCCCCGGAACGGGCCCTGACGTAGGTGCCGACATGGTCCACTTAACATACGTGGAACTATGGACATGATGAGCGTTTTGATCGGGATCCTCGCTGGCTTGGTGGCCGGAGGCGCGATCGTTTACATGGTACTGAACGCGGCGATGAAGAAGCGCAGCGTAGGCATCATCAAAGAGGCCGAAGTGCAGGCCGAGGCCTTGAAGAAGGAGAAGATCATTCAAGCAAAGGAGAAATTCCTTCAGCTGAAGGAAGAGCACGAGAAGGAAGTACGTGAGCGTGAACGTGCCGTGAGCCAGGCCCAGGAGAAGGCCAAGCAACGTGAACAACAGCTTAGCCGCCAGCAGCAGGACCTAGCGAACAAGGACAAGCAGGTGGATAAGCTGAAGGAGGAGCTGCAGCAGAAGCTCACCGGCTTGGAGCGTCGCCGGGAGGAGACCGAAAAGATGCACGCGAAACAGGTGCAGATGCTCGAGAACATCAGTGGCATGAACGCCGAGGATGCCAAGAAACACCTGGTGGAGAGCTTGAAGGACGAGGCCCGCACGGCGGCCATGGCCACCATCAAGGACATCACCGAGGAAGCCAAGCTCACCGCGAACAAGGAAGCCAAACGCATCGTGATCCAGACCATCCAACGGGTGGCCACGGAACATGCGGTGGAGAACAGCGTAAGCGTGTTCCACATCGAGAACGACGATGTGAAGGGTCGTATCATCGGTCGCGAAGGCCGTAACATCCGGACCTTGGAGGAGATGACCGGCGTGGAGATCATCGTGGACGATACACCTGGGGCCATCATCCTCAGTTGTTTCGACGCGGTGCGTCGCGAAGTGGCCCGCCTGGCCCTGCACCAATTGGTGAAGGATGGACGTATCCACCCTGCGCGTATCGAGGAGATCGTGGCCAAGACCAAGAAGCACCTGGAGGAGGAGATCATCGAAACGGGTAAACGCACCTGCATCGACCTGGGCATCCATGGGTTGCATGGTGAGCTCATCCGCATGGTGGGCCGCATGAAGTACCGCAGTTCGTACGGTCAGAACCTCTTGCAGCATAGCCGCGAAGTGGCCAACCTCAGCGCTATCATGGCCGCCGAATTGGGTTTGAATCCCAAAGCGGCCAAGCGCGCAGGACTCTTGCACGACATCGGTAAGGTACCCGATGAGGAACCGGAATTGCCGCACGCCTTATTGGGCATGAAGCTGGCCGAGAAGTACGGCGAGAAGCCCGATGTGTGCAATGCGATCGGTGCTCACCACGACGAGATCGAAATGACCACCTTGTTGTCACCCATCGTTCAGGCCTGCGACGCCATCAGCGGCGCCCGTCCCGGTGCACGTCGTGAAGCCACGGAAGCTTACATCCAACGTCTGAAGGACTTGGAAAGCCTGGCGATGAGCTATAGCGGGGTCACCAAGGCCTTCGCGATCCAGGCCGGTCGTGAGTTGCGGGTCATGGTTGAAAGCGAACGCATCACCGACGCGCAGAGCGACGAGATGAGCTTGAGCATCGCCGACCGCATCATGAACGAGATGACCTATCCGGGGCAGGTGAAGATCACCGTGATCCGCGAGAAGCGCTCGGTAGCCGTGGCTAAGTGATACGGCCAAGCGGATCCAGCTCGGAAGGCGCCTGACCCACCGTACCACCTCCTTAGAAGGAAGACCGAAGAGGCGACACCAGCGTGTCGCCTCTTTTCTTTGCACCATGGACACCGGCATCCCGCTGCAGGACATCTTCCAATGGGAGGTCCGCAGCTGGTCGAACGCCCTGCCGCTCTGGCGGAACCACCTCCCGGAGCAACGTCCCGCGAAGTGCCTCGCCATAGGAGAACGCGGTGGGGGACTCAGCCTGTGGCTGGCTGGTGAAGGTCTTGAGGTCACCTGTACGGACCTGCGACCCTTCCCTCCAGAGACGCGGATGCTGCACGAACGATACGGCGTCGCCGACCACATTCATTACCGACAAGCGGACGCTACCGCACTTCCATTCGCTGAAGCCTCGTACGATGTGGTCATCTTCAAGAGTGTGATAGGTGCACTGGGCGCGAAAGACCTCCAGCGGCAAGCGATCCGCGAGATGCACCGTGTTCTGAAACCAGGTGGAGTCCTGCTCTTCGCCGAAAACCTTCATGGAAGTCCCGTGCACGGCTTGTTGCGTCGCCGGTTCGTCAGTTGGAGTAGTTATTGGCGCTACCTGGATCCGGTGGACGACGGCGACCTTTTTGCCGCGTTCCAACGTCTGGAGGAAGGCACCACGGGCTTCATCGCCAACCTGGGGCGCACCGAGAGGCAGCGTGACGTGCTCGCCCGTTTCGATGCGTTGATCATGCCTTTGATCCCCAGGAAACTCCGCACCATCTGGTACGGGGCCGCGATCAAAGGCTGATCATGGAGATCCTTCTGGGAAGTGGGGAACATCTTCGGCCTACTCCGCTACTTTTGACGCGGCGCCGGGGTCGGCGCAGCGCGCACCATTGACCATGAATTCCAACCATCCTCGCCACATCCTCGTGACCGGTGGTGCGGGTTTCATTGGCAGCCACGCCTGTGATGCGCTGCTAGCAGCAGGCCACACCGTGCGCTGCATGGATAACCTGGCCACGAGCAAGCAGGACAACATCGCTCATTTGGAAGGCCTTCCGGAGTTCGAGTTCATGGAAGGTGATATCCGCAACGCGGCTGATTGCGCCAGAGCGGTAGATGGGGTGGAAGGTGTGGTTCACCTGGCGGCCTTGGGCTCCGTGCCACGTTCGATCAAGGATCCCTTGGCCACTCACGCCACCAACCTCACCGGCTTCCTTCACATGCTTGAAGCGGCCCGGTTCGAGGGGGTGAAGCGATTCGTGTACGCATCAAGCTCAAGCGTCTACGGCGATTCCAAGGAACTCCCGAAGCGAGAGCCGAACATCGGTCTTCCGCTTTCGCCGTACGCCGTGACGAAAGTGACCAACGAAGTGTACGCGCAACTTTACACGAGACTGCACGGCTTTGATACCATCGGGTTGCGCTTCTTCAACGTGTTCGGCGAACGGCAGGACCCGGAAGGTCCCTATGCCGCGGCCATCCCGAAGTTCATCCGGAACTTCCTCAAGCACCAGCCACCCCAGATACACGGCGATGGTCTGCAATCGCGCGATTTCACCTACGTGGGCAACGTGGCGCAGGTTATCGTTCAGGCCTTGGACGCAGCTGATCCACGTTGCGTAGGCGAAGTGTTCAACGTGGCATTCGGTGCGCGCACCACCTTGGTCGAGTTGGTAAAGGCCTTGCAGAGCGAGTTGGCTTCTGTGGATCCGGCGATCGCGGAAGTAGGCATGAAGTTCATCGAGGAACGTGCCGGCGATATCCGTGACTCCCTTGCCGACATCAGCAAGGCCAAGGAATTGCTGGGCTATGCACCATCCATCGACCTTATAGCGGGTCTGCGCAAGGCCGTGCCATGGTACGTGAAGAATTGGGGTTGATCCGGATCAATCGGGAAGCCTCCAACCCTGCACACGCCTGTCATCACTGGCGGTTAGCAGCACATCACCGACCCAAAACAAGGCGTTGATCGAATGGGTGTGGGCGTTCTTCTCCCGGTTGGAACGGACCACGACATCCAACGTGTTGGCATCCCAGACCTTCAACAAGGCATCGCGACCTGCGGTGACCAGGTATCGACCAGAAGGGTCGAATGATGTGGCATAGACCGAACCTTTGTGGGCTGGCCATTCCAGGGCAAGGCGCCCATCAGCGTGCCAGATCTTCACCTGCCCATCCTTACCGCCACTCACCATCACCGGCTTGGAGGGATGCAAGGCCGCGCAGTTGGCTCCATTCGCATGACCATCAAAGCGCTGACGTTCGTTCAATAGGGGAAGGTCCAATTCGCGTAGCGACCCATCGCCGCAAGCCACGATCATCCGCTGGTGGTCGGAGGAGAGGACGATATCGCGCAGTTTCTCTTCACACAGGGGGATGCGCCGAGATAAAGTCAATGGGGAGGAAAGATCATCGGTAAAGCGCCAGATGCTCAATGTGCCGTCGCCGCCTGCGCAGGCGAGTGCATGGTCGTCCAGCAGCGTGATCCGGAAAATGCCCTTCGTGTGTGCGCTGTGCGCCTGGACCTCTCGACGTGTGTGTAGGTCCACGATCACCAAGCGCCCGGAGCCGGTTCCGATCAACAAGAGGGAACGCCGTTCGATCAATTGTAAGCTGAAGACGGGCTCACCCACGTTCACTAAGCCATGTCCATCGTTGGGTGCGTCCACCTGCCAACGCACCACGATCCCATCACCACCGGCGCTGAGGAATGCCCCCTGTTCCAACCCTTGGCAAAGCGAATAGATGGCTGCTCTATGGCCTAGATATGTCAACTGCGGCTTCCGGTTCACGATCGCAAGATGGTGAACAAGCTCGGCATGCAGATGTGACTTGTTTGAGTACAGATCTACAAATTCTAATGTCCTCAGCGTTCGAACGAATTCGAACGAAAAAGGGCCAGCCCTTTAGGACTAGCCCTTTCGATCGAGGAAACGACGAATTGGATCAACTCAGAAAGGCCGTCGAACATGTTTGGAACAGCACTGAATGAACCAATTGGTCACGCTTAGTTTCTGACTGGGCATGAACTGAAGATACCGATGACCTCAGCGAACTCATATTTCCCCTGTTGGCTAGCTGAAGAGTAATCCCACGTGTTCGTGGTGCCGTTATAGGAGATACCAGCTTGGTAGGTGTTATCACCTAACGCTACTCGCTTCATTCTGATCAACAGGCTCTTCCTTACTGACAGAGAAGGTCCGAAGTTCGGATGGATCAAGTACCACGGTCCCCAAGAGTTTACGGTGCCAATTGTATTGCCCGCTTCTAGTCGCAGGTAGAAATTGTCCACTCCAGTCGTTTGACCATTGGTAACCCGGACTTTGCGAGGATTTCCATTCAAGATTAGGTTGTTTGGCGCAAGGGCCTCACTTGTTACAAAGCCGTAAGGTGTGGCACATGAACCCGACCAACGGTACACTGTGAAGGAACCGGTGTTGTTTACCCCATCCCTTAAGAAGAAAGGATTAGTCTTGGGATTGACCAATTCACTCTCCGTATCTCCTCCCACATCCACAGGACGAACAGCCTCTTTACTGCAGGATGACAGAAGGAGTGTCGAAATAGCCACAGTTGCGAAATGCTACTTAATTCGTTGTATCAACATTCTAGGTCGTTTTTTTCGGTACCTACTCTGATCGGTTTTCGGCAACCCCGATGTCATGTGGATGACACGATGCAAAGGCACATCGAACTGGTGCCTCATGAATCACCCGAACGGATGATTTTAACTCGGGTTCGAGTCTCAGCGTTTTCCGGCCTTACGAGCAGCCTGGACACGGCTCTGCACCTGGAGCTTTTCGTAGATATGTCGGATATGGGTACGCACGGTATTGACACTCACGAAGAGCCTTTCGCTGATCTCCTTTGCCGTCATACCTGTGCTGATCAGGTCCAGTACGCTTTGCTCACGATCGGTGAGCACGTTCAGGTCCTTCGGCAGCTGTGGTCTAAAGCTATTGACGACCCGTCGGGCGATGGCCGGACTCATCGGGGACCCGCCAGCAAGCACCTGCCTGATGGCCTCTACGAGATCCTCCACGCTTGATCGCTTGAGCAAGTAGCCTTTCGCTCCGGCGCGCAAAGCTTGGAAGATGAGTTCATCGTCCTCATGAACGGTGCAAATAAGGACGAGAACATCAGGTCTCTTCTGGATCAGCTGCTTGGTGAGCTCGATCCCATTCATTCCGGGTAAGCGGATATCCATGATGATGACATCCGGTGTATTCATCAAGAGGGGACCGAGTGCTTCCTCGGCAGCGGCATAGACCTTACAACGGATATGGCCGGTGTTCTCAAGAATGAACCGGAGGCTTTCACGGAACTCAGCGTGGTCCTCCACCACCACCACATCCACCAACGTATGCGGGTTCTCCCAAGGCGTCATGCCCTAAAGATGGGGTCATTGACCAGCCTCCGCATCATCCATTCGGGTGATTCTTGGGTGGGAAATGAAGTTCGACACGTGTGCCTTTTGGCTCTATCGATCGCACGAAAAGCACCCCGCCGAGCCGTGAAGCCCGTTCGCGCATGTTGCTCGATCCGTTCCGGCCAACCGACTTATGATCCGGATCCATACCGATACCGTCATCGGAGATGGAGATGACCACGACGTCCCCCTCCAGCGCCGCGTGCAGGCTCAGGGTGGTCGCCGCTGCATGCTTCACCACGTTGCGGATCGCTTCCTTGAAGATGAGGAATACCTCTCGCCGTTCGAACGCTGTGAGTGGTATCTCCCCATCGGGTAGTTGAGCGATGGTCCGGAACGCCAAGCCATTCGCTTCACACAGTTCCATGGCATACTGTTCGATGAAGTTCAGCGTACCCTCGAGCGAATCCCGCTTGGGATCGAGCGACCAGATGATCTCGTCGATCTTGCTGATGGCGGCCAAAACACCTTTGCTGAGTCGAAGTTCATGGTCGTCCGGAGCGGCGCCTTGTCTCCTCACCTGCAAGAGCAACTTGCTAAGGTCGGCCCCCAGGTCATCATGCACATCGGCAGCGATGCGCCTGCGCTCTTCATTCAATACCATCTGTGCCTGGACCGCCGCCAGTTTTTTCTTGTACCGAGCCCGTTCGTATCGACGTAGAAGGAGAGCAAGTCCGATGATGGCCACCAGTCCCACCCCGAAGATCATCCACGGACGTGCCCACCAGGGAGGCACCACTTCCAGCTGTGTGGTCAGCCGATCGCTCCATGGTCCGCCCGGTAGCCTGGCACGCACCGAGATCGTATGGACACCGTCATCCAAACCATCTAAGACCACTTGACCCTTCTCGCAGGTCCGCCAAGTACCAGATGGCCCCAATGCATAAGCGTACTCCACGAAGGGCGCATGCACGAATTCCAACGCATGGACCACCAGTTGGAATCGATCACCACGATGGGATCGCCAACGATCCTCCTTCGGGAACCGAATGATGGAATCGTTGATCTGGACACTCGCCATGTACAGGGGTCCTAAACTGGTTCGAGCTTCCTCTGGCTGAAGACCACTTACCCCCAGACCTTTGTCACTCACCATGAAGAGCCTGCCCTCATTCAACACGAAGTCGAAGATGTCGTTCGTTGGAGTGCCTTGTTCCGTTGACCAGCGCCAAGAGTCGACCACGCTATAGTCCCTCAAGACTAGCGCAACCACTCCGGCTGTTGTCGCGCACCAGACGGTATCTCCATACAGCCGCATTCGACGGATGTTCAGACTGGGCAGACCCTCCTTCAAACCGATGCGCTGTATCACACGGTCATTCGCCCAAAGCAGCAGTCCATTTCCGCTCGTGGCGAGTAACAAAGTATCACCTCCGCAAGGTGCCATATCGACGACCTCAGAAGAAACTAGACTGTCCGGCAAGGGGTGGGCGATGGTCTCCTCGTCGACGATACTGAAAATTCCATTCTGTGCTCCCGCCCATAATCCGCCCCCTTTATCTTCACATAAACTCCTGATCCTAAATGGAAGAGATGAGGGCATGCCGTGTCTCGCGAATAGACCATTCCTCCGCTTAAGTCGTTGTACCCCTATGCCAGCTGTGAGTACCTCACCTTTCCGAGTTCGCAAAAGAGCTTTCACAGCTATCCAAGATTTGGATCCTCGTGGAAGGATGTCTACAGGAACGTGCTCCAGTTCCTGTGGCGCGTCTGGAACCCAGCGTAAGAGCGCATAATCGGTCCCGAACCACATGGTACCATCAGGTTCATCAAGGATGCGCAGCACCCTGCCGGGACGAATACGTGGCAGACGGACCTGAAGTGTCGATAAAACTCCATTCATGTAGACCAGGATATCTCCTTGGTCCGTTCCTACCCATACACGGTCCTGGCTAGCTCCGACTGAAGTCATGATCGCATCAGAAACCCCAGAACCGGAGAGCCAGATGGTGTTCTTTCGCTGATCGTGCGTGACAAGTACAACACCATGTGTAGTGGTGCAGAACCAATTGTTCCCTGCATCATCAGTGTAGACCATCGAGATCGTGCGGTCACCGAAATAGTGAATGGGAGGCTGAAATCCGCCCATACGATACTCCGCTAGGTCAACGCCCCGATCGTGCCGGTGAAGCCAAACATCGCCATGAGGTGTGCGGTAAGCGCTACGATGGACCATGGGATCCAATGCGGGTCCATTCGTCAAAGGGACCACCCCGGTCGAAGTGACTTCATGCAACCGACCATCGATCATGACCAACGGGCTCTTGCTTGGGTCGCCGCTTGGATAGATGTGAGTGGAGTGCATTCGAGTTCCAACGGATGCGATGAGTGATGGGCCCTTTTCCCCGTGCAGTTGGAAAATCCCATAACTCATCGTGATGATCTCACCAGCAGCGTCATTCACCACATTTCGTTTCAAGTTTGATGCACCCATGTAGCGATGCGTTCCTTGTGCCATGTCCAACCGCACCAATTCCCCGCTCAAAGCCCCGAACCAGATGGCCCCCTCCTTGTCCACGGCCATGGTGCTCCACCCGGCTATGGCCCGGATCCCCTTCAACCGCGGGTCATTGCGTTCATTGAAGACTTTACCATCCTTCCAATAGGCCAATCTCCCATTCAGCCCCATGAACCAGATGCGGTGCTCAAGATCCTCTTGGATCATGATGACCTCGGTATCCACGAGGCCATCTTCCAGCCCGAGCACGGTGAACTCAAGGCCATCGAAACGCGCCACCCCGTTGTCGGTGGCGAACCACATGAACCCCTCATGGTCCTGGATCGCCCGGTAGACCTTGTTGCTGGGCAAGCCGTCCTCCATGGTGAAGGACCGATGGAAAGGTTCTTGTCCCGCAGCCAGGGTATGCACCGCCAAGACCAGAATACACAGGATGGCCCGCACGGTTCGCTCAGTGGACATCGACTAAATGAATCGGGAGCAAACTAAGGATCATCACGATACCTACTTTCCGCGGAACGGGATACGGTCATCCTCCCGCCATCATCGCCAACGGCGTCTCATGAGTTCCATTAACCCAAGCAACCTTTTACGATCCTGACCTTCAAGGGAGCTGATCATGAAGTAGCTTGCCCGGTAATGGCTTATACCTACCTCTTGGCGGTCTTGGTCGCCCTGACATCATGCGCGGAAAAAGCACCTGTGGAGCCCCCCTTACCCGCAGGCCACCTGCGACCAGGCTCTTATTCATTCGGCCATCTCCGGATCTGGCCCACGGTGGATACGTCCGACGCGCTCAATGCGGAGGCGATCGCCTGCTTGCGGCGTTTCTGCCAGTTCAAATTGGATACATCAAGGGCCAATGACTTCTGGCTGATCACGGATCTTGAGCGCTTCGGAGGCATCCACGGCGAACTGTTCGCGGCCGAATTCGACAGCGTGGGAGAGCCTCGCTACCCGCCTACCTTGCTCGCGATCAACAGCACCGGGAACCCGGACGAACGCCTGCTGACCGTAAGGTGGGCCGAAGAAGATGGTGCGGGTATAGCCAAACGGGTCCGGTATGTGTTCGACTTCCTTGCCAAACGCACCGGCGATGGTGTGCGGCTCTCTTTTCCTTTGGACCACTTGACCCGGGATTGGGAGCGGATCGGTATGCGGCCGATCACCTTCATCGTTTCTCCAGGGCGGACCTTCTCCATGGAACAAGCACGACAACAGGTGAAGGATGTGGAGCGCCTAGCCCTTCTCTTTGACATACCGGCCTTTCCGATCACGTACTATTCCTGCATGGATCCAACGGAGTTGTTCCGCATCCGGGGCTATCAGCATCACCCCCTGATGCATGTGTTCCCCACCGGTGGAAGAGCGGAAGGCAAGGACATCGTCTTTTCCGGGAACAACAAGGAGATCTACACCCACGAAGTCGTGCACTTATTCACCGGGATGAAGTTCCATGGAAGACCTTGGGTGTTGGACGAAGGGTTGGCGACGTTCCTCGCGGGCAGCTCAGAAAAGCCCTACTCCTGGCATCGGGCCAACCTGAAGGTTTACCTCGCTTCTGGTGCTATGCCGGATATGGAGAAGGTCCTCACGAGCTATGAACCGACCTACATCAATGAGCACACGAACCTAGCTTACGCGATCGGTGGCGCTCTGTGTGAGCGTATCCTTCGCACACAAGGGAAAGAGGGGCTTTTCGCTGTGCTGGCATCCGGCGAAGAGCATGTCTTCACCGCACTGGCGGGCATGGGCATCACGCGCGAGAACCTGCGTCAAGAACTGATGAAGGAACTCGAGCTGGAGCCCTACGCGCTCAACTGGTAGAAGACTACCACCGCTTCCGGTCGTTCCAAGCGAAGGTCCATTCGGGTGTTCGCAGGACTTCGCCAACGCCTTCCAAGAACCAAGCACCATACGTGGGCTCGTAAAGGTTCTTCAGGATATGGATGCTTTGTGCAGGCATGTAGCCCTGTGCCAGCAAGAATGCGCGCTGTCCTTCATTGGTCACCACCACATCTACGACGATAACAGCATGACCAGGGCTTCCCCCTTGGATGAAGACATCGCCGGGCTCGATGTCGGACCCTTCAGCGGGGCGAAGTTCTTTGCTCAAACTCAATGTCCCTGCATAGGTGAACACGCGGTCCAGGTAGGAAAGGAGAGATGCATGTGAACTGTCCGGCCTGGCGGAAGCGGACCAAGAGCATCGGTTGCCGACCACGTTAATGCGCTCCCCCTTCTTCCACCGGCGGAACTCAGCCTTGAAACCGTTGGTGAAGTTGAACTGGATCTCGTTGAACCGACCTTGTGCGAACAGATATTCGGCCCGCAACCGCATAACGGCATCCGCACATTGTTGAAGGTCCTTCGCACCTACACTGACATCAAGCACGGCGGCGTGCACGTCCTGTCGGGTTTTACGTTCGCCGTTGTGCAACACCACGGGGCTTCCCGGAGGTAGAAGGGGCAGGTTCCGCAACCAAGCGGCGAAGGAGTTCGGCGCTGCCTGCACCCTTGAATGTCCTTGGGGGGCTTCGAAACGCGTTAAGATCCGTTCATTTCCCTTGCTGAACGCCAATGACGGCATCCACCATGTAGAGATCAACGCCGGTAGTAGGTAGGCTAACATAGCCTGCTGAATGCGCGGCTGATGGCGAGGTAACGTTCAGGTCATGCCTCGGCCATGTCGGCGGACTTGCTCGTGGGCTTGTAACCGAAGAGCCGATTGTCCTTGATCATGTTGTCCACATAGGGTGGAACGAGGTCTTCCCATCCGGGTTTGCCCTGACGAATGAGGTCAAGCACGGCCTTGCTGAAGATGTGGAGCACGTTGGGATCGAACGTGTTGATGTCCACGATGCGCTTGTTGAAGAGCAGATAGTCGTACAAGGGTTTCAAGCGCGGATGCACAGGCATGTTCTCCGTGGTCATGATCTCGTCGTTCACTGAAGCACGGCTGGGGTAAACGTAGATCTTGAGGTCGCGCGTGAAGAGGATACCGAAGGCCTCCAGCATCCCCCCGTTCAGGTGGCGATAGTACTTATCGTCGAACACCTCGATCAGGTTGTTCACCCCGAGGATCACGCCCATGCGGGCCTTCGTGTACCGGCTGAAGTACTCCACCAGTTTGTAGTACTCTTGGTAGTTGCTGATCAGCACGGTCTGGCCCAAGGAGCACAGGATATCGGCCCTGTCGATGAAGTCCTTCTCGTCCACATCGCCGGTATCGGCGCGCAGGTTATTGAGGGTGATCTCGAAGAGCACCTGCAGGTTCTGACGGTCCACACGCTGTTCCTTGATGAACATGTTGTAGCCGTTCATGATCATGTCGATATTCACCTTGGTCACGGGGCGGAAGCTGCCTCGGATGGCCAGGATGTTCTTCTTGTACAGCGCTTCACTGGCTTGCAGGTTCTGACCATCGGGTCCGAAGAGCACCGCGTCGGTGTAACCACGCTTCACCAGTTGCAGGCTCAACAACCGGTTATCCACGCTGGCGAACGCGGGTCCGTTCATCTGGATCATGTCCACTTCCACCACGTGCCGGCTCACGTTGTCGTAGAGCGCGGTCATGATGGTATGCGGATCGCCGTGGTGCATGAGGCACCCGTGGAGAAGGTTCACACCCATCACACCGATGCTCTCCTGCTGCAGGCTGATGTCCGGGTCGTGCAAGCGTACGTGGATGATCACGTCGTTGGTGGGACCATCGGGTGTGGTCTGGAAACGCACGCCGATCCAGCCATGGCCGCTGTGGGGCCGCTCGAAGGTGCTGCCCGCCACGGTATTGGCGAAGGTGAAGAACTTCTTGGTGGGGTGGTCGGCGCGGTTCAGACGCTCGTTGATCAAGCCGAACTCATGCCGCAGCATGTTCATCAACCGGCTTTCGCATACGAAGCGGTTGCCGGGCTCTTTGCCATAAATGGCATTGCTGAAGTCCTTGTCGTACGCGCTCATGGCCTTCGCGATGGTCTGCGAAGCTCCGCCCGCCCGAAAGAAGTGACGCACCGTTTCCTGTCCCACACCGATCTCGGCGAAGGTGCCATACAGGTCGCTGTCGATATTGATCCGGCGTGCTTTCTGGGCCGGGCTCAGGGGCACGTGCTGTGGATCCTGTACGATCATGCGGCTATCCAAGGACTTGAATGGTGCAAAGTTAACCCCTTGCTCGCCGCCGTGCACGCCTTTTCCGCTGGAACGGTAAGGATGGAGGAAGGAGCGGACCGCAGCCTCAACCCACGAAGCCCGACTTCCGGTGGCTACCGTCGCAATAGGGCTTGTTCGCGGAGGCCCCACAGCGGCAGAACGCCGAAACGGTTTCACGCACCTCGGTGCGACCGTCGGAATGTTTCAACAGGCAGCCGCCCTTTACCAATAACGGTCCGTTCGCCGTCACTTCCACCTCCGTGCTCGCCTGCACCGCTGCGGTTCCCGAGTCGTTCAAGCGGTAGGACAAGGCACCGCTCGGACAGGCGCTCACTTGTGCGATGATCCGTTCGGTGGAGGCCCCGGATGGATCGATCCAAGGCCGTTGGCCGGGTTTGAAGACCTCGCCCAGGCCGGTCCAGCACTTCTTGCTATGGATGCACAGGTCAGCCTTCCAAACAATGGTGACCTCGCCGTTGGTGTAGGTATGTTCCTTGCTCATGGCAAGAGGAAAGATAGCACACCGGATCCGATCAGTCAGCCAGAGCAGGCCCCAATAAGCCGGAACTCAGGTGTATGGGGTTCTCCAGCGTGCGATGAACGGGGCATGACCGAGCGATCTGGGCCAACCGTTGGCGCTGGTCTTCGGGCAACGAAGGGTCAAGGTCGATGTCCATATGGATGCGCGTTCCGATCTCGGCTCCACGCTGGGTGCGCTCCATGGTAACGTGCACTCCGATGCGCCCTACGTTCCACTGCTTACGATCGGCGTACATACGCATGGTGATCGCGGTGCACGAAGCCAGCGCACCCAGCAGCATCTCATGTGGTCGTGGCCCTTGGTCCGTTCCTCCGTGATCGACCGGTTCATCGGCCAGCCAGTGAAGGCCTCGGGTGGTGATCTCGGTGGCATAGGGTGCACCGTCCAGAACGGCGCTAACCTTCCGGGTCGTTGTCTGTTCCATGCGCACGAAGGTCGCGCACCAGCACTGCTTATACCGTGCGTTCGGTCACCATCCGGTAGCGAAGAGCCGGCGTGCGCCAGTAATGCCGCATTTCTGGTACTTGTCATAAGCCTGCGCGGCCCGTTCATGAATGGCTTCGTGGGTCTCTCGGCGCACCCAACCGTTGAGCGCGGCTTTCAAAGTGTACGCTTCGGGTGCCATCAAACCGGTGGTCCAAAGAAGCGGTTGCGCACCGGTGTGGCGAAGATGGGGCGCAAAAAAACGCTTGCTGATGCACGCCAGGATGATGGTTTCACGGGTGCTCGTGCCAGCTGGTCCGAAGACCTCTTCCAGCGCGAAGTCCATCAATCCATCGTGACCCACGTAAGCGATGAGTTGAGCGCCGCCGCCAGCACGGATCTCCGTTCCCCCGACCAGGATCTTTTCGGGTGCGGCTCCGCTCGCGAAGCGCAGCAGGTCTTCCGTGGCTTCGCGGATGTTGCGGCCGTCATACGCGTCGGCAACAAGGTAGACCGCGCTGTCACGGTGTTTCCAGATGGCGCGATCAAGGATGTGGGGGACGGTCGGCTTCATGCAGTCGATGGCCACCCACTCTTCCGAATGGTTGAAGTGGGTCTTCACCCCATAGCCAGCGCCCCAGTACAGGTTCGTAGATGGCTTCTGGCCGTTGCCGATCCCTGCAGGCACCTTCACGATGCCTTGGAATTCATTGTCGCAAAGGGCCACGATCACATGCACCACACGATGGCCGGCTGTTGCTGGAACGACCAGTGTGGCTATGAAGAAGGGTAGGAATAGCGCGCGCATGACCGGTGAATGAGATCGGTGGTGGAGCGTAACGCGCGATCACCCCACCTTGGTGCGCCAACGTGGCACAAGCGCTGGAACCTCCTCGCGATAACGACGGTAGGCATCCCCATGGACCGCGATCAACTTCAGTTCTTCCAGATGGATGCCGATGGGGAGGTACAGCACCGTGATCAGGCTCGACAGCACGGTAGGCCAATTAGGAGATAGGCAGAGCCAGCCGACCAAGGAAAGGAGCACGCCCGAGTAGATCGGATGACGGATATGACCGTGTAGGCCACTGCGGACCAGCGCACCAGGTGGTTCCGGCGTGAAGCCGAGAAAGGCCATACCTCCGAACCGAAGTACGGCGACTGAAGCCAGATAGGCACCAAGAAGAATAAGCGACCACCCAGCTACGGACATCGGAAGTCCGCTCGCCCAGAATGCCTGGCGATGACCTGCTGCGCTGTAGGCCACATACACCCAAGCCAGGAGGAGGAGCGCTATCACCGTATACACCGCCCGGTACCACCGAACCAAGCCCATCAAGGAATGGACCCATCGCTTCACTCCGGTCCAAGCGAGCAGGCTATGTGAGACGTAGAATACGGTTAACGCCAAAGCGAGGTGGACCATTGGCCACAAGGTAAACGCGAAAGGCCACCGTGCGGTGGCCCTTCAAGCGTGCATGTGGGTTCCCTACCGCATATCGTTCACTTCCACACCCGGGTACTTCGCCTTGTCGAACGTGAACAGCGCATCGGCCAATTCGGGGTTCGCCGTGAACTTCTTCAAGGTATAGGTGACCTGGTTGCCGTCCTTGTACAAGACCTGAATGCTCTTAGGCTCGACCTTTGCCTTGTCCACCGCGATGATAACGGTGTGGAAAGCCTTCTTGGTGGGCTCCAATGGGAAGAGCTTGATGGTCTGGACCATGACACCGGCGGCGTCGGCCTTCTCGTCCACGAAAGCGCTCTTGAAGCCTTTCTCGTACTGCGTGAAGAGGGTACTTGGATCCAGTTCCTGGTCCATCTCAGCGGGGTCGCTCAGGTTCACCTCATTCGCGTCCTTATTGTAGGTGTACAAGGTGGTGCCATCGTTGATGATGGTGTTCTTGTCCAAGACGAGCCTGAATTTCTTGCCTTTCACCTTCATGTTCCCTTCCTGCTTCACATCCAATTTGTCCTTGGTGTTCTGCAGACGGCTGGAGAAGTCCGCTTCGAAGCTGGTCCAAGCCTTGGCTTTGGTGATGAGCTTATCCAACACCGCCTTGCTTCGGGCATCGTCCTGAGCATGAACGCCCAACGCCAATACCACGGAGCAAACGGTGAGCAAGAGGGTCCTTTTCATGGGGGCAAAGCTAATTCGGTGCCTTCTTGTCAAACGACGTGCCAATGATCCGGGAGCCGGTGATGGTCACTTGTTCCAGTCGGGGTTGGCCTTCACGAAGGCCTTGTATTTCTTCCCGCCCAACATGGTACCGCGGCACTTCTTGGAGCCGCAGTGGCAAGCCCAGGTCTTGAGCAGTTTGGCGGTGTAGGGTACGTCGAACTCGAAGCCGTAGTCGTAGGTGATCTCCTCACCGGGTTTGATCGCCCGCAGGGCTTCGATGATCACTCGATCCTTCTTTGGATCGGGGTTCTTCTTCTTCTCACTGTGGATGAAGGCGATGGCGTTCGGCTCGCAGCTGGTGTTGATCCAGCGGGCAACGGTACCGCGCACATTGGCGTCAATGATCCACTCGTCGTTGAGGGTGAAGAGGAAGGTGTGTCCGGAGGTCACATCACCATGGTAGACCTCATCCGCCGCTGCGTGTGTCATCAGGCGTCCTTTGTATTCAACGATGGCTTCACCCTTGCGGATGGGTGCGATGGCGATGACGCCGTTGCCGTGAATGGGCGAACGGAGCTTCTTGATCTTGAGCGTGGTAGGGAGTTTCGGCATGGCTTAAGGAGCGCGAAGATCGTTCTTCCTACGCTGTATCCGACACGATCAGAAATACAGCTTGCACACGAACACCGCAGTGATCACGCACGCAAGGTCGGCGAGGAGCATGATGCCGAGCGTGTAGCGGCTGTCCTTCACGTTGACCGACCCAAAGTAGAGCGCCACCACATAAAAAGTGGTCTCAGCCGCGCCTTGGAAAAGGCAGGAAAGCTGACCAGTAAGGCTATCGGGACCGTAGGTCTTCATGGCATCGAGCATGAAACCACGGGACCCGCCGGCGCTGAAGGGGCGCATCAACGCCACGGGAATGGCATCGATCACGGCCTTTTCCACGCCTACCAATGCCAACGCCCAAGAAAGCCCATCCATCACGATGCCCATGAGACCGCTATTGCGGAAGATGCTGAGCGCTGCGAGCATGGCCAGCATGTAGGGCAGCACGCGAAGTCCGGTCGTGAAACCGTCCTTGGCACCATGCACGAAGCTGTCGAACATGTTCGTGCCCTTCTCGATGAAATAGCGTTCCACCAGGAAGGCATAACCCACGATGAGGCCGATGATGACCAGCAGCATGCCATTGCTGAGGTTGTCCGTGAAGTGGAACTTGGCCACACCCGCCAATCCGCTGATGTACGCCATGAGGCCGCCGATGAGCACGCTTACACCTAGAACGGCGAGCATGACCGGTAGGTTGAAGAGGTTGTTGCGCTGCTTCGCGGCCACAAGGAATAAGGCCACCAAGGTGCCCACGAAACTCGTGATGATGCACGGGATCATGATGTCGGCCGGATTGGCTGCACCCTGGGCGGCGCGGTAGCCGATGATGCTGGTGGGGAGCAGTGTGAGGCCTGCGGCGTGCAGGCAGAGGAACATGATCTGGCTGTTGGTGGCACGATCCTTCTGAGGATTGTCCTCCTGCATGCTCTCCATGGCCTTCAACCCGAATGGAGTAGCCGCACTATCCAACCCCAGGAAGTTGGCCGCGAAATTGAGCGTCATGAACCCATAGGCGGGGTGGTCCTTCCGCAGTTCGGGGAACACCCGATGGAAAACGGGGGAGAGGAAGCGCGCCACCTTCTCCATGGCGCGGGAATCGATCAGTAGGTTCAGCAAGCCACAGAAGAAGGTGAGGTAGCCGATCAACGGCAGCCAGAGATCGGTGATGGTGTTGCGGCAGGTAGCGAACAGGCCATCGGCAGGCTGAGTACCAACGCTCTTCACCAAAGCACCGCTCTTGCTCAGGCTGTACAGCGTATCGCCATGCTGCTCGGAACCGGCGACCTGCAAGGTCCGCAGCACTTCGCTATCAGCATACGAGGCGGTGTCGAACTCAGCCACCACGAGCGCCTCACCCTGTTTACCATTGATCAAGCTACCGAGGCTGTACTGCCGACCGGTGCCGAGCATCACCAGCACATAGATGATGCTTAGGAGCAAGATGAAGGTCCAGAAACGACTAAGGGCCATGTGTGCAAAGAACCGCAGCAGCGCACGGTTCCTTCATGTGCCCCGAGGAGCATGGTGAACAAGGCAGTGTGGATGAGTATGGACGTTGGGCTGTTCGCACCCCGCTCTGCCCCTAGATCAGGAACCTGGAACCTACTTTTGAGCAACATGCATTCCCCCCCGATCAAGCCGACCCGGGTCTTTCCTTGGTTGGCGGTGGTGCTGATCATTTCTGCGGCCGTGAAGCTCTTGCTGATGCGGGTGGAGAAAGCTTTCGAGGCGCACACCATGGCGGTGGAGTGGCTCGCTTCAGGTCAATTCAGATACCACTATCTCGGGCACTGGGACCCCACCTTCCAATTCCCGGTATATACGGCCGTGGTGGCCATGATCTATGCAATAGGCCTGGATCCATGGGCCGTACTGGTATTCCAAGTGGCATGTGGCACGGCCACGGCATGGGTCGTCCATCAGATGGCCTTGCACCTCTTGACCGGCCGCGCTTACGCGAAAAGTGTCGCACTCGGCAGCTCTCTGTTGACGGCATTCAGCCCGTTCCTGGCTTTCTACCAGGCACGTATGATCCACCCGTTCGCTTGGGATGCCCTGTTGGCCACTGCACTCCTCTTTTTGGCGGTTCGTGCAACGCCGGAGCGCAGGGGAACCATGTTGGCCCTTTTCGCGGTCGGCGGCCTCGCTTTGCTGAACCGACCCACCCTTGGGGTCTTCATGCTGCCCTTCCTGATCGACCATTTCCGCTTCATCGTGAACAGCGCATCACTTCCGTTCAAGCTCGGTATGGTGGTCCTATTGTTCGGCCCATTGTCGCTCTGGCTGGTCCGGAATGAACGGGTGAGCGGTCGGTACCAATTGACCTCCGTCACCGACCAGATGATCTGGATGGGCCTGCAGGAAGAGACGGAAGGGTCGGGGCACATGGCCGATGGACGCAGCTATGCACACCTGCTTTCGGAACCTGAACGGTTCGGGTTGTTCGAGATGGATCCTGTAGAACGTTCGGCTTTCTTCCGCTCGAAATGGCACACGGAGCTGGAGGCGAGTCCGGGACTCTGGTGGCGCATGTTCCTGGTCAAGATGAAGAACTTCTGGCTTTTCCGGTCGCAGCTCGGGGTGGACCATGGATCTACCGCGTCCACCGCAGCCCTTTCGCTCTACAAAGTGGGATCATGCGTCACACTGCTCCTGATCTTGTGGGGTGTCGCACTCCGAGCGCGTTGGCTCACAGGTCCACTGCTTGCCGTAGTGGCGCTTTCGCTCGTGCAATGCAGCTTCTACTTCGAAACACGGCATCGGTTGCTGGCCGAGCCGGTGCTGTTGATGATCGCTCTCGCCGCGGCTTTCCACATTCGCGAGCGTTGGATGAAGCGGCGCGCGAACCAGGCCGGAGAAGCCGCGAAGTAGGTTTACCTTCGGCCCACCGAAGAACAGACCATGAAAAGGACACTACTGCTTTCGCTCGGCGTCATCGTACTGCTGGGCTCTTGCGTATCGAAGAAGAAGCATGTCGCCTTGCAGGCTTCTAACGAAACGCTGAAGACCAAATTGGATGAGGCCAATCGCGCCCTAGGCGATTGCAACAGCCAGAAGTCCATCCTGGATGCCCGCCTGGCCGAACTGGAGAACAAGAACCAGCACCTGAAAGACCAGGTGAACCAGTTGAACAATACCAATGCGGCGTTGCTGAACAACGTCAGCCAAATGGCCACGCTTTCAGCAAAGGAAGCAGAGAACCTGGAGAAGTCCTTGGAGCAGATCAAGGAACAGGACTTGCGCATCCGCAGCCTGCACGATGCGCTGACCAAGAAGGATTCCGTGACGCTGGCCCTGGTCGTCAACTTGAAAAGCGCATTGGGCAACCTGAACGATACGGATGTGGTAGTGAACGTGGAGAAAAGCGTGGTGTTCATCTCCCTAAGCGACAAGATGGTGTTCAACAGTGGCAGCACCACCATTTCACCCCGCGCCAAGGAGGTGCTTTCGAAAGTGGCCACCGTGGTGAACTCCAAACCCGACATGGAGGTGCTGGTCGAAGGCCATACGGACAACGTTCCCATCAGCCGCGATTGCATCAAGGATAACTGGGACCTGAGCGTACAACGCGCGGTGGCTATCACCCGTGTCTTGCAGAACGATTACGCCGTGAGCCCTGGACGCATCACCGCCGGTGGCCGGAGCGAATACGTCCCGCTGGTGGCGAACGACACGCCGGAGAACCGCAGCACCAACCGCCGCACGCGCATCGTCATCCTGCCGAAGATGGATCAGTTCTATGGCATGATCGAGCAAGGGCTGAAGCAAGCCAGTGAAATGGAGAACAAATAGGGCGTAAACCCTTCACCGCAAAAGGCCGTGCCAAGCGCACGGCCTTTTGTGTTCGGTGGGCTCAGTCCATAGCCAGGAGCCGCTCGATCTGCAGGAAGTGCCGGCGTTGGTGGGCGACCGGGAAGCGGAAGGCATCACCCGCCTTGAACCGGATGATTGGCCCCAGACTGCTGGTGACCCGCAGCTTGTTCAGGTCGGTGGTACGGGCCTTCTCCAGAAGGACCAGGAGGCGCGAACAGAAGTCGATGAACCGGGTGATACTCTCCAACGAGGCGCCAGCGTTCCTGGCTGGGTCGAACATCTTCATGGTGCGCATGCGCCATTTGATGCCCCCCCCTGGCTGCGGCTCCAGTCCAGTGGTGAACCAATCGCCGAGCACGCCTGGGGTGAAGTCGTTGTTCGGCCGATGGCTGGCCGCCTTGCGGGCGAACACCTCCTCCAGACCACGCACGTAAACACCGCTGCTCAGGTTGAGGTGCTCGAACACCTCCAGTACGTTCCACGCCTCAGGCGTCGGGCGCTTCAGAAGCGATGTGCCTGGCAGGGCAGCGATCTCGCGTGCACGTGCTTGCTGGGCTTGAAGAACCGCCCTCAGCTCCTCGATCATCAGGTCCACTTTCATGCTACAAAGGAACCGGGCCAAGGGGTGTTCTGCACTTGACCTGGATCAAGAACGTTCAGCGTCGTCTGCGCAGCCGGCTAAAGGTCTCCGGTGTCATACGGAGGTAGCTAGCGATATCCTTCTGCGACACGAGTTGCAGCAACTGTGGGCTGCGTTGCACCAATCGATCATACCGTTCCTCGGCGCTCAAACTAAGTTGCTCGACCTCGCGCACAGCGCGGCCGATGAGCAACTCCTCCAGGATCAGGCGACCGAAGCGCTCCATGATCTTCATTTCGGAGTAGAGTCGTTGCAGGTCCTCATGGCGGATACCGACGAGCACAGTATCGGAAATGGCCTTCACATCGAAGCGTGCAGGTTTCCGCGACACGAAGGATGCGTATTCGCCGCACCAACTTCCGTCGTAAGCGAAACCTACACAGACATCGTTGCCCTCATGGAAGAAGGAGAGGCGCTGCACACCGCTCTTAACGATGTAGAACCACTGTTCGACCTCACCGGCGGGGCAGATGTGAGCCCCTTTGGTAAATGCTCTTTCGTGCCACAGTGGAGCGATCCGTTGCCAATCGGCGTCAGAAAGGTCCACATACCGCTGGATGGTTGAACGAACGAGGTCCATACTGCGAAGATCGGAACTCCGATCCTCAACGAATGATCGAATCGGTCATGGTATCAACCGAGAAGGATATCCCGCGACCTTGGACCAGCATTGCACACGAGGTCCAAGACGCTCAGGCGACGCTGATAGCCATGCCTTTCCTGGAAAACTTGAGGGTAGGGGGGCACAGCGGTGACCGATCGCGGCAGCGGTGATTTCGGATGCAAGGCCTGACGAAGATCCACGGCATCGGGCAGGTCATCCACCTCCACGTACTTCTCACTCACCACCACCTCGGTCTTTATGCCTAGCCATTTCATTCCCGACCGCAGGGTAGCCAAGTCCAAGTCCACGAGGTGTTCGTAGCGCTTTAGGAGCAGTGCTTCGACGTCATCGACATAATGAATGAACCAAGGCGCATTCCCGTAGGCGCTGCGGATGGCATGGAGGTGCTGCTGGGGCCATGACTCCACGTAGCTCAGGCCGACATCTCGCATGGGCATCTTGCGCCCATGGTCACGACTGATCTGCACGTTGAGGTCTTGCACACCGTTGGGTCCTACGATACTGGTGCGTGTGCGATAACTCTGGCGTTCATAGTGTTCACCGATATCGATGATGACCTTCGGACAGGAAGCCAACAGCCGATAATGCTCCACCGAGCCGAAATAGAATGCGGAAAGCACCGGGATCATCGAGCGCAAAGGTCGGCGGTACCAAGCAGTAACGGACGCGCTGTCGTTGAAGTCAGGAACCGAGTGGCGCAGCACGGTGCGCAGCGGAACAGCACTATTGGGCACTGTGGGAAGAACGGATAGCACGCCACTCGGGGAGTTCCATGGCCACCGCTATTCTTTGGACAGAACGAGCTTCACCTTATTGAAATCGGCCGCTGCATTGATCACTGAACGCCAAGCCTCGAAGTTCTCCACGGGTACGTGGGTGGTCGAGTACACCTCATTGGCAGTTACCTCGATCTTTCCATCGACCAGGGTGGCGTTCGAGCGGAACGAGGCTAGGACCTTTCCATCCATAACAAGTTCCCGGTCGATGTTCACCGAGGTCAAGTCACGGCACACGTACCCCTGTGGCAGCGACACGGTCAGAGTTCGGGTGTACCGTCGCTGGTAGTACTCGTCAACAGGAAGTAGGCGCTCCTCCTCTGCGTACATCTCCATTTGTGGGCCGATCAATGATCCAAGATCGAACAGCACTTCATCTCCGGCCTGATGGGTGAACATGTTGGTGGTCACCTCTGCTTGCAACTGGAGCGGGACCACCCCGAAGTTGATCAAGCCTGCGTTGGCCACGGTGATCTTCTTCTCGTGGGCCCCATTGATGAGGAAGCCGAGCAGCGCATCGTACATCTGCGTGCGTTGATCCTCGTTCATGTAGAGATGGAAATTCTGCCAATAGCTCGCGTAATAGCCGGACATCTCATTCTTGTGAACGATAGTGGCTTCCGAGGCATCCACATTGAACCGGACATCGACCTGCATATCGTGGGTGGTTGACTCGGCCGGTAGCTGAGGAATCGTCTTCACCGAACCCACACCTGCGAACACACCGCCCAGTTCAACATTCCGGATGAAAAGACCTGATGTACCTGTGTGCTCGGAACCGGGATAGCCCAGACCCAGATCATGGCGCTCCGGCTCCAGGTACTTGTCTATCGTTGGGAAGTAGAGCAGAAAGTCCCGGATGTAGCTGTGATTCTCGAAAGTGGCGTCGAAGGGCGAATCACTGCGATCGGTCGTTAGCACGATCTGATGTTCGATGCCAGCCTCGCGAAGAAGATTGGCATACAACCTCCTCAGACCGAAGGCATCGTAGTTCTTCGTCCGCAGTATGTGCTCGATCGAAGAGAGC
>JAEUTB010000179.1 GCA_016787995.1 Flavobacteriales bacterium | reverse complement strand
CGCTCGTTCAAGTTGTCGTTGTCGCTTTCGCCGCAGTGGTCGCGGTGCGCATGATCACTTACGCAAGCCGAGCTTGCCGATGATCGCGCGGTAGCGCTCGATATCGTACATCTTCAGGTAGTTCAGCTGCTGCTTGCGCTTTCCTACCAAAGCCATCAGCGACTTCTCGGTCGCGTGATCCTTCTTGTTGGTCTTCAAGTGGCCGGTCAGGTGGTTGATGCGCTCGGTGAAGAGTGCGATCTGGCTTTCGGCACTGCCGGTGTTCTTGTCCGAACCTCCGTGCTGCTTGAAAATGGCCTTCTTGGCCTCGGTCGTCAGGTACATGGTCTTACGTAACAGGGCGCGAAGATAGGACTTTTCTTTCGCCGGAGACGCTGGGTGGCCCCACTTCAAGGCCCATCCCTGGCAACCTGACCGCAAGAGTGCCTTGAAGCACGCGTGAACGAGCGTTCTTAACTCCTGAGCATCAGGAAAGTACGTCCAAGGAAGTTCTTCAGTTCCTTGCGGTGGACGATCTTGTCCAAGAAGCCGTGCTCAAGCACGAATTCGCTCGTTTGGAAACCTTCCGGCAGGTCGCGGCCGATGGTCTCGCGCACGACACGCGGCCCAGCGAATGCCACCAAGGCCTTGGGTTCGGCGATGTTCAGGTCGCCCAACATGGCGAAACTGGCGGTGACCCCCCCCGTCGTGGGATCGGTGACCACACTGATGTAGGGCAGCTTCTTCTTGGCCAGCTGGGTCAGTTTGGCGCTCGACTTGGCCATTTGCATCAGGCTGAAGCCAGCCTCCATCATGCGGGCACCGCCGCTCTTGCTGATGATGACGAGCGGACACTTGCGCTTCATGGCCTGATCGGCGGCCAGGGCGATCTTCTCGCCCATCACGCTGCCCATGCTTCCGCCGATGAAGCGGAAGTCCATGCAAGCCACCACCACCATGTTCTTGTCCAGCTTGCCTTCGGCCACACGCATGGCATCGTTCAAGCCGGTGTCCTTGCGCGTTTTGGACAGGCGGTCGGTGTACTTCTTGGTGTCCTCGAACTGGAGCGGGTCGCCCGCGATCAGGTCGGCACCGATCTCGGTGTATTTCTGGTCGTCGAACAGGATGGCGAAGTACTCCTCACTGCCGATCTTCTCGTGGTGCTCGCATTTCACGCATACCCAGAGGTTGTTCTCATGATCCTCCGAGGTCATGATCTCCGAGCATTCGGGGCACTTGTACCAGAGCCCTTCAGGGGTCTCCTTCTTCTCCTCCGTACTGGTGGTGATGCCTTCCTTGACGCGTGTGAACCAGCCCATGGTAGATCGTTCGGTGGGGTGAAGGTAAAAGGAAGAGTGACGGGTGATGTGTGATGGAGGAAGTGGGAGGGGGACTTCACAGCCCACACCTCTCTCTTCACCCTTCATACTTCACGCTTCGATCAAGCGATGGTGACCCCCTTGTCCAAGTACACGTCCTGGATCGCGTTCAGCAGGGCCACCCCCTCGTTCACCGGGCGTTGGAAGGCTTTGCGGCCGCTGATGAGACCCTGGCCACCGGCGCGTTTGTTGATCACGGCCGTGCGCACGGCTTCGGCCATGTCGCTGGCGCCGCTGCTGGCTCCACCACTGTTGATCAGACCGATCCGTCCCATGTAGCAGTTCGCAACCTGGTAGCGGCACAGGTCGATCGGGTGGTCGGTGGTGAGTTCGCTGTAGACCTTCTTGTGGGTCTTGCCGTAACCGGGGATGGCGTTGTAGCCACCATTGCTCTCCGGAAGCTTCTGCTTGATGATGTCGGCTTGGATGGTGACGCCGAGGTGGTTGGCCTGGCCGGTGAGGTCCGTGGCGGTGTGGTAGTCCTTGCCGTCCACCTTGAAGCCATTGTTGCGGATGTAGCACCACAGGATGGTGGCCATCCCCAGCTCATGCGCATGTTGGAACGCGTCGGCGATCTCGGTTATCTGGCGTGTGCTTTCCTCACTGCCGAAGTAGATCGTGGCCCCCACGGCCACTGCGCCCATGTCCCACGCATCCTTCACGTTGCCGAAGAGCACCTGGTCGAACTTGTTCGGCAGGGTCATCAGCTCGTTGTGGTTGATCTTCACGATGAAGGGGATCTTGTGGGCGTACTTGCGCGCCACGCTGCCCAGTACACCGTAGGTGCTAGCCACGGCATTGCATCCGCCCTCGATCGCGAGTTTCACGATGTTCTCGCCGTCGAAATAGATCGGGTTCGGTGCGAAACTGGCCGCTCCGCTGTGCTCGATCCCTTGGTCCACCGGCAGTATGCTCATGTAGCCCGTACCGGCGAGACGACCATTCCCGTACAAAGCCTGGATGCTGCGCAAGACCTGCGGGTTGCGGTTGCTGTGCGCGAAACTGCGGTCCACGAAGTCTGGTCCAGGCAAGTGGATCATCGACTTATCGATGGTCTTGCACTGGTGATCGAGCAGGCTCGCTGCGTCGTTGCCGAGGAGTTCTTCGAGGTTGCCGGTCTTCAAAGTCTGCATGGGATTGCGCGTTAAGCGGTCTCGCCTTCACAACAATGCTCCGGCGGACGGCCGCAAAGGTAAGGATGGCCCCGCAGCGAGGGCAACTGTCTCAATTCCGATCCCGAACCACGGATCGACCCAATGTCCACTCTCCCCACTGTCCACTGTCCACTGTCCCCACTGTGCACTGTCCTACTAACCACAGTCCCACTGTCCCACTGTCCACTAACCACTAACCACTAACCACTAGAACGGGTACCCGATCCCCAGATTGAAGTTGAACCGCGTGCGATAGGCTACGTCATTTCCCAAGGTGGCTTGCTCGGTGATATACCGGTCTTTCGGTTGGAACAACCAACGCTCTCCGACCGGGAGCGAAGGGTCTTTCGTCTGCATGCCGAGATCGAACCGGATGATGAAGAACTCGAAGTTCAAGCGCGCGCCAGCACCAGTGCCTACGGCGAGTTCGCTCAGGAAGTCGTTCACATCGAATTCCACCCCGGGGCGAACAGGATCCTTCCGACGGTTCCAGATGTTGCCCACGTCCGTGAAAAGGGCGCCTTCGAGATAACCGATCAGTTTGAAGCGGTACTCGAAGTTGGCTTCCAATCGGATCTCGCCCACGCGATCGAACGCGAAGAGGGGGGCGGAGTAGGAACCCGGTCCAAGCGAGCGCGCCTGCCATGCCCGTAGTCCGTTCGCGCCGCCCCCGAAGAACGCTGACTCGAAGGGGAGCACTTCCAGGTTGGAGAAGGGTGCGCCAATGCCTGCGGCCACCCGGAAAGCGATGCTGCTGCGGTCGTGTAGGCGGCGATTGATGCGGAAGTCATTGTCGAACTTCAAGAACTCGGCATACCGCACCCCGAAAAGCGTTTCGAACTCCCGGTCGGTGATCGTGTCCAGCCCTTCGCGCAAGTTGAAGGCGTGCAACAGGGATCCTGCGGATTCGAAGGTGGAGCGCAGGAACTTCACAGTACGGGTGTTCTTCTGCCCTTGGGTGTTCCACGTGTAGGTGATCTTCGGGATGCTCAGGATGAGGTGGTCCGTATAGCTGTTCACGAAGACCGGGTCGTTCGTCTGCTGCAGGAAGGTGTTGAACTCGTCGCTCTTCGAGGGGATACGGATCACGCTCAACTCGGGTATGCGCACATCCACGTGTTGCGTGGGCGTGGAGTTCCAGTCGAAACCGAAGGAACCACGGGCCAGGGTGCGCGTGAAGTCGGGCCTGCGTTGGAAGTTGTACAGCAGGTTCAAGGTCATGCGCGAGCCGCTCGATTTGCTGAACCAACGGAAAGGTCTCGGCAGACCGATGGTGATCTCCGGACCGATGCTCACCGTATTGAAGAGATCACTACTGCCCAAGCCGGTGTTCGCCGCGCTCACACCACGGGTGAAGGCCTGCTGCGTCTCCACCGCGAAGTTGATCTGGCCTTGGAAGAAGCCGAGTGTGCGCAAGACGTTCCGGTGTTTGTAGCCGAAGCTCAAGGTGGTGCCGATGAATCCACCACGGTTGGTGCCATACACCTCGGTGATGATGCTCTGTGGTTCACCCGGTAGCAGGCCTATCCGCACATCGGCAAGTCCGGGCCTGCCGGTGCCGGTGGTGTCATACGCGACCTCCACACGGTCGAAAACGCGCAGGGCGGTCAGTCGGCTGTAGGTGTTGTTCGCATCGCTGAGTTTGTACCGGTTGTTGGGTAACAGGAACATCGAGCCGAGCAGTGGCCGTGGACGGTACATGAGTCGCCCATGATGCAGCAGAAGGTAATCCTGCACGTGCGTGCTGTCCCAGGCCGCATCGGTGGCACGTCCGGTCTGTATCGTTACGTTGCGGATGGTGTACACCGTACCCTCCGGCGTTCCCTGCAACCCACGATCATGCGCCGCGAATGGCCTTTCCATCCGCAAACGCAGGTCCACCTGATGTTCGCCCACGCTGGTGTCCGCCACGAACGTGATCAGGTCCTTGTGGAAATAGAGATACCCCAGTTCATTCAGGTCCGTGGTGATGCGTTGGCGTTCCGCATCGAGCACATCAGCGTCGTACCGCGCCCCCGTCTTGAGTTCGCTCACACCCCAGCTTCGCTCCACATAGGATCGTATCGCCGGGTCATCCACCTCGAAACGGATGTTCCGAAGGGTGTACCGAGGGCCAGCCGTGACGTGATAGGCCACTTCGGCCTTCGGTCGCTGGTAGGGTTTGCCACGGCTGGAGCTGAACCGCCCGGGAAGCCTGGCCCAGAGGGTGCGTCGGTGGTAATGGACCGTGTCCGTCACCTCCGCCCTGAACCAGCCCTCCTTCTGCAGGTAGGAACGGATCTGCGCGCGCGAGCGTTCGGTCAGCGCAGAGTCCAGGATCACAGGTGGTTCACTGTTGCGTTCGCGCGTGGCCTTGTCGCAGCGCTTCGTGCTTCGTCCTTTGGCCGCTCGACGTAGGTTACGCTCCGCGCAAAGGCTGTCCTTCACCATTCGCTTGGCCTGGATCACCTCGGGGTCGCGCACGTTGTACAGCCAGAGGTAGAACGGTATGCCGAGGATCCGCTTGTTGGGCTTCTGCTTCAGGATGCCGACCAGTTCTTCCGTGGACACCTCGGGCTCATCGGCGATGACCGCATTCGCCTTCAGTAGGTGTTCGCCGTGGGGCACCCGCTTGGTGGGGTCACATCCGATCAGGGCGACTGCCGTCACCAACAAGGCCACGATATGGCTGAAGCTGTTCCGCAAGCGGAGCGTGAGGCTGCCTAATTTGCGCCCCGCGCGGCGTATCACCGGATGGGCAGCGCCAAATATACCCGACCTGTGAGCACCAAGGAGTTGCTGAAGCATGCCCGCTCGCTACAGCAAAAGAAGTTCCGCGATCTGCACGGTGAGTTCCTCGTGCAGGGGCCGAAGGTCGTTGGCGAACTGCTGGCCAGTGGTTGGCCTGTGGTGGAAGTCCTCGCCACGGGAGCCATGGCCGAGCGACTCGGTCTGCGTCAGGCCGTGATCGTACCTCAGCACGAACTGGATCGCGTGGGCACGTTGGAGTCTGGCAACGAGGTGGTGGCCATTGCCCGAAAGCCGGGATCGTCGGAAAACGCACCGGTAGGCCCCGAAGAGCTCATCATCGCTCTGGACGGTATCACCGATCCGGGTAACCTCGGCACCGTGGTGCGGATCGCGGATTGGTTCGGCGTGAAGCGCCTATGGTGTGCCCAAGGCAGTGTGGACGCCTTCAATCCGAAGACCGTTCAAGCCAGCATGGGCGCATTGTTCCGCGTGTCCGTTCAGGTGGTGGACCTGCCCATGGTCCTGCAGCAACAGATCGCAGCTGGTGTGCAGGTCTACCAAGCCTCCATGGAAGGACGATCCGTCTTCGCGATGGCGTTGGCGAAGCGTGCGGTGCTCGTGTTGGGCAGCGAGTCCCATGGCATCACGGCCGAGGTGCGGGCGTTGAAGGGTCAGCTCATCAGCATTCCCGGCGGTGGCGGCACCGAATCCTTGAACGTCGCCACGGCCGCATCGGCCTTGTGCATGGAGTTCTACCGTCAACGCACGGCATAGCGCGCAGCCACCTGATCGGCCACACGTTGGCCATCCATCGCCGCGCTCACGATACCGCCTGCGTAGCCAGCCCCTTCACCGCAGGGGTACAGACCGGCCACTTCCACATGTTCCAAAGTTTCGCGGTCACGCGGGATGCGCACCGGTGAGCTCGTGCGCGATTCCACAGCGACCACCACGGCCTCGTTCGTCCGGTATCCACGGATCTTCTTGCCGAACTCCTTCAGGCCAGCACGCAGCCGGATCGCCACTTCGGTGGGCAACAGTTCATCCACGCGGAAGGGCGCGATGCCCGGTGGATAGCTGCATTCGGGCACATCTCGCGAGGCCCGTCCTTGGATGAAGTCATCCATCCGCTGTGCAGGAGCGCTTTGTCGCATGCCGCCTGCTTTCCACGCCGCCTGCTCCACGTTGCGCTGGTAGTGCATGCTCGCGAGCGGATCGTTCGCCGCCGCAGCCTTGCCAAGCTCAACCCCGGAGAGCCCTACAACGATGCCCGAGTTCGCGAACGGATTGTTGCGTTTGCTGGGGCTCCAGCCATTGGTGACCACCTCGCCGGGCGCCGTGGCGCAAGGAGCGATGATGCCGCCAGGACACATGCAGAAGGAATACACCCCCAAACCTTCGACTTGTTGTACCAGGCTGTAGCTCGCAGGTGGCAGATAGGGATCGCGGACCTGGCAATGGTACATGGCCGCATCGATGATAGATTGCGGATGTTCGATGCGGACCCCAAGGGCGAAGTCCTTGCGCTCGATCCGGATCCGTTGCGCATGCAGGCGTTCGAACACGTCGCGTGCGGAATGTCCGGTGGCAAGCACCACCGCATCTGCGCGGTAGCTACTGCCATCGGCGGTGCGTACGCCCCGCATCCTGCTGTTCTCCACCTCGAAGTGATCCACCCTACGGTTGAAATGCACCTCACCACCGGCTGCGATGATCGCCTCGCGCATGGCGGTGATGATGTGCGGCAACTTGTTGGTGCCGATGTGCGGATGAGCATCCACCAGGATGTCGGGCGACGCACCGAAATGCACCAGTGTGCGGAGGACGGAAGCGATATCACCGCGTTTGTGGCTGCGTGTGTACAATTTGCCATCGCTGTACGTGCCCGCGCCACCTTCACCGAAGCAGTAGTTGCTGTCAGCATCCACGAGATGTTCCCGGTTGATGGCTGCTAGGTCGCGGCGTCGCGCCCGCACGTCCTTGCCACGCTCCAGGATGATCGGGCGCAGTCCGTTCTCGATGCACCGCAACGCTGCGAAGAGCCCAGCCGGCCCGCAGCCGATCACGATCACCGGAGCCGCGGCATGCACATCCGGCAGGTGCAGGGGTGGTGTCGCATCATGTACCGCGTGATCGCTCACGTGCACGCGCAGTCTGATCAACGGTCGCTTGCTGCGCGCATCGATGGAACGCTTCAATACCTGTGCGGAGACCAATTGGTCCAACGCTACGGAAGCGGCTTCCGCAGCGGCTTCGCGCACCAATGCCGGGTCCGTTGCTTCGCGCGGCGGAAGCGCGATGTCCACGACCTTCTCCATGGATCAACCCTCGAAAGTGAACGTGAGCAGCCACACCTTGGAGCGCAGGCTCTGGATCGGCGTGCTGAAGCGCGTGCCGTCGTCCACCAGCAGGTTGGGAATCCCGAAGGCGGCCTTCAGTTCGATGCCGAATTTGAAGTAGGTGAGGAACATGTCCATGCCACCACCCACTTCGGCGGAGTAGTCATACTTGTCCAGTTTCACCACGACCTCATCGTCCAGGGCGTTGTTCACGTCCTTCTGGCTCGCCATATCGATCGAGAACTTGCCACCACCCAGCAGGTACACCGCGAAGTTGTTGATGCGCGCACTGCGGTACTTCAGCAGCAACGGGAACTCCATGTAGGTGCTCTCCACGGATTTCTGGAAATACTTCGTGGTCTGGTCCGCTTCGCGGAACGCATAGGTGAGTATCCGCTCTTGGAAGGAGAGACCCGGGGAGAACCGGAAGCTCAGGAACGGGTTCACGTTCAGCGAGGCCATCATGTTCAGGTTGAACCCCGGCTGTTTCGTGTGGTTCAACACCAACAGCGAGTCCACGAACGGCGACTGGGGGTCCAGCACCATTTGGAAGTCGCTCGTATTGTAGCCGAGGTGGAAGCCGAAGTGGAACCGGTGCAGATCGAAGTTCGGCAGGTTCTCCACCTTGATCCCCTTCTGCGCCTGCGCGCCAAGGACACCGAAGAGAAGCACCGGGGAGAGCACGAGGTGCCGCAGGGATGTTCTCATCACCATGGCAACGAAAGTAGGGATCGATCCGTGTGTGGCACTGCTACTTGCGCGTGCTGTAGATCGTGGCGATACCTCCGGTCACCGTGCGCGCCTTGGCTTCGCGCCCACCTGCCGCTGTCAACAACGCTACGAAACGCGGGCCTTCGGGGAAGGCGTCCACGCTCTTGGGTAGGTAGGTGTACGCGGCGCTATCCTTGCTCACCAGCCGCCCCACGAAGGGCATCACCCTGTGGAAGTAGAAGCGGAAGAGCTGCCGCATGGGCGTGCGGGTCGGCTTGGAGAACTCGAGCACGAAAAGGCGCCCACCGGGCCGCAGTACGCGCAGCATTTCGCGCAGACCACGCTC
>JAEUTB010000148.1 GCA_016787995.1 Flavobacteriales bacterium | reverse complement strand
GAACGCACCGTTCTCCACGTTCACCTCGGCGGTGACGATGGTGGCATTGATGCCGAACACGGCACTGCCGAAGACCTTGACAAGCATGTACTCCCGTATTTACTGTTCTACGCGGCGCGGGAGAGCGAGGTCGCGTTCGATATGGTCGATGAAAGCGTGGATGATCTTGATGTGTACCTCTTGGATCCGGTCCGCGTAGCCGTTGTGGGGCACGCGCACTTCCACGGTACTGAGGTCCGCGAGTCGGCCGCCGTCCTTGCCGGTGAGGGCGATCACGTGCATGTGTTTCTCGCGGGCCACTTCTGCGGCGCGGAGCACATTGGGGCTGTTGCCGCTGGTGCTGATCGCGAGGAGCACATCGCCCTCGCGGCCATGCGCCTGAACGAAGCGTGCGAACACCTGCTCGAAGCCGTGATCGTTGCCCACGCAGGTGAGGTGGCTGGGGTCGCTGATGCTGAGCGCGGCGATGGGCGGACGATCATCGCGGTATTTGCCGGTGAGTTCTTCGGCGAAGTGCATGGCATCGCACATGCTGCCCCCGTTGCCGCAACTGATGATCTTGGCACCCTGTTTCAGGCAATAACTCATGAAGGCCGCAGCCTGTTCCACGGCCGCTACGTTGGCGGGATCGGCCAGGAATCGGCCGAGCACATCATGGGCCTCGGTGAAATGGGATCGGATGCGGTCGACGCTCATCGTGTCAAAGATGCATCATACATCATCACCACCCCGGTATCCGAGCCGTTTCCGTTCTCCGGCAGGCTTATCCATCAGTTGCTTCACGGCCTCAAAAAGCTGGCCCAGCGCTTCGTCCATACCTTCCTGTCGCCCTTCCATCCGCTCCAGACGGATGAGCAGCTCCAGATCGTTCTGCAAGATCCGGTTCATGCGGACGAACACGCGCATGATCCGGATGTTCACCGCGACCGCACGTTCACTGTTCAAGATACTCGAAAGCATGAGCACACCATGCTCGGTGAAGACCATGGGAGGATATCGCCTACCGCCCCTTCCTTTTGAGGTCGCATTTTGCGACCTCAACGCTTGCCACTCTGACTCATCCAACACGAACATGAAGTCTTGCGGGAACCGATCAGGATTCCGTTTGACCTGTTCGTTCAGTCGTTTTGTGGGGACATCGTAAAGCTTGGCAAGGTCCTCATCAACCATCACCTTTTGGCCACGCACCCAGCGGATCCGCGCAGCGATCGCCTCTTCAGGCAGTTCGAGTTCATTCTCCATCTGTCCTGATCGACGATTATTTTGTCGATCAATAGATGGATAAGTTGGCAAATACCTCGATCACGTCCAAACTGGCCTATCAAAGGCTGGCCTGCGAACCGATCATCTTCATGGCATCCAAGCCACGCTTCAGAAAGGTGGCGTACTCCTCCTTGTCGGGCGTGTAGCCCACTGGATCGGTGAGCAACTTGCCATCGGGGCTCAGCAGCACGTACAAGGGTTGGCTGGCACTGGCGAAATTCTCCGCCTGCAGCGTGGCCCATTTGTTCCCGTGGGTGATGATGGGTTTCTTGGTGCCGTTGGCGGTCTGGTGGATGAACTGTTCCTCCTTGGGCAGCTCGCGTTTGTCGTCCACGTAGAGGGAGACGAGCACGTAGTCGTTCTCGATGAGTTCCTTCACGCCCTGTTCGGGCCATACGTGCTCTTCCATCTTGCGGCAGTTGACGCAAGCCCAGCCGGTGAAGTCCACCATGAGCGGTTTGCCCACGGAACGCGCATGGGCCAGGGCTTCATCCAAGTCGTGGAAGGCTTCGGCTTTCTTGGGCAGGACCCAGCTGTACCCGGCGGGTGGCGCCAAGCCGCTCATGAGCGCAACCGGCTTGAAGGTCTTCGCTTCTTGATCCACCCGCAGGCCGAACGCGAGGTAGACCGTGGTGGCGGTGAAGAGCGCGATGAAAGCCCATCGCGTGATGGACCTCGCCTTCACGGGACTATCGTGCGGAAAGCGGATGACACCGAACAGGTAGAGCACGATACCGAGCGCGCACAACACCCACACGACCATGAAGAGTTCGTAAGGCACGATGCTCCATTGTTTCACGAGGTCGGCGTTGCTCAGGAACTTGAACGCAAGTGCGATCTCCGCGAAGCCGAGCACCACCTTCACGCTGTTCAACCACGAGCCGCTGCGTGGAAGCGAATTCAGCCAGCTGGGGAACAACGCGAACAGCGCGAAAGGCAAGGCGAGGGCCATGCCGAAACCACCAAGACCTGCGGTGAGCTGCCACGCACCACCATCGGCGGTGAGCGCACCCGCAAGCAAGGAGCCCAAGATGGGGCCTGTGCAACTGAAGGAGACCAGCGCCAGGGTGAGGGCCATGAAGAAGATGCCGATCATGCCGCCGAACTTGGAGGCTTTCTGGTCCATGCTGTTCACCCAGCTGCTGGGCAGGGTGATCTCGAAGTAGCCGAAGAAGCTCACCGCGAAGACCAGGAAGATCACGAAGAAG
>JAEUTB010000109.1 GCA_016787995.1 Flavobacteriales bacterium | reverse complement strand
TCAACCGACGGAAGATGCCCGGTACCATGCGTGCCCCCTTGTCTTCGTGCCCGTGGAAGGTCCAGCCGTGGCCGGGTTCGAAGCGTTTAGTCTTCGGTTTGGCGATGTCGTGCAGGATGGCGCCCCACCGCAACCACAGGTCTTCGCTCTTTTCGCACACGTTGTCCAGCACTTGCAGTGTGTGGTAGAAGTTGTCCTTGTGGCCCATGCCGAACTTCTCTTCGGCGCCGCTCAGTTCCACGAATTCGGGGAAGAACTCCTGCAGCAGCCCGCTGTCGCGCAGCAGGATGAATCCGATGCTCGGCTGTTTGGTGAGGATGATCTTGTTGAGTTCCGTGTGGATGCGTTCGGCACTGATGATCTCCAGCCGCTTCGCGTTGCGCTTGATCGCATCGAAGGTTCCCGGATCGATGGTGAACCCGAGTTGGTTGGCGAAGCGCACGGCCCGGAGCATGCGCAAGGGGTCGTCGCTGAACGTGATGTCAGGGTCCAGCGGCGTTCGAATGAGGCCTTGGTCCAGGTGAAGGATGCCCCCGAAGGGGTCCACCAGCGCGCCGAGGCTGCCTTGGTTCAGCGAGATGGCTAGGGCGTTGATGGTGAAGTCGCGCCTCAGCTGATCATCCTGGATGGTGCCCGGTTCCACTTCGGGCTTGCGGCTGTTGCGGCTGTAGCTCTCTTTGCGCGCACCCACGAATTCCACCTGGATGTCGCCGTACATGAACATCGCTGTACCGAAGTTCTTGAAGACATGCACGGGCTCCGCCTTCAGTCGTTTCGCCACGGCTTGAGCGAAGGAGATGCCATCGCCTTCCACCACGAAGTCGATGTCCTTGCACGGGCGACCGATCAGCCGATCACGCACATAGCCGCCTATGGCGAACGCAGGGATGTCCTGTTTGGCTGCTTCCTCCGCTACGGCCCTGAACAGCGGCTCACCTACCACGCCATCGAGGCGGGCGGGGTCCACGGTGTAGGAGGAGGTGCGCATGCTGATTCGCTGATCGGTGGATCAGCTGGGGGAATGCCTGCCGGGTGGAAGGGCGGCAAAAGTAGGATCTATCAGGACGCCACGCTCTCAACCTCGATCCCCTCCGCACACCTGAAATGCCCCTTCGGACAAGCCTTGTACCCATGCAATCCACAGGGCCGGCAGTCCAGCTTCTCTTTGGTTTCCACCACACGGCCGTTCTCCCGCAGTGGACCGAATCCGAAGGCAGGCACCGTGCTGCAGAACACCGCGGTGACCGGGGCGTTCATAGCACTAGCGATATGCAGCGGCGCACTGTCGTTCACGTAGTTCATCGCGGCACCTTCCATCAGCGCGGCACTGGCGAGCAGGGAGAGTTGCTCTGAGAGATCGTGTCCACGTCCCGCTGCCTTGATGATCCGCTGGCAGAGCGGGCCATCACTCGGTGCCCCGATCAGGAAGACGTGCAAGTCCACGGGCAGGGCCTTGATCAACTCGATCCACTTGTGTTCCGGCCATTGTTTGGTGAACCACACGCTGGCCGGCGCAATGGTGACATAGCGGCCCTGGTCTTCGGTGAATTGGTATACCAAGCGCTCAACGACCGAACGAACCTCGGATGTGGGGTAGAGGCGAGGCAATGGTCTGCTACCATCCGTAAGGTGCGCGACCAATGCGTTGAGGCGGTCCACTTCGTGGCGACCATCGCCGATGATATGTTCCACCTTCCGCGTGAAGAGGAAGCTTAATGGGTTCTTGTCGTAGCCGATCTTCTCCCTCCCACGCGCCAGCACCGTCATCAAACCCGTGCTGAAGAAACGTTGGGCGTTGATGATGTGGTCGTACTTGGTCTGGCGGAGTTGGCGGATCAACCGGAACAGCGCGCGAGTCTTGCCTTCGCGCTTGTTCCACACGTGCAGCGTATGGATGAACGGATGTCCGGTGAATAGCCCGTCGTTGCCCTTGCGCACCACCAAGTCGATGCGCGCATCAGGGTGGAAGGTGTGCAACTTCTCCAAGATGCTCGTCACCAGTACGGCATCGCCGAGGAATGCGGTCTGTATGACGAGGATACGCTTCACTCCTCGGTCAAGGTGATCAACACTTTGTCGATGCGGTGCCCGTCCATATCAAGCACTTCTCCATTGAAACGAAGGTCGGTGATGCGGTCGCCGGGCGAGGGGATGTGGTCCAGCTTACTCAGGAAATAACCGGCCACCGTGGTGTAGCTCGTGCTCTCCTCGTCCATTACTTCGGCGCCCAAGTGCGCGTTGAGGTCTCCGATGAGCACTTGGCCGCCCACGAGGTAGCTGCCGTCGGCGCGTTTCACGATCTCCGGTGCGGCATCCTCATCCTCTTCGGGCAGGTCGCCCACGATGGCTTCGGTGAGGTCGTGCAAGGTGACGAGCCCTTCGAACCCGCCGTGCTCATCCACGACGATGGCGATGTACTGCTTGTTCTTCTTGAAGAGCTTCAGGATGTTGAAGGCTCCTGCGCTTTCGGGGACGATGATCGCCGGTCGCACCACGTCACCGATCTTGAAGCCCGGTGTGCCGGAGCGTTCCAACAGGTCGCGCACATCCAAGGTGCCTTCGATCTCTTCCATACGACCGCGACACACTGGATACTTGGAGCGATAGCTGTCCTTCACCTGGGTGATGATGGTCTCCAGCGGCTCGGTGCTGTCGATCCACTCCACCTCGCTGCGGTGGGTCATCAAGGTCTTGGCCACATGTTCGCTGAAGCGGAAGAGGTTCTGATGCGCTTCGGATTCCTGGCGATCGAGCACACCCTGCGTGTTGGCCGTGCGGATGATGGCGCGCAGTTCTTCTTCGCTCAAGCGATCGCTGTCGTTCTCCTTCACCGGGATCAGCTTCATGATGAGCGAGGTGCTCACCGAGAGCAGCTGAACGATGGGGTAGGTGGCCAGCGTGAAGGCCCGGATGATGGGCGCACTGAAGAGCGCGATGCGTTCGGGATCGCTCATGGCGAGCGTTTTGGGTACCAATTCGCCCACCACGATGGTGAAGTAGGTGATGCCGCCGATGACCACGATGAGCGCCACGTTGTGCGCGAATGGTGCGATGCTGGGCCAATCCTTGAG
>JAEUTB010000067.1 GCA_016787995.1 Flavobacteriales bacterium | reverse complement strand
CGCCATAGGCTTGCACGTTCTGGCGGTTGGTCACGATCAGGTAGCGGCCGTCGGGGCTGATCTGCATCTCGCCATTGTCGCTGGTGCTGTTGCGGCCGCTGAAGTCGGCCACCACTTGGGCGCTGGCGGTGATGTCCCCGGATTGCGCGTAGGCATCCAGGTCTACTCCCACGATCTGGGTGAGGTTGCCCGAGCCGCGCTTGAGGTAGAGCATGCTGGGGGCGTTGGTGGCGCGCTCGTCCAGCACGGCCATGCACCGCGCGTAACGGTCAGAGCCCCCAGGCAAATGCAAGGTCCTGTTGTAGTTCGGCCCCACTACGGCGCCCTGGCTCATGGTGGTGATGCCCAGGTCCACCACGTTGAGCAGCGGGGTGTTGTTACCGTCCCACTGTTGGGTGAAGAGGTAGTGCTTCATGCTTTCGCCGGGCACCTTGGCGCTTTGCATGGCGTTGCGCCAATCGGCCTGTACCTGGTGGAAGTTCTGCATCAGGTCGCCGTTGCGATCGTGGAGCGCGAAGGAGCTGAAGGGAGTACCGAAGATGTTGGCTTCGGAGGAATGGCAGGTGAAGAGGGTATTGCCGTTGAGGTCTTCGGCGCGGTGCAGGTTGTTGGTCCTGGCGCCGAGCATCAGGTCACCACCGGAAGCCACGGTGAGGGGGGCTTCCGGCTCGGTATGCAGTTCCACCAGGTAGGGCCATATCCAGCCCGACCGCCCGGCCAATGCCAAGCGATGTACCTCGCTCTTGAACAAGCGTTCGGGCTGCACTTCGTAAGGCTCCTGGCCGAGGGGGTGTACCCATTGGCGCACCAGGATGGGTTCTTGCCCCGGGTTGCGCATGCCCAGGCGTTCGGCGCCGTAGATGGGCTGCTCGGTCAGCCTTACCTCGTCGGTATAGCCTTGGCCATCGCCCAAGGCCACCAAGCGCCGCTCGTAGATGGCGAGCACGTTGCCGCTGGGGTCGTGGGTGTAGTAGGTGTAGATGTCGTCATCGCCAGTGGCTGGGTCGAAGGGCAGGGGGCCACGCACGATCTTGGCCACGCGTTGTTGGGCGGCGTTGTACCGGAAGTCCAGGCTGCGGTCGTCCTCCAGCTCCACATGCTGCACCTTGCCGTAGGCGTTCCAGGTGATGGCGATGGTCTTTTCGGCGTTGGTCTGCCAATCTTCCCAGCTTTCTTCGGTGAGGTTGCCGGTGGCGTCATACTGGTACGTGCGGCCTGTGTTGTTCTGTTTGAGGTCGCCGCCAAAGTCCGGGTTGTTCGGGGCGCTTTCTCCCAGGGTGTTCAGCCTGTTGTTCACCGGCGCTAGGCCATAGCTGAAATGGTCCATCACGGTGTTCCCCACCGCACCGAACGCGTGCCGCTGTAATTCGGTGATGTTGCCGTTGGCGTCGTAGTTGAATTCTTCGCGGTACTGGTCGTTGGCGGCATCGGCCCAGTTGGTGCCATCGAACTGCTGCCAGGTACTGGTGCGCAAGCGGTTGAGCGCGTCGTAGAAGTACTGGTTGCCGCTGATGCCCCCATAAGTAGCGTAGTCCGCGGGTGTTTCATCGGCATGCTTCGCGCTGCGGGCCGCCCAGGCACTGATGTTGCCGTTGTACAACTGGCGTTGCGGGCTCAGGTAGCTGCTGCGTTCATACCACTGCTGCGGGTCGGTGGCATCGTCGTGGACGAAGTCGCCTTGGTGGTAGGCCAGCATCATGCCGAAGGCGTCGGCACCCACACGGGCGTTGGGGCTGCCGGCAACACCATCGCGCCCGGCATCCAGCCCGCCCAGGGTGTGGTCGTTGATGCGTTTGAGCCAACCTTGCACGGTGTAGGTGTGGTCGGTGCCTTGCACCTTGTCCTCGCCCACCATGTGCCTGCGCAGGGGGCCATGGTCGTAGTACGTGTAGCTGGCATCGGTATCCCACACCACTTCGTCCGAGCTGGTCTCCGCGGTGGCCAGGCGGCCGTCGGCATCGTAGGTGTAGCGGTGGAAGAGCTGGTCGGGTAGGCCGGCATTGTAGCGCACGGTCAACACACGCCCGCTCACCAGCTCGTAGGTGTAGGCCAGGTGGTCATAGCCCAGGTGGTCCTGGTGGTTCATGGTCCACTCCACGTTGCCGTGCACATCGTAGCTGTAGATGGTGGTCACCCGGTCCTCCGTGGTCGCGGTGCCGTCGGCGTCGCTGTAACTGTAGCTCACCCGGTTATTGAGGAAGCGCTGCGGTCGGCCATCGCTGAAGGTGATGGGGGCGCCGTCCACCGTATAGGGGGTGGTGTAGTAGGTGCGGGTCACCTGGCTACCGCTGGGCGGCCAACTCGGGTCGTTGCTGAGCAGGAAGGCCAGTTCGGGGTTGTACAGGTCGTTGACCACTGCGGGATCGTCCACTTCGCCCACTTCCACGATGCGGCCCAGCGCATCGTACTTGGTGTAGGAGAAACGTTCGTTGGGCTCCTGTACATCGCTGGTTTCGCTCTGGAGCTCGTCCTGCCGCTGGTTCTGCGAGGCCCTGAGCCTTCCTTGCAGGTCGTAGAAGAACTGGGTGAGGCCACCATCGGGCGTGCGCTGCCACTCCACCTGGCCGCGGCTGTTGTAATGGTAGCGCGAGCTGGGCTCGAAGTTGGTGCCCGTGGTGTTGTTGTGGTTCTTGGGGCTGTTGAGGTCGGCCATCAGTTCCACGTCGCGCGGAGCCACGGTGCGGATGAGGTTACCGGCGCGGTCGTAGTAGTAGAGGGTGTAGTGGTGGTCGGCGGTGGGATAGCTGATGGTGAGCACATCCGCGATGGCGGCCGGGTTGGCGCAGGTGCTACGGTATTGCTCCGCGAAACGACTGCGACCTTCCTGCCAGATGCGGCCGCGCTCCAGGTTGAGGGCGTCCAGCAGACTTTGGCGGTTGAGGTTGACACAATCCACGTACTCAAGGTCCACTGGATCGCCCAAGCCACCGGGGTCGGGGTTGGCGAACCAGCGGATGCAGAGGCCGCGTTGGGTACAGGGGTTCTGTTGTTGGCAGTTGTAAGTTGGGTTAGCCCAGATGTCGGAGAGCGAGTAAGTTTCTCCTATATCCCAAGTTGAGGAAAACCCATGAAGTATCGGAGAGTCCCTTATTCCACATTCGAATGGAATATAACCGAGGGAAGTTCCTGTTGTATGTTCGAAATCTGACCGTTCATAGTCAATTTGTCCATCGTTCAAAACGAACCTTCCATATACGGTGGTCCATGGATCGAGTTGGTTAGAATGGGCAAGCGCAAGAGCGGCGATGCAGTCATCATATCTGGGTAGGCAATTCCCATTCACTACTTGGTTACGCACCAAGAAGATAGGTGAACCGCTCATTGAAACAGAATAGTAGTACAGGCCGACTCTACCCATATTGTTCTCAATACATGCCAGTCCAACGGGGTAGTTGTCGCATGTGGCACCTAAGTCCAATCCTGTTGAACAACCACCGGTGTAATCGAAACCACTTGAGGAGAATAGATTATCGAGCTGCGTTGAAAAAGTCAATGGACAATTCCTGAAAACACCATCCGAGTATTCCAATTCAACATATCCACAAGCAAGGCCATGCCACCCTTCAAAGCTGTGGGTTGAGGGGTCATTCGAATCATAATTGATCAAGAAGAGCGCTAGATCATTGAATTTCTGGTTCAGGAGTTCAACGAATTCCGCTTCATTGGGAAAGTCCTGCAAAGGTGGATACGGTCCATTGAGCACCGTGGGGTCGATCTGGTGTGCGCCTTCGCACGCGGCCGGCGTGGGTTGTACGGTGACCTCGAAAAGGCCACCGGCCACATAGCCATGGTGCAGGATCGCACTTTCCGGGCCTAGACCCGTTATGGTGCTGCCGTCGTACAGCACTTGGAGCTCTTCGCAACTCGCCCGGCAATCGCGCAACAAGGCGTTCACCAGGCAGGTGATCTCGGCTTCCTGGGCTGGTACCTGCGGGTCCAGGCCGCTGGAGGCGATCACCTGTGTTCGGAAGTCGGCCGCCCGGGCGTTGCAGCCGGCCTTGCAATCCGCCACTTTCTGGTCGCGTAGGTCTTGCAGCCATTCTTCCGTTTGTAACGGGTCGGCCGCCAGCGGCGCGCCGTTCACATAACACGTGTGCAGCAGTTCGTAACCGGTAAAGGTCGGCCCAAGGACCGATTCCGGGCCGTTGGCACCTTCCACGATGGTGGGCGCCAGGGTTATCTCCTCGCCTAAGTTGTTCGCATCGTATGTGAACAGTGTGTTGTCGTCCCGCACGAAGGTGGTTTCGAACAAATAGGTTAAACATCCATGTGCCTGCGGCACATAAGCGATCGCATAAGGGGCTCCGAGCACTTCAGTTTCCACCGCCGAGGTGGCGCTGAAGTTGAATCCAGCACAAGAGAAGAACTGCTCCAGGAAGCTGGGAAGCTGCAGGTTGATGTTGCCCGTGGTCGGTGGTGGGTTCGCGATCACCGGCATCGGCGGGTCGGCCAATTCCATTTCGATCGCACTCAGCCAGCAACTCCAAAGTTGCTCGCAGGTGTAGAGGGATAAACCGTCCACACTTGCGGACTGCATCTGGGTGAGCATGGTCAAGAAATCCAATTCCGTGTACTGTGCGTTGGCGATGCCGCTTTCGGGGTAGACCAGCAGGTCCGCAACGGTGGTGCCGGTACCTGCCAGGCGTGTGGTCAGTTCAGCCAGGAAGTCCGCAGGGGTGACCGTGCAGGTTCCGCAGGTGAGCACGGGCAGCGTGGCCGTGAAACAAGGTGGGTCGTTGCTACCCCCTGGAACCGATACGGTGAAGGAGGTCTGGTCCTGCTGGACACCGTGTGCGGCGTAGAAAGCGGGCATGTCTTCCAAAGGGTTATCCATGTTCTGGACCTCGGCGATCAACGGGTCCAGCACTGCACCGACCATGGCGTCGTAGGCCTCATTGGCTTGATCATCATGGTAGGTTTCGGCTTCCATGGGGCCTTCTGGTACTGGTGCCAGATCATTCATCACCGGGTTGTTCACGGTGATGCGGCGGCCCATCGTGTAGCTTCCTGACGCGGGTAGCTGCACGGAGTAATCGCGCTGGAAAAGAGGTGTGCTGCTGGTACAGGTCAAGGCGCTGGCTTGGAGCGCACCCACCACCGATTCCCCTGCGACCGTGTAGACGGTCTGCCCGTCGAGGAGGTTCGTGCCCGGGCAATTCTCGTCGAACGCGAAGAATTCGATGTGGTAATCACATTGTGCACACAGGTCGGGCAGGCATTCATCCCGTATCTCCGCTGGTGTGAGCGTATAGGACATGGTCACCATGGTCGGGCGTACCACGGCCACGGTGGTGCTTTTCACGTTGGCATGGTCACCATCCGGTTGCACCTGGGTCACCGTTCCCCCGGCGTCATAGGCTGCGTATTGCTCCGACTCGAGGTCGTCCAGGTCGGTGTTGTTGTTCTCTTTCAGCGCGGTCGCCAGCACCTTGCCGCTCTTGTCGTAATAGGCGGTGGAGGCCTGCCCGTTGCCATCGATGGTGAGGGTTTTTTGCACGGACCCCACATCGTATGCTTGTTCTCCGAAGAGGCGGGTGAGTTCCGTTTGCTGCACCGCGCTGCTGAAGCTCTTTGGTGTGTGGGGCTCGGCCGTGGGCGAGGTGAGCGCGTAAGAAAGGCCAGGGGCGCTGGTCTGTTCCGCAGCACCGGTCCCATCGGAGAGGAAGAGGGTGCGAGCGAAGGGGTAGCCCTGCGCATCGGGGATCTCGGTGTCGGGGTTCGCGCTGGAGAAGTACTTGAAAGCACCGTTGGGATCCGCGGTGGCGGTTTCTCGGGTCACATCGAAGTGCCAGGCGGAGTACGGCGTGCCGTTCTCAGTGGACAATAGACCTTGAACGTAACCCAGGGACTTCTGCTGGGGAAGGGGCACTGCCAAGCTTTGCAGGGCGGGTCTTCCGGAGAAGTCATTCACAGTGGTGGCAGTGGTCACGATATTGCCAACCGTACTATGCGCTTGGGTCTGTTCTGGGCGCAGGAGTTGGTCGCTGTAGGTGATGCCTTCCGCGGCGCGCACAGGGATCCGCTGCTGTGCATCGCCCTCGGAGAAGCTGCGCTCGTAGGTCCAGTTCCGGTCGTCGTCGAACTGCTCGTAGTAGAAGGTATGCGCATCGCCCGTGGTGGTGGCGTAGAACGCCATGGCCGGTCCAGCACCGTTGAGGGAGCCGCGCACCAATTGGGGAGAACCCTGGAGCGCGGTGGACCAGGCGCCGAAGTTGCGCGAGTCCGCGCGGCCACCCGGATGCCAGTTGGCGATGGGCCGGACCCTCCAGGTGTAGAAACCCGTACCTTGTGTAAGGCTGAGGTTCAGGCTCAGGTCCTGGCTGTATGTGTCTATGGTGATGGCCTGCGACCAATCCACTTGGGTCTGGATGGTGGTCTCCACCAGGTTCGCACCGTCTGCCATATTGTAGAGCCGGAGTAGCTGGAATTGGTAGGCCGGATAGGCCAATACTGGATGCGGTGAAAGCCCATGTCTCCAGGCGAACCGGATCTGGTTGGAATTGACAAGGGAACTCGGAGGATCGAGCTTCAGACTGAGCAAGGGGTCGTTGATGGTCGGGTGTACACGCCGCCGACGTTCGGTGGTCACCATGAAGTGGACCTGTTCATCGTTGATGTTCCCAGTGCGGGTGTAGCCTGGTGTGGGTTGGTCCCAACGTTCCAAACGGAGGCGGCTAACCGTGCTTGCGAATGTGCTCAAGTCCCGTTCCAAGACCGCTTCTGGGATGTGTACATCCTCACCTGGCAAACCCCTGATGCCCAATTCGACCAGTTCTTCGTAGAGCACGTTGTCGTCAGCATCCAGCGCCTGAAGGCGCACACGCAGATCGACCTGGAATTCTGCCGTGCCCAGGTCATGATCCTCTCCTGTGTTCAGCATCATGCGCACCACCAGACCTTCCGAACTGAAGACCGCACCGGATGGAGACGAGACCGCGTTGTACGGATCCAACTGCGACCATACGGGCGCCGTGGTCGCAGCCAGGTCGGAGCCGTCCACCTCCGCAAGCTGGTTGATCACATGGGGGATCTGTGCGAGCGCACGCATCGAAAGGCCCACAGTGAGGCACCAGGCGAACGCGCAACGGAGGACGAAGGAGGGGCGAAGAACCAAACCGGGCATGCTTGGTGGTTTTATCGGGTGCGTTGATCGACGACGGTGTGCTGCTGATAGCGCTGCACAGGCGCACGCTGCGCTAGAAGCCCCTTGATGAAGGGGTCGCGGGCATTGTGCTTTCCGATGGTACGCTGCGCGTATTCCATTTTCAAGGAACGAAGCGGTTGTGTGGCAGGGGGGAGGATCTCCCAGGTGAGGACTTCTTCTCGGTCGCGGTCGAGCTCGATGATCTGTTTCACCGTGCCGCCGTATTGGGGGAAGGAAACGTTCATCACGATGCGGAGTATCTTCCTTCCCTGAGCGTCAACGGTCTCGTGCAGGTTGAGTACATGCGCCTGTTCCACTATGAAGTCCTGATACCACGTGAGCAGTTGCATGGAGCGCTCCTGGACCTCCGCGCCGCCGGGCCGTAGGGTGATGCGTTTCTCATCGGACCAGATCCGCACATGGTTCTTGGTATCGATGTATTCCCGGACCTCATCACTTGTGTAGCTGATCATATCCGCGGTCATATGCACCGTCGCTTTGCTGCAATGGCTGGCACCCTCGCGTGGAGTCGTGTTGATCAGCATCTCGATGACCTTGGTGCTGTCGCGGCTCAGCGCTTTCCTGCCATACATCCGATCCACCGAACGTTGCAGCAGGGTCAATGCCTGGTCGCAACCCATGGTAGCGGGTTCTCCATCGGCGCGGACCGGCCCTAGTGTAAGGGCAAGTGCAAGAAGGATCAGAAGGGGCTTCATGGTCGTGCGATACGGTCAGGGGTGTGCGAATGGCTGTCGCCAATGGTAACTATGCCGCGTTCGGTCTCCACACGTTTCGCCATCGGTGTGCCTTTGGCATCGTATTGTTGGTAGATGGCGAAGTGGCGGTCATCCAAGGTGGCCATCAGCCGCAGGTTGGTGACGTTGTAGACCTGAGCGCTGAAACTGGCTCCTGTCGGATGAAGCGCTACATCGTCGATGTCCACCGTGGTGCCCGGGCCCATGTCGCAATGGATCTTCAGGATGGCATCCGGACCCGCTTGCGGGAAGGGCACGCTGCATTGGAACAAGGTCCAATCCCCGGTACGGGCGATGCGGTTCATCGGGTGTTCCGAACCGTCGTCCTTGCGCACGACCACCTCTTGCGGATCAACGGATGCTAAACCCTGCTTGGCGCGGATCCAAGCTTTCACGGTCAATCCTTCTACGGCCAACTGTTGATCCGCCGGTATGGGTTTGCTCACGAACAGGGGCCGGGTTGGCGAGGGTTCGGGTGTCCGATAGCAGGTGAGGCCGGTATGCGCGCCATCAGCACCATAAAGCAACATGCCTCCAAGGTTCCAGCGGGGTAGTCCATCCTCCAGCCGGTCTTGCGTGAAGTACTCGAAGCTCTCGAAGTGGGCGTGGCTGCTCTTGCAATTCGCCGCAGAGAGGTAAGGGAGTGTATGCCCATAGCCATATTTGGTGGTGCTTGTCGTGCCGATGGCATTGCGCATTTCGAGCATTTCACCATGTGGACTGTACTTCTGCACCGTGCTATTGAGCACCCATTTGGCGGCATCGTTCAATTCGGGCAGGAGCCAGTTGAACAAGTTCATGTCGAACCACCCTGAACCGCTGTTCCGACCGTTGCTCACGGTCGTGCTCCGGTAATCGAATGTCTTTAAGGGCCTCCACCGTCCGCGTTCACCTCTTTCGTAGCTGTTGTAGCCCTCTAAACTGTTGTCAGGGTCATACAGCGGCATGTCATAGGTCCACTGATCGTCGTAGATGGCAGCATCGCAAGCCAACACCCGTTGGATGGGGATCGTGGGCTGATAGGGTGCGCTGAATTGTGGACAATCGAATCGATCTAATGCGCATCCAGGCCCTCGCTGTACTGCTAGGAAGCCATCTTCGGTAAGATGGAAGGCCTCCACCCCGCTCAGGAAAATGGCTTTCTCGCAATCATTCCCGTTCGGTACTTTGAGCACCAGTGTACTGCCCTGTTCCAGCATGTACAGGAGCTCTTCCACCTCCTGGCCATTTTCGTCAACGAATTGTGGTTGCAGTGCAGGTGGTACTTGTATGGTTTGGGGGGGCTGTTGTCCGAGCATGGCATTCAACAGATCCACCAGTTCCATCCGTTCATTCGCCACGTTTACCTCCTGGGTGGCACCGTAGGTGGTATAGGATCCTATATCGGTATCCAAGGTGTTCGTGCAGCCGCTGCGGGTGATGATGAGGGCGTCGATTGGACCATTGTTCGGTACGCCGTCAGCCAATATCCCAGAGGGAAGGAACTCCACACTATTGCCGTCCACTCCACCGCCATGGCCATAGTAGAAGTCCGATCCATCCCGGATCATCAATCGATCACCGGGGCACATGGCTGCCAAGGCGTCACATAGCAGGGCCTCACTTCCGTTCGATGCGCCCAGGATGATCTTGTCCGTGCTACTGGAATAGGTCAATGTCAATCCCGTGGTCGAAGACTGCAATACCAAGCCTTCACCCTTGGATTTTTGGCCCATGGCGGGGTAGAAGTAGGATGCGGGTATGCTATGGCTGGTGATAATACCCTCCTCTTGGGAGGTCAGGTCGGGACCACCGTTCAATGTGCCTTGGTTCGCGAGGTCGCGCAAGAACCCGTCGTGGCTCCGCACAACGAGCGGTCGTCCGGTATTGCGGTCGAAGCCCAAGTTCTGGCTCACGTGGTACACTCCTTTTTCGAATGTGGTGGTGCGTAACGGGATGGCCGGATAGCGGATCAATTTGGTGGTGGTGTGCGTATGCACTTCGTTGATCATGGTGGTGTTCACCATGCCGACACCCACCAGCACGAAGAGAAGTGCCCAGGTGATGTCACCTTCAATGGCGCGGTCTTCCATCCGATCCACGATCGATCGGCCCTCCATGGCTATAGACATTTCCTGCCCCAATGGCATCATTTCCATGGTGTTATTCCGTGGTCCTGTCCAGACCGGAACGGGCGCACCGCTGGGGAAATACTCGATCACAGTGCGCTGGGCAACAGGTAGCGGTATAGGGGGAATTCCCGGCTCACCAAGGAACAGCGTGGATAAACCGCCATATGCGGTCTGGCTCTTCAATTGACCATGCATCGCATTGTGCTTGATCGTGAACCCTTGCGACAACCAGTTCTTATCCGTGATGCGGTTCACGTACACACCGTACAATGGAGTGTATGATCGTTTCTTTGCGCCAGGGTCGTTCAGGTCCGTAGGAGGATCCACGATGATCGGATGCTCTCGCGCCGTATGGAATTCGGTGACGGAGAACCCGATGGGAGTGGGACAGGAAGCCGCATTGGTGTCTTCGCTCTCCTCGCTGATGTTGCGGATGATGACCCTGGAGTATCCCACCGATGGACCAGGCAGGACACTTTCTCCGATGGGGCCTTCGCTGGCCTTCAGATCTCGACCAGCGATCACCCGATCCCACCACGCTTGCGCATATCGATCAACGCTTCGGATCAGGATATTCTCCTCGCGGAAGGTGCTCGGCTCATTGGTGGCCACCCCGGTGGAGACCAGGTCCTGTAGAACGGGGTCGTAGCGTTCGTAGATGTACTCGGATCCCACCAACGCGACCTGTTCATCAATTAGATGTGCCTGTGGTGAGTACATCAGCAGGCGCTTCACCCGAAGTCCGCCGCCAAGTTTGCGCTGTAGAACAGGTAGTCTTAGATAGGAGTCTTCTTCTACCACTTGATCACAACTTGTGATCACCATACCCGCCATGCCCTGCACCACGTTCTTCAAACCGAAGATCACTTCCACGACCTCTTCCGGATCATTGACCTCCATGGGTAAGGGGGCTTGGAATAAGTCCTCTGAACTACAACTTTCGTTGAAGGCCTTACCGCGTTTTTCGGCGTTGAAGAGGTCGCGGCAGGCATCCCGTGGAGTTCGGTTTTCTCCAGTTTGGAAGTGTATGGTGACTTCGCTCCCAGGCTCGGCATTTACATTCGTCACGCGCACATAGCCGGATACGTTCTCCTGGTTCCGTGGATGACTTGCACCGTCCCTGAGCTGGAACCGGAACCGGAAGTACATCTTCTTTTCTTGATCCACATATTCGTTCCTGATCAGTTGTACCCATTGGTCGATCTTCTCCTGACTGCCGAGCCCCGATGCATCCACCCGGACGTGATCCGCACCCTGTGCGTAGAAGGTCAAGGGCACCATGGTATGTGCCCGGTCGGCCTGGACATGGAGGTAATCATCCTGCTCGTACTGCACATGGATCTCACCGCCCGATGGTAGTGTGATCCGCTTCAGCTGCCAAGCCGCCGGATCGAAGGTCTCTGGCGGATCCTGATGCAACCAAGTCCGGCCTGCAGCCAACTGTTCAGCACCGTTGTAGGTATGGTCGCCCCAACCGTTGGTGCCGTAAGGAGAGTATTCCGGCTCCGCCCCACCGGCAGTCACCGCGAGGTTCTCATACGGAGCTGGGTAAGTAAGGGCTGCTGGATACCGGTAGCTGAACTCATAAGGTGCGATGCGTGCCTCCACCACGCCATTATGTTCGAACCAGACCTTTTTCAAAGTCAATTTCCCGCTGCCTCCATCCTGATTGACCGGAAGGACTTGATTGTTCGGCACTCCTGGCCAGCATTCGTAGTCGTAGTCGAATAGCACGCTCCGGATGGGTTTCGCTCCAGGTCCGTCCTGTCCGATCAGGTACAGGTCGATGCGCTTCAAATACCGCAAGGCCTGCGTTGAATTCGACTGCTCCAACGAACTCCCTGCTGCTGGTTCTCCCAACGCTCCCCGCGCATCCTCCCGAGGTTCGTTGATGGGGTCGTTCAGAACGAATTTCGCCACATGGGTCCGTGTCCGGATCTCCTTCAAGTAGACGACTTCACGTTCTCCTCGGCTGTAGCTCAACCGGTCGTCATAGCATTCGGAGATGGCTCCTGCGTCGTACCGGTATCCGTTGTAGGGCATACGCCAGTTATACCATACGGATCCGTCGTTCTTGTCATCGGATCCATACCATCTTTCATAACGGAACTTTGTATATCCACCAAGATCGTCCGGAGTGGGTCCATCCAACGTAAGATCCACGTACTCGGCGTCCGTGATGGAGGTCAGCAGGTACTGCGCAGCATAACCCTCATCGGTTTCTGTTCCATTCTTGAACGCACACGATCCGAGGTCACCCGTCGCAGTGGCGAGTGCGTTGTTCTCAGGATCGCTGTGCCCGGGTGCATCCCAGTAGCTATGGCTGAGGCTGACCTCCTTTCTGGCGTAAAGAGGAAGACCGTAGGTGTATCGATCCCCGTTCGCCGCTACAGCGGATAATTCGGCTACATGGTGCTGGGGTAGTCCATTCCGTGGGAACTCCTGTTCTTCCGGGCGGTCCGGTTCGTCCAATTCCATCGAAGGGTCGAAGGCTTTCGACCTCCGCGCACGGTTCTGCTCATCCGTCTCAGGCTCGACACGCCGCACATCAGAACCAAGGTTGTAACCGATCGTGTACGAACCCCCTCCACGGCTCACCGCGTCGAAATGCGGTGCCGTGTAGTCCAGGGTCTGCAGACTTGGCAACCCATCCGGTTGCGCAAGTTGTGCACGAACGGGCTGATGGTTCTGGGAGTAGAGGACCGATCTGGCCGGATCCCCGCCCATTCTGAGATCCGTTCGTTGTAGAGGTGCCGTGGTGTTAGGTTGGTCCCAGCCGCCAACACTCAAGCTTTGCTGGCCAGAGGATATGGTGGCCCCAGGCCCGTTAGACGTACCCAGTTGGAATTCCAGGCCGACCGAGGTGAAGTCCGTCTCGGACAGCACGGCATCAGGCCGGAACTGTCGCACCTTCTCTGGGGATAACATCATGACACCACCGATACCTTCCCCTGAAACCTGATAGAGGTCGACATCCGCGAACGCTGGGGCGAGGAATTTGTCGCGCTTATTGTAGGGGCTCACGTCTTCGTTGTGATAGTCCATGACAGCCTCCGCATTGTCCGCTTCTTCGTGGTACAGTGTGCCGAAACCTGACCTGGTGAGCTCTTCCTCGGCGGTCTGTATCGCAAAGCGTCCCATGCCCCCCACGGCTGGGCCTACTTGTGCAGGCGGCACCGTGGGCATGGCGGATGCGCTGAACGAGAAGACATGGCCCTGCATCTTTGTTGCGGACATGGGATAGGTCCGCGCAGTCATCATTTGAATGCCATAATTTGATGTGACAGCCGATAGGAAGCTGCCGAATCCCGATCCCTTTTGCCCACCACCACTGGCATCAGTGTCGTCCGTATTCCCAGAACCTTCCTCGCATGTTTCTGCTTGTCCGGAGGTTTCACTATCGGCATCATCCGACTTCTTCTTCGAATCGCGTTTCTCCAGCAACGCCGCCGGATTTACCTGCATGGAGAAACTGCCTCCACCATCGCTTATATTGTAACCTAGAGAAACCACGCCTTGCGCGAGTGTGATACCAGCACCTACCCCATAACCAAGCCCAGTGTAATTGTTGTACCGGACCATGGCATGCCCCCCAATGCCGAGGGAGTTGCTGAATAACTCCGTGCTCAGATCCATGCCCACCGAGGCGGTCTTCACAGCGGGTGCCTTGTTGTGGGTCGTGGCATCTTCGCCGTTCCAATCGTCCGGAATACCCATCACTTGCCGATTCACGGCTCCGGGGTTCAGTGTCCATCCGTAGCCCACCCAACTCGCCTCTTCTTCGGGACCGGCACCGGCGTGGTACGAAAGCGACATGGAATAACCTCCTCCATTCGGGCCCGGCACCTCGAGCACAGGCAGATTGTAGGAGAAGTCCCCGGTGAATTCGTTCACCATGGTGGAGCTTCCCACTGGTTCGAAGCTTGTATACTCCGGCTGCGCTGGACCGCTCGTTAATGCCAGTGCAACCGTCGGGGTCATGATGTCCACGAGCATGATGCACAAGAGCATCATCGCCGTGAGGCGCTGGTTCTTGGACAAGCTCGATCTCTGATGCGTGTTGCTCATGCGCTTGGAGTTCTTCAGATGTGCCGCAATTCGTGGTGCTTGAAGCGATAGTGTTGTATCCCAGAGTGGGTGCCCCGGTCGTCCAGCACGAGGTCCAACACGGGTGTCCTGCCGAAGAGCGTGTCATTCAGGCTTGTCGGTGCGAAGACCAGGATGAACTTGCCTTCTTGGGTGAGTCCATGTGTTCGTTCTACATGGGACAACACAGGTCTATAGGTGCTATCGCCACAGATCAACTTCACATGGCCTTTCCACACATCGAACGCACCTCGGATCCGAGGACGATTGCGTTGCGGAGTACTCGCTTCAGTAATCACGGTCTGGGCTTCGTCTCTCGGTGCCCAGTCCCGTTCAACGATGAAAGTCAATTGGGCTGGTAATGGTTCCCTGGCGCTGCTGTTCGAAACAGCTGATCTTACCTCCGGCGGATGGACCGTGGTTCGCACGCCATTCGCGACGCGGGTCCGGGCGTTTGAGAGCTCGGAGCCTGATGGCTCGGTCACGGTCGTGGTGCTGCACGACAGCACAGTTGCGGCGATCAATATGGTCCGTAGTCCGTTCATAGTTTTCCACCGTGCGCTTCATTCATGTATTCAATAAGCTCTTCAGTCACGTCGAGCCCTTCCTCGCCATACATGAGGCTGCCATCATCCGTAGTTCCCAGAACGATGCGATATCCACGTTCCTTGGCGAATTCCCGTGTGTGTTCATTCACTTGCGCGAGGACCCCCTTGATCAGTTCAGACTCCTCCATACCCATTGATTCATTTGAACCACGCTGCATTCTGTCAAGCGCATTTCTTTGTCGGGCTATCCGCTCCTCAAGTGCTGACCTCCTCGATCGGTCGCGTTGATCCATTTGTGCGTACTCGGCTACCGCACTTTCCAAAGCACTTCGCATGGAATCGATTTGTAGTTGTTCTACCTGGGCAGCTTCTTCGTAAATGGCCATCGCTTCCTTCATGCCGAAGTAGCCATGGACCACATCGCGCGATCGTACGTATGCGACGTCTTGGTCCCGCCCGATGCGCCAGGCGTGCAGGCTTGCGCTAATAACTAGTGCAGCGGAAAGAATGATGGTGTTCGCTTTCATGGCTCAATAGTCGATCTGGATTTTTCCTTCGAACGTTCCTTCTTCGGTGGTGAAGCGATAGATGTAGGTGCCACGCGCCACCAGTGATCCACTGTTCATGAACTTTCCATTCCATTGGGTCATCCCTGGGCTGGTCTGGAAAAGGGTGGCTCCGGTCCTGTCGAGGACCGTGAAATCGATCGGTGTATCGGTGCGCTTATCTGTGAACCCAAGTGCATCCGATTCTCCATCACCATTCGGTGTCATCAAGGATGCTTCGGTCAAGCTGGTCGATATAGCAGCCTCTTCGGTGTGCCCGGCAGTGCCAGGTCCATTGAAGAGGATAAGCTCATTAGGTTCCTTGAAATGATAGGTTCCAACCCCAAGCGGAAGACCCACCGTGCCATCATGGTACACGAGGTCTGTTGGTGTGCCTTCAGCAAGTTGGAAGTAGAGTCCTCGTGTTCCAGGCAGGCTGGCCGTATCCACGATCCTATATGGCCCTGTTCCGAGTTCCCCATCCAGTTCGAGCACCTTTCTATCGCCAACGTCCATGCCCGTCATGCGGCCCCCTGGAGTGCACCATGTGTGCGGTTCTTCTTCTCCAAGCTCTTCCGTATTCAACACCAACGGCACCGGTAAACTCGTCACCAGATCACGGATCACCGACTCTGACGAATGCAAGGCCGCGAACAGGTGCGACTCCGCTTCGCTCTGTCGACTGACCGTGTGGACCAGCTCGCCATTCTTCAGGAAGTGGATCGAGTAGGTGTGCAGAACGATCTCCAGCTCGTCTTTCTCGTCCACCAGTACCCGCTTGACCACACCGGATCGGGAGATGGTCTGTGCGATGTGCGACTGACCGAAGGAGAAGGTCCACCAGCCGGCCCAAATGATGTCATCGCTGGAGGAGCGCACACCGAGAACGGAACCGTAGTTCTCCTCATCCAGGGGATATGGCCTGAAGGCGATGTGGTGGCCTGCGCCTTGTCGCACCATGTTCAATGAGGTGCACGACCGTTGCCAAGCGGGGTTCTCCAAGTTAGGGTCGGTCAGTGTTGAGCCGACACCCGTTCTCGTGAAGGTGAATATGGGGTCTTGCCAGAGGATCTCGTGTCCGACACGGTAAGTCCGATAGGCTGTGTGGTCAAAGTGCGCTGATGAGACCGTCACACCATATTCTCCGGGATCAAGGTCGGTCGCGATCGAGTCGTTCCCAAGGGTGCCAAGCCAGTAGTATTCGTATGGCCCTAGCGCTTTGGGAAGGTCCAGTTCGATAGCGCCTGAAGCAGGGCTCAGAGGAGCCGAATGCGTGGTGCTAGTTGCGATGCTGAACGTTGAGCGGAAGTTGGTAGTGATGTCGGTGACTTTCGCACCCTCAGAGTAGATCGAGACGCTGATGGTCAATGCCGATGCGGAATGGGCGAGCTTAATGGTGTGAACGAGCTTATCGTCCACCAAGAAGCGGACATCGTCGCTCACGCGTTCGATCTGGAATACGCTCTCAGTGCTGTAGGGCTTAGGTGTCCCGACCAAGGACTCACCATTCCAATAGCGGTAGTTCCCGTCCTCGAAGAAGAAAGCTTGGTCAAGGTGCTGATAACCACTGGAGGAGACTTTGTCAATGTCCTTGAACCCGACCGCCAGGGTTTGGGAATCGGATGCGTTCCGGAACCTTAACCAGCCGTCTTCCTTCTTCGGCAGGATGTTCTTCGTTTTTAGTTGCATGTTGGTCCATCCGTCAGCTCCACTTTTCTCCACCTCCTTCTTGTCTTCCGAGGTGTTGGCTCCTTCCTCCACGAGCGTGTGTAGCTCCAGCCCTACGGCGAATTCCGTCTCTTCCTGTGTCTTCAGGGAGTCCTCCACACCTACCCAATAGAGCCCGGCTTCCACATCGTCGAGATGCGTTTCCACCATGGTGGCTAGTTCGGCGGCAGTGATCTCGGTGGCGAACGGCGGGCGTAAGCCCATGGACCAGAGGCCTGTGGTGTCAACTTCCATGGCTAGGCTGTCGAATGCATCCAGGTCGAAGAGTTCTGGGCTCCATTCGATCCGGTAGGGAGGTATGCCTCCGATGGTCTTGAGGGTCACCGACCCAAGCGAATCGGGTGTCTGGTCCTTGATGGTGAGGAGTATCTCGATCGGTGCGGGCTGAAGATGAACGATGAGGAAGGCGGGTTTGATGTTGGGATAGTCCCCTGCCATGGAGACCATGAGCTCGGGTAACCCATTTTCATCCGCATCGCCGAGGAAGGTGAATGCATTCCCGAAGCGTGAGCCCTCCTCAAGGCCCAACAGGTTTCCATCCGCAGCGTAGCCGTAGGTGATGGGAAGTGCTTCCACCCCTGGTGGTGCGGTAACATCCCAGTAGAGCAGCCCACCCACTTCTTTTGTATCGACCTCGAGTTGATGGTCGGTCACGAAAAGCTCATTCACGCCGTCCTTGTCGATGTCGTTTCCGAGTCCGATGAGGCTCTCTGTTCCGGTTGACCGGGTGATACCGACCGGGGTCGTTGGGTCTTGTTCCGACCATCCCTTGATCGTGCCGTTGTCGTTCAACAGAAGCGTGATGATCATATCACCGCCAGGCGCAGTCACCGCCATATCGCCGATGCCGTCGCCATCGATGTCCCCGAGTCCCGTGGCCGCTGTCCCGAAGAACAAAGAGTCGGTGGTCATGGGCGATGGACCAGGCCAGTTCGAATTCGCGGAATAGGTGCGTTCGATCGCCACTGTACCGTTCCCGTTCAACAGCAGCATGTACAGCGCGCCGCGTGCGGTGCCGCCGATGTTGCTTTTCGGGGCACCCAACAAGAGGTCGGTCCGCCCATCACTGTTCACATCGGGGATGGCCGCCAATGACCTGAGGTTACCGCCACCGACGGACGATCCGGTGAAACCACCGATCCCTGTAGCGATGAGGGCCGTCGAGTCCGCCTCACCGAGCGCGTTCAAGAAGATCACGTGGATCGCACCCTGGTCCGCACCGGAGGCGTCATCGCCAGGTGACAGTGTCGCGAGATCAGGTACGCCATTTCCGTTCAGGTCCCCGATCCCGACCACGGCTGTTCCGAAGCCGTCCAGACTATCCAGCTGCGGTCCGTTCCCGCCGAGTTGGTCGCCGATCCAGGTGAAGCCCTCCACGGCATATTCGGCTCCGAAAAGGAGCACCCCGACCCGCCCTCGACCACCATCCATGGCCGGGTAGCCGACGGCCAAGTCAGTAGACCCATTCCCATCCACATCTCCGATGCTCGCCATGGAGCAGTCCATACCCTGCACCTCCGTCCAAGGGAATGCGGCGGCCGTATTCTCATTCAAGTACTGAAAGGCACTTACTTGAGGAAGGGTGTCCTGTGCAATGGCCTCGAACCGGACGAGGCTGCCGAGTAGCGCCAGCACGATACAAGCGGAGGCCCCGAAAAGCCGATGGTGCCCTTTAGGATACTTAACCACATTGTGGTCCGTGAACAAGGTCTGGTTCATTGCTTGTGGTGTCGAATGGCCCGAACCGCGCGCAGGGTGGGTACTTTTGAGAGCTCCTATCCGCACGCAAGATACAAAAGATAAGTTAAGTGTCAACTACCACCGCAAAAAAAGTCGACGGCCTCAACGTGCGCTTCATCCAAGTGATGGAGGCCTTGGGCTACACCGGCTATAGCTTCAGCCGTAAGCTCTCCACGTCCGAAGCAGTGATCTCGAACGTTCGCCTCGGGAAGAACCCGCCGAACATCCTCTTGATCCGGGATCTACTTAAGGAACATGAAGATGTGGATCCAGGATGGCTGCTGACCGGCAAGGGTCAGATGTTCCGAAGGATGGGGCAGGGGGAACCTTCGGAGCCCGCGCTGGCAGAGATGACAGCCGCGCTGGACCGGCGCTTCGACGAGGTGGTGAAGCTCCTGAAACGCTCCATTGCCGCTCAAGTGGAGCGCAATGCGATGGTCGATGAGTCCATCAGCACACTGGAAAGCCAGGTGGAGGGACTACACAAGTCACTCGCGACCGTCAGGAAAGGCCATCGAAAAGAAGGGTGACCTCGTTCATCATCTGCCAGGCACGTTCGTGTACCTCTTCCACCTTGCGTAAGGTGTCCTTCGCAATGCCCATTTGGAATGCGACGGGCACGGTGGCCGTAGGCTTTTGTCATAGCGCTTCAGCTGCTCCGGACAAGCGAAGCTCAATTGATAGAGGTCCAGGTCATCCACCAAGGCGAGTTGGTCCAAGGTGTTCGCAAGCTTCGCAAGGGTCGCTCGATGCAAGCGTTGGCTTGGCATCAGTGCCCAATGGCCCCTGCCATAGACCAGATCGCTCATCACGCGCACCGCCGTGGCGCATTCGTCGGGTGTATATGTAGAACGGTTGATGAGCTCCTTCAAGCGCGGAAAGTGGATGGTAGTTGAGATCTGGTGCTGCATAACGCTGATGGCAGTATTGGTTCGTCAATATATTCTTGGGGCACGACGAATGTCAATTCTCTGTCGATGAAAGGGGGCTATAGGCTGAGGATCGGTCGCGAGTCTTCGAGCCTCTCGCGATAAGACCGGCTGAGTGTGCAGCGTCCACAAAGGGTGCACGGTGTTCGCCATTAACCATGCGCAGCCTGGGGCATGGCGCTCCACTCAGGCTAATCGCTTCACCATTATGCCATTCGGCGCTCCTTTCCTGTATCCGTTCGCCGAGTGGGAGCATACAGCCCCAACCGGCCCGCATGCTTCATCCCACCTGGATGGTGTGAAGAAGTTGATCTGCCTGGTTCGGGGCGCCGATGATGCCAAGACCCCCAACGCAGAACGGCGACCCTTCCGGTCGCCGTTCTCCATTTCAGTAGGTATGTAACCCTCAGCTCTTCTTGGCCGGAACCATCGGCTTGGCGGGTTTCACCGGCGCCACGGGTTCCACAGCAGGCACTTCCACCTTGGGCTCTTCGGTCTTGGTCTTCACCAACGTCATTTCGTTCACCAGGTGACCGGCACCGGCGAAGACGTCGATGGTCCAGAGCACGTAGCGGATGTCAACGCTGATGGTGCGCTGCAACTCGGGCTCGAAGGCGATGTCGCCGCTCATGGCTTCCCAGTTGCCGTCGAAGGCGATGCCGATCAGTTCACCGTTGGCGTTGAACACGCCGCTACCGCTGTTACCACCGGTGATGTCGTTGTTGCTGATGAAGCAGACCACGAGTTCGCCGTTCTCGTCGGCGTAGCGGCCGTACTCCTTCTTCATGAGCAGCTCTTTCTGACGCGCAGGCACGATGAACTCGTCGTTCGTGGGATCTTCCTTCTCCAGGATGCCGCGTGCGGTGCAGATGTGCTTGTAGAACATGCCGTCGCCCGGGATGTAGCTGCCCACTTGACCATAGGTTAGGCGCATGGTGCTGTTGGCGTTGGGGTACCAGCTCTTGGCGGCGTCCTTCTCGCGCATGGCGGCGACCATCAAACGGTAGCCTTTGGCGAGGTCCTCATCACCGGCGCTCACGGCCGGGCCGAGGAAGTTGCGGTAGTGGTTCAAACACGATTCAGCAGCTTGGAAGCCGAGGTCCTTCTCCAACACCTTCAACGTGGGCTTGGCCAGGAAGGCGTTGAGGCGTGCACGGTCCGTGAGTACGCTGGTCTTGAACATCGCAGCGGCCCAGGCATCGAAGTTGCCTTTGAATTTCTTCTCGATGGTGCCCATCACGGTCGGTTGCAGGTCGCGCTCCACATCGCTGTGGATGAGGCTGAACATCTGGGCGGTCACTTCCTGGTCGATGGCGGGCACGTAGTCCTTCCACAGTTCGTCGGCGGCGGCTTGCACTCGGGCCACGGCGGCGGCCACTTTCGCGGCATCCTTGGGGTCGGTGGCGAGCTGCATCTTCAAGCCGTACATGCGGAAGCCGAGCAGGATGGCTTCGCTGCCGAAGGCGCCCTCCTGCATGTACACGTTGGCCTTCTCGAATTTC
>JAEUTB010000016.1 GCA_016787995.1 Flavobacteriales bacterium | reverse complement strand
AACATTCGCTTCGCGATCGTACTATCTTCGGCGCCCCAAACTCTCAGGCCCGGCCCAGTAAGCCCGCCCCAACCCCATGAAACTTACCGCGTTCAAATTCGCCCTGCCCAAGGAGCAGATCGCTCTGTACCCCACCAAGGACCGCGACGGCAGCAAGTTGATGGTGCTCCACCGCAAAGACGGGAAGATCGAGCACAAGAAATTCAAGAACATCCTCGACTACTTCGATGAGGGCGACACCTTCATCCTGAACAACACGAAGGTGTTCCCCGCGCGCATGTGGGGCAACAAGGAGAAGACCGGTGCCAAGATCGAGGTGTTCATGTTGCGCGAACTCAATCGCGACAGCCTCCTTTGGGATGTGATAGTGGATCCGGCCCGGAAGATCCGCATCGGTAACAAGCTCTACTTCGGCAAGGACGACGAGTTGGTGGCCGAAGTGATCGACAACACCACGAGCCGCGGCCGCACCTTGCGCTTCCTCTTCGACGGAACGTACGAGGAGTTCAAGCAGACCATCACGGAGATGGGTGAAACGCCGCTGCCCCGCTATATCAAGCGGGAGACAGAAGCTAGTGATGCCGAGCGCTACCAGACCATCTTCGCCAAGCACGAAGGGGCGGTCGCAGCACCAACGGCCGGCCTGCACTTCAGCCGCGAGCTGATGAAGCGCATGGAGCTCAAGGGCATCAACTTCGCCGAGGTCACCTTGCACGTGGGTCTGGGCACCTTCCGTCCGGTGGAAGTGGAAGACCTGACCAAGCACAAGACCGACAGCGAGCAGGTGATCATCGACCGCGAGGCCTGCGACATCGTGAACCGCGCCAAGGACGCCAAGAAGCGCGTGTGCGCGGTGGGCACCACCACCATGCGTGCCATCGAGAGCAGCGTGAGCACGGAGAACCACATGAAGCCGTACAACGGGTGGACGAACAAGTTCATCTTCCCGCCCTACGACTTCAGCATCGCCGATAGCATGATCACCAACTTCCACATGCCCGAGAGCACCTTGCTGATGCAGGTGTGCGCCTTCGGTGGCTACGACCATGTGTGGAACGCTTACAAGGTGGCCATCAAGGACAAGTACCGCTTCTTCTCTTACGGGGACGCGATGTTGATCATCTGAGGAAGAAAAGCCGCAGAGACGCAGAGGCGCGGAGAAGAAAAGCTCTGCGCCTCTTTCTTTGCATGACGTTCGACTACCCTTCCGCTCTGCGTCTCGGCGCCTCTGCGGCAACTTCTACCCATGCAACGCTCCTCCATCATCGTAGCAGGCGGCTCCGGCAAGCGCATGGGTGGCCCCATCCCCAAGCAGTTCATGTTGGTGAAGGGTAAGCCGCTATTGTGTTGGACCATTGAAGCGTTCCGTGCCTTCGATCCGGCCATGCCGATCATCGTGGTGTTACCCGAGGGGCAGATCGCGATCTGGAAGGCCCTGTGCATCGGACACGGTTTTCTGGTCGAACACGATGTGGTTTCCGGCGGGGAAGAACGCTTCCACTCCACACGGAACGGGCTCGCCGTGGTGAAAGGCGATGGTGTCGTCGCCGTGCATGACGGTGTTCGCCCCTTGGTGAGCAAGGAGCTCATCGCGCGTTGTTTCGCAGCGGCCGAAGAGCACGGTGCCGCCATCCCGGTGGTGCCGATCACATCATCCGTCCGCTTGGTGGAAGGGGACAGCAGCCGAGCCATCGACCGCACAGGCATGCGGGCCGTTCAGACACCGCAGTGCTTCCAGGTGGCGTTGCTCCGCGCAGCTTTCGCGGCGCCGTATGATCCGGCGTTCACGGATGAGGCCACGTTGGTGGAGCGCACAGGCACAAAGGTCCATCTTGTGCCAGGTGAAGAGAAGAACCTGAAAGTGACGACTCCAGTCGATATCCGGCTCGCAGAGATCCTCCTCTCCTGACCCGGTATCTTTGACCGATGCAACCCACCGACATCCGCGACCTCTCCCTGGAAGAGATCAAGACGCTCGTGAACGAGGTGGGCGAGAAACCCTACCGCGTCAAGCAGCTCTGGGAATGGCTGTGGCGCAAGAAGGCCCGCTCGTTCGATGACATGAGCGATCTGCCAAAGACATTCCGTTCGCACCTCGCCGAACGCACGGTGTTGCGACCCTTGGCATTGGTGGAGGAGCAGCGCAGCCAGGATGGCACGGTGAAATGCGCCTTCAAGACCTGGGATGGCCACGTGGTGGAAGGTGTGCTGATCCCGACACCCACGCGCTTGACCGCCTGCATCAGCAGCCAGATCGGATGCAGCCTCACCTGCAGCTTCTGCGCCACGGGTAAACTCAAGCGCATCCGCAACCTCGATGCGCAGGAGATCTACGACCAGGTGGTACTGATCGATGAGCTTGCCCGCAAGTATTACCAGCAGGGCCTCACCAACATCGTGTACATGGGCATGGGGGAACCCCTGCTCAACTACGCCAACACGATGCGCAGTGCAGAACGCATTTCCGCAGAGGACGGCCTGGGCATGAGCCCGCGTCGCATCACGGTGAGCACGGCGGGGATCGCGAAGATGATCCGCAAGCTGGCCGATGATGGGGCCCGCTTCAACCTGGCGCTATCGCTGCACGCTGCGAACGACGCCAAGCGCGACCGCATCATGCCGATCAACGAGCAGAATTCGCTCACCGAATTGAAGGACGCCCTGCGGTACTACACGCGCACCACCGGCAAGGATGTCACCTTCGAGTACATCCTGCTCCGCGGCTTCAACGATTCCTTGGCCGACGCGCAGGAGCTGGTGAAGTACGCCAGTGATGTGCATGCCAAGGTGAACCTGATCGAATACAATCCCATCGACGCTGGCGGTTTCGGCCGCACCGATGCCCAGGATGCGGAGGCGTTCCAACAGCACCTGGACAAGAAGGGTATCATCGCCCGCATCCGCCGGAGCCGCGGCCGCGACATCGATGCAGCCTGTGGTCAACTCGCGAACAAGAACGAACCGGCGCTGAAGGACGGTGAGCGTGTCATGAAGTAGTACCTGATCGGAGCACCCGATCCACTGGAAGCAGTAGCTGCTCAGAACCCATAGCCGACCTTCACCCCGAGGAAGAAGGCCAAACCCTGCGATTTCGACTCTTCCACGGTATAGGCCCAAGTGGGACGATCCCCGCTAAGATCCAGGCGTTCCTGCACCTTCACGTTGAACCGATCGCGGAAAGCCGGCCCTCCGTACAGATCGAACAACCAATTGCTGTTGCTGCTCAGCATCTGGTAGCCGAAGAGGAACCGCACATCGTTGTAGGTCCGATCATCGCGAAGCGTCACATCGGTGAATTCCCCGGTGGGACCCTTGGTCCGGATATCCTTGGTGAAGTTGAGGTGTGCGAAGGAGATCTGTGCATAGCCCCCTTGGGGTTCCAAGTCGTCCACGAAATAGTAGCGGAAACCCACGTTGAAGCTGAGTCGCGGAATGATCTCGGTGCCTGCTCCGAAATCATCGGCATCATCACCCGTGAACGAAAGCGCGAGATAGTTGCGAAGAGTGACCCCGATACCGGCCTCCAGGCTCAAGCGGTGCGTGATGGCGCGCTCGTAATAGACCGGAATTTCACCGCGGAAGAAGACCAGTGGATTGATCTTGACCACGTTCTTCACGCAGTTCACCGTATCGAAGGCAGCTGCCACCCGGTCCTTGTACAGCACCACTTTGGTCTTGCCCGGTTGGGCCTGTACAGCGGAGGCGGACAGGAGAACAAAGGCGGTGAGCCAGAAGTACGAACGAAGGGTCCGGATGATCATGCACAGCGAAGGTAGGTGGTGATCTGGCACTTCCCAATGGACGAACGAACCGGGCAAAGGTTGTTCCCGACACCGGGCCTATGCCCATCTTTGCCCACCCGGAGCACGACCCGGGCCCATGCTCACCTTCGACGAACTCCAGCGCCCGATCGCGGCGGAAATGAAGGCCTTCGAGCCGCACTTCCGCGAAGCCATGCGGAGTAAGGTGGCCTTGCTCGACCGGGTGATGCATTACATCGTGAAGCGCAAGGGCAAGCAGATGCGGCCCATGTTCACCTTACTCAGCGCCCGGCAGTTCGGCCCTGTGCAGGAGAGCGCCTTCGTGGCGGCCAGCCTCATCGAGCTCCTCCACACTGCCACCCTGGTCCATGACGACGTGGTGGACGATGCCAACTTGCGTCGGGGCTTCTTCAGCATCAACGCGCTGTGGAAGAACAAGATCGCCGTGCTCGTGGGCGACTACCTCCTGAGCCGGGGTCTGCTATTGGCCATCGACAAAGGGGAGTTCGATCTGCTGCGGATCGTGAGCCATGCCGTGCGAGAGATGAGCGAGGGGGAGCTGTTGCAGTTGGAAAAGACACGTGGACTGAACTTCAGCGAGGAGGTCTACTTCGACATCATCCGCAAGAAGACGGCCAGCCTGATCGCAGCGTGCTGCGCCAGCGGGGCCAGCGCCGCGGGGCGTGCAGCGGACGAGGTGGAGCGCATGCGGCAGTTCGGCGAGTTCACAGGCATCGCCTTCCAGATCAAGGACGACCTATTCGACTACGGCAGTGGCCAGGATACGGGCAAACCCACCGGCCTCGACATCAAGGAGAAGAAACTCACCCTGCCCCTGATCCATGCCTTGCGCAACGTGGACGCACGCGACCGCAGGTGGATGGTGGACGTGGTGAAGAACAAGAACGAAGACGATGCCGCCGTGAGCAGGCTGGTGCAGAAGGTGACCGCCGTAGGAGGGATCGCACATGCCAACCAGCGTATGCTCGAATACCGCGACAAGGCGCTGAACGTCTTGCATACCTTCGAGAAGAACGACGCTCGAGATGCCCTGGAAGGCTTGGTACACCTCACGGTAGAGCGCAAGAAGTGAGCACATGGCAACCTTGAAACCCCTTCTTACCCTGCTTGCCGCGACCCTCCTTTTCGCATGCGGGAACACTGAGACCAAGCCGGCGGCAACACCGTCAGCCGCCGATACCACCGCCAAGGTGGCTCCGCCAGCGAACGGACCCCAGGTGATCCCCCTCAGCCGTGGCGGCCGTATGGAGGGCAACATGCGCAATGGCGAGCGCGTGGGCTCCTGGATCTCGTACCACCCGAACGGAGTGATCTGGAGTCGCTCCATCTACCGCAACGGTGTAGAGCACGGCCCCACGGAAGTGTTCCACGACAACGGCCGCACGTACTACACGGGCTTCTATGACCAAGGCAAGCCCAGCGGCGAATGGGTCTTCTTCGATGCCAACGGTGTGGAGGTGAAACGGGTGCAATATGACAGCACCGGTGCGGTGATCGAGCTGGATCGTGAGTAGTTTGTTGATGGATCGTGGCGGCACCCGTAGTCGCTTCTATCCCAGGCCTTCAGCAGCGCGGGTTGTCCACACCTTGAGCCAGCAGGTAGAACTATCGAACGATCGCTACTTCGGAGGCGTCTCCTGGTAAATTCACGGCCCCGTTGCACCGAACCGGTCAGGAAAGAAGGTGATCGCCCCGCAGGCCATACAGCAAGTGAAGGACGCCGCCCGCGTGGAGGAGGTGGTGGGCGAGTTCGTCGCGTTGAAACGAAAGGGGCCTCGTTTCCTTGGGCTCTGCCCCTTCCACAACGAGAAGACACCGAGTTTCAACGTAAGCCCGAACCTGGGCATCTACAAGTGCTTCGGATGTGGCGAGGCCGGCGATAGCATCACCTTCCTTCAGAAACACGAGCACCTCAGCTACGTGGAAGCCATCCGCTGGCTGGCGAAGCGCTACAACATCGACCTGCCGGAAGAGGAGCAGACGCCCGAGCAGCAGATCGAACAGAGCGAGCGCGAGGCCCTGGCGGTGATCCAGCAATGGGCGCTGAACTGGAGCGTAGAGCAACTGTGGAACACCGACGAAGGCAAGCGCATCGGCCTCTCCTATTTCCGCGAGCGCGGCTTCAGCGACGCCACCATCCGCACGTTCCAATTGGGCTACGTGCCCGAGTTCGGCAACGCGTTCACCGCAGCAGCCACGGCCAACGGCTTCAACCCCGAACTACTCGAAAAGGCGGGTTGGATCAAACGCCGTGACGATGGCAGTGGCAGCGCCTGGGACTTCTTCGCCGGCCGCGTCACCTTCCCCATCCTTGGCCTCAGTGGTCAGCCTATCGCCTTCGGAGCCCGCACACTGAAGAGCGACAAGAAGCTCCCGAAGTATTTCAACAGTCCGGAGAGCGTGCTCTACAACAAGAGCCGCTCGCTCTACGGCATCTTCCACGCGAAGAAGTCCATCGTGGAGCAGAACCTGTGCTATCTGGTGGAAGGCTACACCGATGTGATCAGCCTGCATCAGGCGGGTATCACCAACGTGGTGGCCAGCAGCGGCACCAGCCTCACCGAAGAACAGGTTCGGTTGATCAAACGCTATGCGCCTACCGTGGCCATCCTGTACGATGGGGATGCCGCGGGCATGAAGGCGAGCTTGCGCGGGATCGACCTGGTGCTGAAGGAAGGCCTTAACGTGAAGGTGGTCACCTTCCCCGAAGGCGAGGATCCGGACAGCTTCGCGAAGAGCCACAGCAGCAGCGAGGTGATGGTGCACCTCACCAGCACGGCGCAGGACTTCCTCGTCTTCAAAGCCACCTTGCTGATGCAGGAGGTGGGTGATGATCCGGTGAAGAAAGCAGCGGCCATCCACGAGATCGTGGAAAGTGTGGCCCTAGTGCCCGACCTCGTTCTGCGTTCATTGTACATCCAGCAATGCAGCCGCCTGCTCCAGATCAACGAGCAGGCGTTGATCAGCGAGATGAACAAGGTGCTGCGCCGGCAGTACCGCAGGAAGCTGGGAGACGACCAACCAATGCCCGAGGAGCGTCTGGCTCCGGACATCGCCGCGCCCCAACCCACGCTCGAAGACCTGGGCACCGCACCGCAGGAACGCGACCTGCTGCGCATGTTGTTGAGCTATGGGCACGAACGCATCAATGTGCCGGTGCAGGATGAGGAAGGCAACACCTCCGAAGAGGAGACCAGCGTGGCCGAGTTGATGTTCGAACTCCTGGCCCTGGACGACATCCTCTTCGATGAACCGATCTTCAGGGAGATGTACCTGGACTATCGGCACAGCACCAACCTGGGCACACCGGTGGAAAGCCAGCGTTATGTGACGCATGAACAGGAGACCTGGCGCACCACGGCCATCGACCTGCTCACCGAAAAGCACGTGCTGAGCCCGAACTGGAAGGAGCGCCACAAGATCCACGTGAAGCGCGAAAGCGAAGTGCTTTACGACGCGCTCGAAGAGGCCGTGGACATCTTGAAGGAGCGCCGCGTGGACCGCATGATCAAAGACCGCCAGGAGGAGCTCAAGGCCGCCGATGAGGTCGGTGTAATGGCCTTGTTGCAGGAGATCATGCACCTGAGCGAAGCCAAGAAACGGCTGGCGAAGAAGACCGGGCGGGTGATCGTGGGGTGAGGCTACCTTCGCCCAACCCGATGCCCCACATGCACGCTCATCATCACGCCCATCACCACGCGCACGCTGGTCATGAGCATGGGCATGTACACGCGTCGGGTGCGAAGGCGCTAAGGCTCGCCTTCTTCATCAACCTCGCCTTCACCTTGGTGGAAGTGGCGGGCGGTTGGTGGACCGGGAGCATCGCCGTGCTGACCGATGCGCTCCACGATGCCGGCGACTGCCTCGTGCTGGGC
>JAEUTB010000003.1 GCA_016787995.1 Flavobacteriales bacterium | reverse complement strand
GTCCAGCAGTTCGAAGAGGGTCTTCTGCGGATCCGCGCTCTTCTTCACCTGCTGGCTGGCGGATACCACGTCGTACCAGCGCTCCACGCGTACGCCGGTCTTGTCCACGTAGATGCTGTGGCCCGGGAGTAGCTTGTGGGTGCCTTTGAACACCGTATCCGGCGCGGGGATGTAGTAGTAGGCGAAGTATTGGCGGGCGCTCACAGGATCCTGTTCACACCCAGCACCCAAGGCCAGCAGACTTCTCAATTCACTCGCAAAGAGGAAGCGGCCGTCCACTTCGCTCCAGAGCAAGGGCTTCACCCCAAAGCGGTCGCGGGCCAGGAAGAGGGTGTCGTCCTGCGCATCGTGGATGGCTAGGGCGAAGAAGCCGTTGAGGTCGTGCAGGAAGGCGGGCCCCTTCAAGGTGTACAAGCGGAGGATGATCTCCGTGTCGCTGGTACTGCGGAAGGTATGGCCCTTGGCTTCAAGATCCGCGCGAAGTGCTTGGAAGTTGAAGACCTCGCCGTTGAAGGCGATGGTGTAGCGACCGCCATTGTCCGCGAAGGGCTGGTGCCCGTTGCTACTGGTGTCGATGATGCTGAGGCGGCGGTGGCCCAGCACGGCGCTGCCGTTGGTGTAGATGCCTTCGTCATCAGGACCACGGTGCGCGATGCACTGCAAGGCCGCGTGGATGCGGTCGCTCGCAGTCGCGGGGCGCGCGTGGTCGATCTGGAAGGTTCCGGCGATGCCGCACATGGTATACCTGGTCGTTCGTGCCCACCTGTTGGTCGGTGCGCTATGGCGCACCGTTCACCGGGGCGACGTGAACGTCGCCCCTACAGGTGGATCACCTCGCCGTATGCCGCCGCTGCCGCCTCCATGATGGCTTCGCTCATGGTGGGGTGGGGGTGTACGGTCTTGATGATCTCGTGGCCCGTGGTCTCCAGCTTGCGGATGCTCACGCACTCGGCGATCATCTCGGTGACGTTGTAGCCGATCATGTGCGCGCCGAGCAGCTCGCCGTACTTGGCGTCGAAGATCAGCTTCACGAAACCGTCCTTGGCACCGGCCGCGCTGGCTTTGCCGCTGGCGCTGAAGGGGAACTTGCCCACCTTGATCTCCAGGCCCTTCTCCTTGGCCTGTTTCTCGGTGATGCCCACGCTGGCCACCTCGGGGCTGCAGTAGGTGCAGCCGGGGATGTTGCCGTAGTCCAAGGGCTGCGGGTGGTGACCTGCGATCTGTTCCACGCAGATGATGCCTTCGGCACTAGCCACGTGCGCCAAAGCCTGGCCCGGGGTCACGTCGCCGATGGCGTAGTAGCCCGGCATGTTGGTGGCGTAGAACTCGTTCACCTTGATCTTGCCCTTGTCGGTGACGATGCCCACCTCTTCCAGGCCGATGCCTTCGAGGTTGGCAGCGATGCCCACGGCGCTCAGCACCACATCGGCTTCGATCTTCGTTTCGCCTTTGGCATTCTTCACGGTCACGATGCAGCTTTTGCCTTTGGTGTCCACGTTGGTCACCTCGCTGGCGGTCATCACCTCGATGCCCTGCTTCTTGAAGCTCTTCTCCAGCTGCTTGCTCACCTCCTCATCCTCCACCGGAACGATGTTGGGCATGAACTCCACCAGGGTCACCTTGGTGCCGATGGCGTTGTAGAAGTAGGCGAACTCGCTGCCGATGGCACCGCTGCCCACCACCACCATGCTCTTGGGCTGCTCGGCCAGCACCATGGCTTCGCGGTAGCCGATGATCTTCTTGCCATCCTGTGGCAGGTTCGGCAGCACGCGGCTGCGGGCGCCGGTGGCGATGATGATGTGTTTGCCTTCCACCACCTGCTTCTTGCCGTCGGCGCCGGTGACCTCGATCTTCTTGCCGGGCTGGAGCTTGCCGGTGCCCATGATCACGTCGATCTTGTTCTTCTTCATCAAGAACTGCACGCCCTTGCTCATGCCGTCGGCCACCCCGCGGCTGCGGGCCACGATGGCCTTCATGTCGGCGTTG
>JAEUTB010000212.1 GCA_016787995.1 Flavobacteriales bacterium | reverse complement strand
CGCCATCGCCGTGAAACCCGGTGATGTGAGCGAAGCGCAGGTGCGCCAGCTCATCCGCACCTTCAGCGACTCGGTATCGGAACAGCCGGAGACCACTTGGCAGCGCCTGTTGGAGCTGCAGATCCTCGTGCCGCTGGAAGAGGGCAGCGCTCATTATGTAATGGCGCAGCCGCTGCTGCAACTGATCAACTACCTGTACAACGATGCGGTACCCACGAGCCCGGAGATCATCCAGGGTTACATCGCTGCATTGGAAAGCGCCCGCAAGCGGATCGTGATCGGCATAGAGGCCGGCGATGCGTTGAGCGTGGCCATGGCCACCAACGAGGTGGACCACACCCTGCGCCGCATGCAGGACGACCTGGATGCCACGCACCGCGCCGTGATGAGCGAAGTGGCCCGGTACAAGGCCGACCGCACCAGTGTAAGCGTGCGCGAGCGTTACCTGCGCATCGTGGGCCTGATGGACCAGTACGTTCATCCGCTGGTGGAGATCGTGCGTGTGGATGGTCTGCTGGTGAGCGTACTGGATGAGACCGACCTGGCCCTGCGTGCCGCGCGGGAGCAAGGTGTGTACGTGGAGATGGGCATGATCGCGCGCAACGAGCGGCAGATCCGTGCACTGCGTCGCCGATCCATCCATACCCTGAACGAGAGCCGCCGTGAGCTGCAGCCGCTGTATGATGTGCTTCGCCGGGCCAGTGCCATCGCGCACGGTGCCACCCTGGCGCTGGGGCGTTTGCGCCAGATGAAGCAGGACGACTGGGTGGTGAACTACATGGTACAAGCCGATCGTGCCGGCATCGAATGCCCGCCGACGGACGCCGTACTACGCCACGTGATCAACGAAGTGATCAGCCACCCACCCACGCCACCGCCGGTGTTGAGCATGGAGGAGAACGGCGACACACCACCCGATTACGTGCGTTTGCTGTGGTTGAACGGCCTGGCCACGGACCTGCGCGAGGAGCTTCCGGTGAAGGACCTCACGGCGTGGATCACCGGCACCTTCCCCGAGAAAGGCACCAGCGACATGTTGCTCGGACTGAGCCGCCTGCTCTTCGACCCCACCATGGACGTGCAGTTCAAGGGTGGCAAACAGAAACAATACCGCACGCGCGACGGCGTGCTTGAAGTATCGACCATCTCCATCACCCGCGCATGACCACGGAAACGACCACAACCACCCTTCCCCAGTTGAAGGAGATCTTCGACAAGCTCCGGCAAGGCTCGTACATCACCCACGAGCAAGGCACGTTGCACAGTGCGCTGGCCGAGAATTACGAAGCGTACAAGACCTACTTCGAGCCGCTGGGTCTGAATCTGATCCGCCATCCGCGCGACTTCTTCTACCTGCACAAGGAAGAGGCGGAGAACACACCACCATCGAGTTCGCTGGCTGGTATCGCGGTGTTCAGCTTCATCCTGATCGAAGCCACGGCCAACGATGGCAAGCCGGTGGAGGAGTACCTGCTGACGGAGCGCTTCAGCATCGCCGGCCTGCCCCATTTACAGACCGACCGCTACAAAGCACACTTGCGGGCCGTGGAGATCGAGGACGAGACCGCACTGCGCAAGCTGGTGAAGCGCATGGTGAACTACGGCTGGGTGGAGTACTTCCCGGACGACACGTTCCGTTTCCTTCGTCCCTTCCACCGGGTGTTCGACAAGTGCCAGGAGATCAGCCTGGCCGCCGAGCAAGAGACACGTGGAGTATTGGATGGTGGACCACCGGAGAAGAAGGCGATCGACCCGGAGATGAACTGAGGCGAACCGAAGGATCAAGTAGGAAGACTGAAGACGTAAGAAGAAGACCATGCAACTAGGACCCACCAAACTCATCGCCATCCGCAGCGGCAGCTACGATTACGCCGAAGTGGAACTGAGCGATTCGCTGCAACTCGTAGGGCCGAACAACGCGGGCAAGACCACGTTGATCAACACCCTGCAATTCCTCTACTTGGACAACCGGAACCAGATGGTGTTCGGCGACCACGACTCAGAGGCCACGCGCGAGTACTACT
>JAEUTB010000187.1 GCA_016787995.1 Flavobacteriales bacterium | reverse complement strand
CGCGCGGCATTCACCACCTTCAGGTTGCTCATTTCGTGCACGCCGCTGCGGATGCGGTTCAGGTTGTTCAATTCAAGCGTGTCGTAGTCGGCCAACCGGATCTCTCCGAACGTACGTTCGAGTGCTAGAGTGAGGCTCACGCTCTGCCCCACACTGAGTCCGATGACGCCCACCTTCTTCGTAGCGAGCAGCGCTTGTTCCTCCGCAGTGATCTTGTTGCGGTTGCGGTCCGTTCGAACGCGGACGAACTCGATCTCATCCAACAGGTGGACAAGCGTTGAGGACCAGGGATAATAGACCCATACCCCGTAGTCATGTAACGCCTGGCCTTTCAGGTGATCGTTCACCGCAGCCTTGAGGGCATCGGACGTGAAACGACGGTCCGGATGCATGCAACGCACCAGTTCAGCAAGCTGGTTCTCCAACACGTCATGCACGACGAGTTGGGGCTTTTTCTTCAGCAGAGCCTCCAAGCCTGCCCGGTCATTCGGGTCGGAAGGCCTGAAGAACAATGGCCGGTAGCTGTCCCGGTCAGGTGCTGAAGCGTGGAGCAGCGCTTCAAGCAAATTGTCCATATAGCGTTCGGAGAGTTGGACGAAGGTTTTGAAAAGCCGGGTCGAAGGTAGTTGTCTAAAAGTTATCAACAAAATATTAACATTTTGATCGTAACCTGAACATCCCAACGTTCGTACCGGCGACTACTTAGTAGAACCCAAGCCATGAGTGCAGCCCCCAAACTCGCCAAGGAACTGGAACGCCCGTGTGTGCTATTCGTGGACGACGACGCCGGCAACCGTCAAGCATTCCTCGCCACCTTCCGTCGCGAAATGGACGTGCTCCTGGCCAAGAACATGAAAGAGGTGTGGGAGCACCTGGCCACCGCGCATGTGCACGTGGTCATCGCCGACCAGCGTATGCCGGGCACACCCGGAAGCCAGATGCTGTCCCTGGTCCGCGAGCGGTACCCCAGCGTCAAGCGCATGCTCATCACCGGATATTCCGATCTGGAGGCCATCGTGGACGCGGTGAACAAGGCCGGTGTTTCACACTACAGCGCCAAACCGTGGAACGCCGGGGAACTGGCTGAAGCCGTGCGCAAGGCCTTCGTTGAGGTGAAAGCCGAAGAGGAGCGGAACGCCTACACGGAACGCCTCGTCACCGCCAACCAGCAATTGGAGTTCGCCCTCAGGCAGCGCCTGCTTTCCTGATCCGTCTGAACCTACTACACCTCGGTGCCGCTTCAAGAACGAGGCGGCACCTTTCTTTGTGGCATGATGTCATTGAACGGGATGTTCGGCGTTCTGGCGGGTTCGCTGCTGATGGGGAGCGTGGCGCACGCCCAATGTGATCGCTGGCAACAGCGGGTGAAGTACACCATGGACGTGGCGTTGAACGCGACAGACCACAAGTTCACCGGCACCGCCAAGCTGGTGTACACCAACAATAGCCCCGACACCCTCCGCGAGGTCTTCTTCCACCTCTATTTCAACGCCTTCCAGCCGGGTAGTGAGATGGACGTACGGTCGCGCACCATCGAGGATCCGGACGATCGGGTAGGGGGGCGCATCGCTGAGTTGGAGCCGCAACAGATCGGGCGGCAAGAAGTGAGGGAACTGAAGCAGGATGGAAAGGTCGCCTCCCTTGAGCCGCTCGGCACCGTGCTGAAAGTCATCCTGGCCAAGCCTTTGTTGCCGAAGAAGAGCACTTCGTTCGAGTACACCTTCAGCGGACAAGTGCCGGTGCAGATCCGCCGCAGCGGTCGGGACAATGCCGAAGAAGTGGCCTACAGCATGGCCCAGTGGTACCCGAAATTGGCCGAGTACGACCACCGGGGCTGGCATGCCTATCCTTACGTGGGGCGCGAGTTCCACGGGGTATGGGGCGATTTCGATGTGACATTGGAGATGGACAGCGCCTTTACCCTAGCGGCCACCGGCGTGTTACAGAACCCGCACGAGATAGGCCATGGATATCCCACCGGTAAGAAGCCCTTTAAACGGCAGACCGGTGGTAAGCTGAAATGGCACTTCGTAGCCAACAACGTCCACGACTTCGCGTGGGCCGCTGATCGTGATTTCGTTCACACGATGGATCAAGTGCCGGGTGGTCCCGAACTGCACTTCTTCTACAAGAACAAGCCCGAGTACGAAGCCACATGGAAGGAATTGCCAGGCTATATGGTGCGCAACTTCCAGCACATGAACGAGCACTTCGGCCGGTATCCGTGGCCGCAGTACAGTTTCGTGCAAGGCGGAGATGGCGGCATGGAGTATCCGATGCTCACCTTGATCACCGGAAAGCGCAGGCTCGGGTCACTGGTGGGCGTTAGCGTGCATGAGAGTGTGCACAGCTGGTTCTACGGTGTCCTCGCCAGCAATGAAGGTCGTTTCCCCTGGATGGATGAGGGCTTCACGGAGTACGCCAGCAGTGAAGTCATGCAGGAGCTGTTCCCTCAGCCCGGTGATCCGCATGCCAGCGCCTTCGCGGGTTATGGAGCCTTGGTGGAAAGCGGTAAGCACGAGCCTCCGAGCATCCATGCGGACCATTTCATCACCAACCGGGGTTATGGAACAACGGCCTACAGCTTCGGTGAACTGTTCGTACACCAGTTGAGCGCGGTGGTGGGAGAGAAGGGCCTGCAACAAGGCCTGCTGCGTTACTTCGATGTGTGCAAGTTCAAACACCCCGAACCCATCGACTTCGAACGCGTGATGGAGAAGCAGAGCGGTGTGGAACTGGATTGGTACTTCGATGAGTGGATCAACACCACGAGAACCTTGGACTACGGCATTCGTGGCACGATGGGTCAGCAAGGCAGTACCACCATCGAATTGGAGCGTATCGGCGAGCAACTGATGCCGGTGGACGTGCGGGTGGAGAAACGCGACGGCAGCATGGTGACCTACCACATCCCGCTTTCGTTGCAACGCGGCACGAAGGCGACGACCTCCGAGAACTTCACCTTCACCGCCATGGAACCGTGGCAGTGGACCGACCCCTTCTACGCGTTCACCATACCGCTGGACTTTGCGGCCATCAGGTCGATCGTGGTGGACCCGTTGGAGCGCTTGGCCGACATGGACCGGTCGAATAACGCCATCGACTTACCTGAAGGCTCTACAGGGTTCGCGCGACCCTGATCAGGGGTGCTCGGCAAGGATCTTCCGCAGCACTGCGTCGAAGGCCTTGGGCCGTTCCAAGTTGGCCACATGGCCGGTGCGTGGAATGGTCATCCAGTGATCCTCGGGGATACCGTTGCGCCGCATGATCGCTTGCCCGGTCGCATTCGGGATCAGTTCATCGCGCTCGCCCCAGATCAAGTAGACGGGCATGGTCCACGTGTACTGCTTGGTCGCGAAGTGCTCCTCATGGCCCATCAAGTCCTTGATCAACGTCACCTGCGCTGGGCGGAAGGGTTTCACGTTCGCGTTGTACACCTGCTTCAGGATGAAACCGGGTAGGGGTGGGTTGCGGTAGAGCGCCAACCGGATCCCGTAACGAAGGTCCTTCACCGCCGGGGTGCCCATCACGGCCAACATGCTTTCCCCACCGACACTGCGCGCGATGCTATCGGCCATGGCCATGGAATAATCGCTCACCAGACCATCGTAGATCACCAGCTTCGTTACACGCTCGGGATGCATCTCCGCGAAGCGCGCCGCCACACCACCTCCGTAACTGCTGCCCACCACCGGAAGCGGTTCTGTGATGCCCAAGCTGTCCAGGAGCAACGCCACATGGGCCACCTGCGCATCGATGTTACCGCCGGGGATACTCCCCCAATCCTTGGTGCTTTTGCCGTGACAAAGCAGGTCGGGCATGACCACATCGAACGAGTCGCTGAGCAACCGGGCGGTCTTGCTCCACTGCTGGGCACCGGAACCCGTATAGCCATGCAATAAGAGGAGCTTCTTCTTGCCGGTCTCCCGCGCCCACACGTGGTGCGGACCGTGAGCGTCCCCATACGTGTGCGATGCATAGTCGTTCCTTTCCAATCGGTTGATGCATGCGCGTTCGTGTATGCGGGCCACGTTGCACGAGGCGAGCACGAGGAGACTCGGAACAGCAAGGGCCAGGACTTTCATCGACACGAATCTACGCCCATCCCAAAGGGAGAACGACAAAGGGCTGACGCTCTCGCGCCAGCCCTTTGCGAATGGTGCTTTCGTTCACGCGGTCACCTCTTCTTCTTTGTGGCTGTGTACCAACCGATGCTGCAGCTCAGCTGGTACGGCTTGGTACGCGAGGAAGCGTTCGGTGTAGGTGCCGCGCCCTTGCGTAAGGCTGCGCAGGGTGGTGCTGTACCGATCCAACTCGGATAAGGGCGTCTGGGCTTTGATGATCTGGTAACGGCCACTGGCCTCCACACCCATCACCAAACTGCGCCTGCCTTGAAGGTCGGTCATCACATCGCCCATCAGTTCGGTGGGCACGCGGATCTCCAGTTCCTGCACGGGTTCCATCAATTGCGGGTCGGCGTTGGTGAAGGCTTCACGGAACGCCTGTAGACCGGCGATCTTGAAGCTGATGTCATTGCTATCCACCGGATGCATCTTGCCATCGAACACGATCACGCGGATGTCCCGCGCCGGTGACCCGGTGAGTGGTCCACGTTCCATCTTCTCCATCACGCCTTTCAGTATACTGGGCATGAACTTGTTGTCGATCACACCACCCACGATGCAGTTGTAGAAGACCAGGACGCCACCGGTGGGCAGTTCATGGATCTCTTTGCCGCGCACGCTGCGTCCTTCCGGCTCTGGCATGCCCTCATACCATGGCTCGATCCGGAGGTGTACCTCGCCGAACTGGCCGCTACCACCGGTCTGTTTCTTGTGCCGATAACTGGCTTCCGCAGGTTTACGGATGGTCTCGCGGTAGGGGATGCGCGGGCTTCCGAACTCCGCCTCCACCTTGTAGTGGTGGCTCAGTTTCCACTTCAGCAGGTTGAGGTGCAGCTCGCCCTGACCACCGACCAGCTGTTGCGAGGTCTCGCGGCTATAGATCAATACCACCGTGGGGTCTTCTTTCTGGATCTCCACCAATGCGGCATGGAGTTTCTCCTCCTGTTTCACATCCACCGCTTTGATCGTGAGCCGCAATCTGGGCTCTGGAAAGGCGATGGGTTGCAACTTGATCGCTTTACCGGGAGTATGCAGGGTGTGCGCGGTGGCCGTCGCCTTCAGTTTGATGGTTCCGCCGATATCGCCGGCCACCAGTTTCTCCACGGGCTTGCGTTCCTTCCCATCCACGATGAACAGCTGGTTGATGCGCTCGGTGCCGCCGGTGTTGTCGTTCACCAGGTCCATGCCTTCGGTCACTTCACCGCTCATGACCTTGAACAAGGAGATATGTCCGGCGCGCGGCTCGATGACGGTCTTGAAGGTGAAGAGTACGGCTGGCCCATCGGCCTTGCACTCCAACACGCCACCGTCCACCAGGTCCTCGGGGGGCATCTCCAGCGCGGCGGGCGCCACGTTGTCGATGAAGCCCATCAAACGGCCGCTGCCCATGTTCCGCAGGGCGCTCAAGCAGAACACGGGGAAACAGGTGCGCGCCATCATGCCCTTCTTAAGACCGATGCGCATCTCGTCCTCGTCCAACTCGCCCTTCTCGAAATAGTGCTCCATCAGCGTCTCATCGTTCTCCGCGGCTTTCTCCACCAATTCCTTGTGCAAGGCTTCTGCCCGTTCCTTCTCGCTGTCCGGGATCGCTTGTTTCTCGGGTTTTCCCCCGGCATCCTTGAACACGTACATCGTCATCTTCAGAAGATCGATGATGCGGTGGAAACCGTCCCCTTGTTCCAAAGGATACTGCATCATCGTGACCGCCGGACCGAAGTGATCCTTGGCCTGAGCTACGGTGCTGTCGAAGTCGGCGTTCGGGTGATCGAGCTGGTTCACCCCGATGATCACGGGGCGATCATACCGTTGCAGGTGCTCCCACACCAGATCGGTGCCCACTTCCACGCCGTGGTGCGCGTTGAGTAGGAGAACACAGGTATCCGCAACGCGCAAGGCGGGTACCGTTTCACCGATCAGGTCGTCGAGGCCCGGTGTATCGATGATGTTGATCTTGTAGTTCCTCCATTCGGTGTGCAGCACTGTGCTGTACACGCTGCTTCCACGTTCGTGCTCCAGCTCGGTGTGGTCACTGATCGTGTTCTTATCCTCGACTCGGCCGCGGCGTGGTATAAGACCCGCTTCGAAGAGCATGGTTTCGGCCAGCGTGGTCTTGCCGCTTCCGTGGGAGCCGAGTAGTACGACGTTCTTGATGTGTTTCGCATCGAAGACTTTCATGGCGCAACAGGGAGTTAGGGTGGATGTTGGGTGACATGCCACCGTGGAGGTCCACTCCGGGCCATGCAACACGGTCCGGGGAAAGGACGCGCGGAGGATGGTCTGAAAGTACTATCGTCAACGACCGATACCAAACGGATCGGTCAAGGAACAAGAACCCCCGGTCGGGCCGGGGGTGTCTAAACTTGGAAGGCCAAGGTCAATTCAAGACCTCCGGTTCGCGGTCCCCTTGGAGTCGATTGAAGCGCGAGAGCACCTCATCGTAGCTGCCGGGTAGGTTCAAGTCCTTCAAAGGATCGAAGGCCAGTTCCTTATTGGAGTACTCCGCGTAGGAACGCTCGTTCTGCTCGGCTTGCTCGTTCGCCTGCTCCTCTGTCCGCTGCACCGTCGTTGGCGTGTTGCTCATGTCTTCGATGACTATCTCCGAGCGTTGTTCGCCTCGGAAGCGGGCCGAATATAGGCGCTCGATCCATCGAGGGTCAACCCATGGCCGCCGCAGGTCGAGCAAGCTGGTGGCTCCCTTGGGTTCCTGTCCGAGCCAAGGCATGCGGGCGTTCGGGGGCCTTCTACCCGGGTCCGGTCAACTTCTTGGTCTTTCTGCAACGAAAGGCGTCCCGTGAATAATTTCCTTGGATCAACGCTATCCCTACATTTGCGGCCCCGCAGACAGGACCTTGCGGGTCATGCCTCCCTAGCTCAGCGGTAGAGCAGCTCATTCGTAATGAGCAGGTCGCCGGTTCAAATCCGGCGGGGGGCTCTCGAAAGGACCGCTTCGGCGGTCTTTTTCGTTCACAAGCCCACGAGTTCCGCCGCCTGCCGGGCTACGCGTATACCAAGCGCCACACCCATTCCTCCAAGGCGTACGGCCACCACCACACGCTCGGATCGCCGTTCGACGATCGGGGACTTACTGGGGCCCATGCCCATGATGCCGCTCCAGCGGTGCACGACCTGGAAACTGGTGCCAGGAAGGATCACGGTGCGGAGAAGATCCTCGAGGGCGTTCTGGATGGGCTCCGTCGTGGCATCCTCCCAGGTGGTCTCGCCGGCCACATCCAGGTTCCGGCCACCACCCAGCAGCACGCCACCATCGTGGTCGCGGAAGTAGAAGAATCCCTCGTCGTAGTGGAAGGTTCCGCGCAATTTCAATCCGGGTATCGGAGCGGTCTTCAAGACCTGACCACGCGCAGGCTCGACTGGTAGTTCGGGGAAGAGCTGCCGCGCGTAGCCATTGGTACAGAGCACCACGTTCGCAGCACGAAGCACTTCTCCACCGTTGATCTTCACCTGAACACCGCTCGGTAGATCCTCCAAACCAACAACGCTGCAGTTGGGTCGGAAAAGCACGCCCGCGGCCTGCACTTTTCGTAGCAAGGTGCTCATGAGCGCCCCACTATCCAAGGGGCCTTCCAGGTCGGTCTTCACCAGGTGGTGTCCCGGGTGAAGGCCAAAATGGGCGACGGCTGTATCGTCCCATTCGAACACCGACCTTCCGAAGATCGGCCGAAGGGCCGCGTTCAACGCATCGAACCGCTCGGCCACATGGGTGTACAGCGGGTCATGCGCGCCGTAGATCTCGTGTCCGCCGGTAGGTTCGAATCCGATGGCCACGTCGCCCAATTCGGCGCGCAGTTCCAAGAGCCCCTTCCACCGGTTCTCCACACGGGTCAGCATCGCATCGGTCCCTTCCTTCGTTTCGTCGGCCAGCAATTCGCTGGGGCTGCCAAAGCAGGCGAAGCCCGCATTCTTCACGCTGGCGCCACTGGGGAAAGGCCCGCGTTCCAAGATCACCACATGGTGATGTGGGTTCGCCCGCTTGTAGAACAATGCGGTGAAAAGACCAACGATACCCGCACCTACGACCACCAGATCGGGTGGTCGATGGAAATGTCGTGTTTCCCAGATACTGCGCATCGGAAGGGCTCCAAGGCCGGCAAGGCCCCGCGAGCGCCCAAAGATGTCGTAATTTAGCCCGTTGATGAACCTCCTGCAAGACGTTCGTAACCAGATGGGATCCAAGCCAACACGTTCGGCACGCTGGTGCTGGATGCTCCTCGCCATGTTCCTGGTCACCGCCGTCCGCGCACAGGTGGACAATGTGATGATCTACGGTACGGTGAAGGACCTCACGAGTTCGAAGAAGCTCGACGGGGTCACCGTCACGGTCTTCAAGAACGGCGCCAAGTTGATCGATGTTCCCACGAACGCGAGCGGTAAATACGAGGTCAACCTTGATTACGGCTCGGACTACAAGATCATGGTAGCCAAGCCGGGTTTCGTAGGGAAGAACATCACCATCGATACACGCAATGTGCCGGAGGAGGAACGGGCCGGTGGGCACGGTATGAACATCGACTTCTCCATGCTCACGGACCTTCCTGGTATCGACTATTCCATCCTGAAC
>JAEUTB010000156.1 GCA_016787995.1 Flavobacteriales bacterium | reverse complement strand
GATGCCGCAGCCCAGGTTCGCGACGAAGTCGTTGAAGCGATAGACCTTACGTCCGGACCACATGCTCCACGCCAGTTCCAACCCCATGAGCAGGAAGAAGAAGGGGATGGCCAGGGCTATCGCATCCATGGGCGGAGGCGGGCATCCGCTGCGTTTCAGGGTTTGCGCCCGACCACCACGATCTCATCCGCCAAATGCGGTAGGAATTTGATGGCGAGGTTCTTCTTCCAGAACGTACGGTTCCACTCGGGATGGTTGTTGCGGTGATGCGCGCGCACGATCTTGAACCCCGTCTCGGTGAACAGTTCCTTGATCTCGGGCAGGGTGTACTCCTTCACATGCATCCAATCGTCCCAGATCTGCTGCATGCCCGTGCGGTTCCATTCCTTGGCGCGTTCGATGAAGTTCGGGTTCTCCTTCGGCGGCACGCGCTCCGAGATGGCCTGTCCGCGTACGAATTGCATCACCCGCATATAGGAGGTGGCGTTCACCGTGGTGAGGTACATGTACCCTCCTGAGGGAAGCGCATCGTAGAGCTTCCGCATGAGGATGTACGGCGAGAACCGGAAGTGCGCGATGCAGTGGGTGAGGATGAAACAATCCACGGGTTCCTCGATGACCGACAGGTCGCCGGTGAAGAACTCCTGCAAGTAGATGCGGATGCCCAGCTCCTTGGCCCAAGCCATGTTCACCTCTTGTGCCCAGGGTGCCTCCACGGCGACGGACTTCACGCCGCGCCCGCTCAATTGGCGAGAGAGCAAGCCGTCCTCTCCGGGGCCCAGCTCGCAATACACGTTGGCCTTCAGCGAAACGATGTCGTCCACGCTGTTCTTGATCCGGCGCTTTTCGTATTCCAGTTCGGTCATGGTCGTGCGAATGTAATCGGCTGTCTTCCATTCCGCGTGTCCGCCGTTCCTTTGCGCCTCCATCTTCGAACCATGCGCATTTCCTGGAACTGGTTAAGCCAGTACATCAGCACCGACCTCAGCCCCCAACAAGCCGCTGAAGTGCTCACCAGCACCGGCCTGGAGACGGAAAGCGTGGAGCGCTTCGAGCCTGTGAAGGGCATGCTGGCCGGTGTGGTCGTGGGCCATGTCGTGGAGTGTGCGAAGCATCCTGACGCCGACCGCTTGAGCATTTGCCAGGTGGACATCGGGTCGGGCTCCTTGCAACAGATCGTCTGCGGTGCCGCCAATGTGGCCCAGGGTCAAAAAGTCTTCGTCGCCACCATCGGTACCACCATCCACCTGCCGGATGGCACCAGTTTCGTGATCAAGAAGAGCAAGATCAGGGGCCAGGAAAGCAATGGCATGATCTGCGCCGAGGATGAATTGGGTCTTGGTCAAAGCCATGCGGGCATCATGGTCCTGGATCCTGCCGCACCGGTTGGTGAAGCCGCAGCGGTTTTCCTCGGGCTCACCAGCGATCATGTGCTGGAGATCGGCCTTACACCCAACCGGACCGATGCCATGGGCCACTACGGTGTGGCACGCGACCTGCGCGCAGCATTGGTCCATCGCACAGGTGCGGCCCTTGAACTCCAGCTTCCTTCGGTGGAAGCGTTCGCCCAGGATGCGGATGGAGCGGCGATACAGGTGGAAGTGAAGGATGTCTTCGCTTGTCCCCGATATGCGGGTTTGACCCTCACGGATGTAAGGGTCGGGCCTTCGCCGAAGTGGATGCAGGATCGCCTGCTGGCCATCGGACTGAAGTCGATCAACAATGTCGTGGACGTGACGAACTACGTGCAGCACGAACTCGCCCAGCCCTTGCATGCGTTCGATGCCGCCACGTTGCGTGGACAACGGATCGTGGTCCGCAAGGCGCAGGTCGGCGAAGCGTTCACCACCTTGGATGGCAAGGAACGCAAGCTCGATGAGCAGGATCTGGTGATCGCGGATGGCGAGCTCCCGGCCTGCATCGCTGGCGTGTTCGGTGGTGCGGAGAGCGGAGTAACTGAAAGGACCACCACCGTATTCCTGGAGAGCGCGTGCTTCGAACCCGGTACCATCCGTCGTACAGCGCGCAGGCATGGGCTCAATACGGATGCCTCCTTCCGCTTCGAACGGGGCGTGGACCCGCGCCAGACCGTGTATGCCCTCAAGCGCGCCGCACTGCTGCTGAAAGAGGTCGCTGGTGCGCGTATCGTTTCGCCGATCACGGACATCGACAATACATTGAAGCACGCGCCGACCGTGGCGTTCACCTTCGCACAATGCGACCGGTTATCCGGCATGCATATCGACCACGATGCCGTGGTGCGCGTGTTGGAATTGCTCGACTTCAATGTGGTGAAGCGTGATACCCATGGACTCGTGGTGGAGGTGCCTTCGTATCGGGTGGATGTACAACGTCCGGCCGATGTGGTGGAGGAGATCCTCCGTATCCATGGATATGATAATGTGCCGTTGCCCGAGCGCTTGATGGTGCCCTCCGTGATCCATACCAGCCTGGGAGCGGAAGATCTTGCCGCGCGACTTTCGTCGCACCTCGTAGCGCGTGGCGTTCGTGAGATCATGACACCCTCGTTGGTGAACGGTGCGCGCTGCGTTGTCTCGACGTTCGTGAACAAGAACGCACTGGTGCGGTTGAAGAATCCGTTGAGCGCGGAGTTGGATGTGATGCGTCCCTCGATGCTTTTCGGGGCACTGGCGGCGGTGGCGCACAACATCAATCGTCAGAAGCGTGACCTCCGCTTCTTCGAACGCGGTCGCGTCTACCGCGATACGCCGAAGGGCACGGTGGAGACCGATGTGCTGGCTCTCGCGCTCACCGGTCGCCGCTACCCCGAGCGCTGGCGCACGGATGACCGCCGCACCGAAGTGATGGATGTGAAGGAGGAGGTGGAAGCACTGCTCGCACGCTTGGGTTTGCTTGGCCTGAGCAGCTGGGAGCCGAAGGAACACGCCCTGTTGGATCATGCCCACACCCTTACGATCAAGGGTCGGCATGCCGGCTGGATCGGTGAGGTTGATGATGCTCAGTTGAAAGCCTCCGACCTATCACAACCGGTCTTCTTCGCTGAAGTGGAGGAAAAGGTCCTGCTGGAGGCCTGCCATGACCAACGAGCGGGCTATACCGAAGTGCCCCGCTTCCCGAGCGTGCGTCGCGATCTGAGCCTGCTGTTGAACAGGGATCTGCGCTTCGAGCAGTTGCGCGACGCCGCATTCGGTGCCGAGCGGAAGTTGCTGCGCGAAGTGGACCTCTTCGACGTTTACGAAGGTGATAAACTCGCCGCTGGTAAGAAGAGCTATGCGCTCAGCTTCACGCTACAAGACGAGGAGAAGACCTTGACCGACGATCAGGTGGAGAAGGCCATGGCGCGGATCCGAAAGGCGGTGGAAGGGGTCGGCGCGGAGGTACGCTCCTGATCACTTCCGAAGCCATCGCTCCACGGTGGCGATGGCTTGGTCCTTTCCCTTCACGGCGATGAGCTGTGCGCCATCCACCGGGTCGTAGTTGAGCAGCCAGGTCACCAGGATGGCACGTGCGGCCTCCGGGAGTTCATGGATGTCATCGGCTTCCACGGTGCGTAACGCGGGATCCATAGGCAATGCGATGAGTTTGTCATCGCGTTCACCGGCATCGAGCAGCTCGATGATCCCAATGGGTTCCACCTCCAATACGGTGCCGCTCGGTACGGCACCGCAGATCACGAACACGTCCACGGCATCACCATCACCGCCTTCCTCCTTGTTCATCTTGGTGCCAGGAACAAAGCCGTAGTTCGCCGGGTAGGGTAGGAAGGCGATACGGCGCGGTACACCGTTGCGTTCGTCGATCGGGAAGGTGTTCGTTCCCGGGTGATATTGTCGCTTCTCCACCGTGCCTGCGGATATCTCGATCACGGCGCGCAGCACGCCTGGGCGCACGATGGCCTTCATTTCTTCCAAGTTCTCCATGGGTGCTTGCGCGCAGCCCAACAGCAGCCAGAGTAGTGCGGGCCATGCCGTGCGCATGGTGCCAAGTTCGGTGTTCCGCCCTTATGGAAGTCGGTATCCTACTGTGATGACCGCTCCAGCGGCATTGGCCCTCCGTTGGAGCTGATCACTTTGCAAGGTGTTCGAGAATTGTCCACGCAGCGCAGGTCCGATCCCCAGCGACCAAGCCTCGCTGAGATGGTAGCGGATATGACCTTGCAGGGTGTAGCCGAGAACGAGCTCGCTGAAAGCTTCGTCGATCAGGTCAGTGTAGCCATTGGATGTCGGGAGTACACCCCGTCTGCCTTGGACGATGCCCAATGTGGGTCCTCCACGCAACGCGAAGCCCCAATGGCCACGGCGGATGTGCGCATCGAAGAGCAAGGGGATCTCCAGGTAGCTGGTGCGATTGCTGCGCGCCAGTGCGTTGCGACGCACGTTGGTGGCGACCACTTCGCTATCGGTGGCGACAAGGACATAGATGGTGGTGTCGAGCATCTGGGTCATGTAGTACTGCTGTCCGCCGATCCAGACGGTACCATTCACCACGAGCACCGTGGTGTCGATGCCGTCCAGCTGATAGGTGGTCACTGTGGTGCGCAGTTCATCCTTCAGGCTTTCGGCGTTGAGTTGCTCCACGTAGCTGGTGTAGTGCAAGCCCGCGCCTAGTCCGAAGTGTTCACCTTGGTGCATCATTTCCGCTCCGAAGGCGAGGGATCCTGCCTTGTTGATGGTGCTGGCCCAGTCCGTGGTGCGGTCACCGGTGTAACGCGTGCTGGTGTTGAAGGGGCCTCCCCACACGCTCAGCTCGAGTCGGCTACGAGGTCGAGGAGGAGCGGTGGCCACAGCCGAGTCCGCGATGAAGGTGCTATCCACGGCGATCACGTACTGGAGTGTGTCACGTGTGGTCGCTGGGGTGTGGGAAGCGGTATCAACAGGGACCGTTGCGGTGATCGGTTCGTTCACTGTTGATGATAAAGGTGTTACTACAGTGATCCCTTCAGCTTGCGTGGTCACGTCGACACTGTCCTTTGAGGTGGAGGGGGCTCCATCCATCGTATGGTCGCGCTGATCGTCGTTCATCGTGGTGAACTCCGTGTCTGGGTCCGGGGGCGTAGTGGTCACTGGTGATAGCGTCGCTTGCACGATCGCCTTGTTCTCGGTCGACAGATCACGAGTGCGGGTTCGCGCTCTTGCCTGCGCGGGTTCACTGTGGGGGCGCTTTACGGTCACGCTTTGCGGTCCATCTGTCGACTGTGGAGCAGGGTCGGCCTGTGCAGGCGATGGCGAGGCAGGCTGTGCGATGGATGGTTCCTTGGTGGATGTGGGTGAGGTGGCGGTCGTTGGCGGAACTTCATTCTCGGAGACCACATTCGAAGGACGTTCGGTGGATGTGCCTCGTTCCGCGACAGGTGGAATTGCGTTCTTCGGGGCTAGCAGCCAGCCAGCCACTCCAAGGGAGGCGAGCAGCATGAACCACAGGACGAACCGTCGACGGCGCTTCCGTTCGCGCAGCGCATCCAGTTCGGGCCGCAAGGCCTGCCAGGCCGACTCATCGAAAGGATGTTCGCGCTCTGACAGCTTGCGCCGTGCACGTTCGTCGAAGTCGTTCATTGCGCTCATGATGCCACCGTGCGTTCGTTATTCTTAGAGAGGGCGTTCACCGACCGTTGTAGGATGGTGCGCGCATTGGAAACATGCCACTTCGAGGTGCCTTCGCTGATGCCGACCAATTCGGCGATCTCCTGGTGCGAATAGCCATCGATGGCGAAGAGGTTGAAGACGTGGCGCGACATCGGTGGCACTCTTGCCAGCAGCTCCGCGAACGCTTCGGATTCCATGTGTTCGAGGTAGTCGTTGATCGTGCCGGTGTCGCCGTATTCGTCAGGCTGGTCCAGCGACTCGTGGGCCTTGCGGTCCTTGTCGCGACGGAACGCATCGATCACCGTGTTGATCATCACCCTACGCGCCCAAGCTTCGAAGGGCACTTCGGGCCGCCGTTTCTCCAGGTTGGTAAGGATCTTCAGAAAGCCCTGGTTCATGCGCGCCGTGGCATCCTGCTTGTTCCTTTCGTAGCGTGAACAGATCCCCATCATCATGCCGTACAGCGCACGATACAGCTCGTATTGCGCCTTGCTTTCCTGCTTGACGCATCTGGCTATGAGGCTCTCGTTCACCATGGGCCTGGAATGGGAAAGGTACCGGCACGGTGGCCGGTACCTTCCTCCATTCGCGTGCTTACCTAGTCGCGGACGAAGCGCTGGGTGATCGTGTTCGATCCGTTGCTGATGCGCAGTGCATAGAGGCCAGCTGGCAGACCTTCCGTGGAGAGCACGAAGCGGTTGTTGCCGGCTACCGAGCGTTCCTGCTGGATCATCATCACGCGACCGTTGAGGTCGATCACCTCCATGTTCACCGCGCCATCGAGACGGCTGTCCAGAGCGATGTTCAGCTGCTCACGCGCCGGGTTCGGCCAGAGCGAGATCGTGCTGAAGCTGCTTTCCTCGATGCTCATGGCCAGCGGGTTCACCACGTTCACGGTGAGCGCGGAACGGTTGCCGCCGCTGCCGATCAGGCCGTTGTAGATGCCGTCGTCATCTACGGACAGGGTATCGCAATGCGTGCTCGTGCAGCCTTCGCTGTCGCTGATGGTGAGGCAAAGCGTGTAAGGTCCGCTACCAGCGTAGGTGTGGGAGGGGAAGGCTTCGGTGCTGCTGGTGCCATCGCCGAAGCTCCAGAGGAACTGGTAGACGCCACTTCCGCCGCTGCTCAGGTTCCATACCCAGAGGGTGTTCGGTACAGGCACACCAGCACCGGTGGTGTCGCCGTTCTCATAGGCTTGAAGGATGTAGAAGTCCGCTTGACATGTCGGGTTCACCGTCGGCTGGCATTCGCACAGCGCGCTCCAGGTCCCATTCACGCCCGTTGCCGGGTTGGTGCACGGTGTGCCGGGCATATCGGGTCCGTTGGGTACCTGCATACAATCGTAGACCACGGAGTCGGCCACGCACTCACAGTTCGCGCTCCACGTTCCGGCCAGGGTGGTTCCCGGAACAGTGCAGCCAGTGCCTGGTATCGCGGTTCCACCGAGCACGCCTTGGCAATCGGGGACGTTCGCTCCGCAGTTCAGGACCACGAACACATGGTTACTGTCCGGGTTGAGCACGTTCACCGAGTAGGAAATGGTCTCGCTCACGATGGCACCATTGCAGGGGGTGCTGATGAGGAACCAACCCTGGTACGCATCCAAGGTGAGATCCACGCTGAATCCACAGTTGCCATCCACGGGCACATCGATGTCCACGGCCGGCTGGGTGCCCTGCTGGGTCTGGATGTTCACGAAGTTGGTGCCCGTAGGGTTGCAACCGCTGATCAGACCACTGATGGTCAGGTCGAACGGAGGAAGGGGTTGTGCGAAGGCGGCAGTGCCCAGCACGAAAGCCGTTCCAAGTGAAAGGGTGCGGATAAGTCTGTTCATGGGATGTGTGGTTCGCGTTCTTTATCGTCGTTCACCTACCTACACGCGGGATCGGGTCGGTGGGTTGGGTCGAAGGTCTCTTTTCCTTGGAAATGGCCCCGGAGGAGCTGAACGAACGGAGAAGATAGCGGATCCGATCGCTTGGAACGCGAAGACCGCCGGGCGAGGCCATTGCCTTGCTCCGGCGGTCTTTAGAGGCGCTCGGCTATTGTGGCCGAGGATCGGTCATTCCTTCACGAAACGTGCGGTGCGGATCGATCCGTTGTTGCTCACCTGGATCATGTACAGGCCCGGACGCAGGGCTTCCACTGCGATATCGGTGCGATTGCCGCTTACAGCAGGACTGTCGTTCAACACGATGCGCCCGCCCATGTCCATGACCATGATCTCCAATGGACCATTGAGCTCAACAGGCCAGGAGATCAGCAAGCGGTCCGCTGCTGGGTTCGGCCACAGCTCCATTTCCTCAAGTTCGGCCACTTCATCCACACCCGTGGGTGCCTCGCCCGGACGCACCTGCACACTGAATCCAGAGGTGCGCGAGCCGTCGCCGGTGAAGCCATTGAAGATGCCGTTCTCGTCCACGGACAAGGTGTCGCAGAACGTGCTGGTGCAGCCATCGCTATCGGCGATGGTGAGGCAGAGCATATACGGGCCGTTCCCTTCGTAATCATGCATGGGCCAAGGATCCGTGGAGGTGCTGCCGTCACCGAAGTCCCAGAGGTAGGTGTACACTCCCGTTCCGCCGAAGCTGGTATTGAAGATCCACAGCATGATCGGGTCCGTGCCTGCCGTATCGATGACACCGGGCGTTACGATGAAGCCAGCTGAGCACGGTGGCATGGTGTAGGCCTCGCACACGCAATCACTGGTCCAGTAGCCCAGCACGTTCGGATCGCCCGTGTCGCACACCGAGCCGATGGTGTTCGGGCCGTTCTCAATGCCCAAGCAGTCCACATAGTTGAAGCTGCTGTCGGCGATGCACTCGCAGTTGGCATTCCAAAGACCCACTGGCAACACGGGGAAGAGCGAGTCTACAAGGCAGGGTGTGCCTGGCATGTTCGGTCCGTTGGGCTGACCCAGGCAATCCAACACGAAGGTGGTGCTGTCGCCATAACAGAAGCAATCAGTGCCCCAGATCCCCTCGTAGGGCGTTCCATCCAAGGCAATGCTCTGACAAGGTGTGCCCGGCAAATTCCCACCACCCGGGATGCCCAGGCAATCGAACGTGTTGGCATAGCAGATGCAATCGGGTCCCCAAACGCCCACCACCGTGTTCGATGTGTCGGGCAAGAGGCTACAAGGCATCCCCGGCATATTCGGTCCACTGGGTATGCCCAGGCAATCGATCGGTGCGTTCGTGGTATCGATGATGCAGGTGCAGCTCAGATCCCAGAACCCGATGCCGAAGGGGTTGTTCGGGTCGAAGCAGGGTGTGCCGGGTTGGTTCGGTCCATTGGGTAGCCCCGCGCAATCCAAGGGACCTACGCTGGTATCGGCGATGCAGACACAGTCCGCGTTCCAAACACCGGCGCCGAAGTTGATGGAGTCCGTGGTGTAAGCACAGCCCGTGCCCACGAGGTTGGGGCCATTGGGGATACCCGCACAATCGAAGTAGAGCACTTCCACCGTGTCCGCCACACATTCACAGGCACTGTTCCAAATGCCTGCCGGCAGCTCCTCGGAAATGGTGAAACAGGGGGTGCCAGGCAGGTTGCCACCACCGGGAATGCCCAAACAATCCAAGGCGCCCAACGTGGTGTCGGGCACGCAAGTGCAGTTCGCATCCCATGCACCCAGCACGGGGAAAGGCAGATCGTCGATCAAGCAGGGTGCACCAGGCAGGGCGCCGCCGAACGCCACCCCCAGGCAATCGAATACCACGGCGGAAGAGTCATAACCCACACACTGGCAGCTCACATCCCACAGATCGATCGCGGTGCTGGCGTTGCCATCATCACAAGGTGTCCCGGCAACAGCGGGCCCATTCACCGCGCCCGAACAATCCGTGTAGCTGCCGAAGGTACTGTCCGGTTGGCACTGGCAATCCGCACTCCAAAGACCGATCGGGAAGGGGACGTTCGGGTCGTTCAGGAGACAGGGTGTGCCCGACAGGTTGGGTCCGTTCGGCTCACCAAGGCAATCGAATACGACCAGGCTCGAATCCACACCCACGCATTGACAGTCCGCCGTCCAAGCGTCCAGCAAGGTCGACGCCGATCCATCATCACACGGATGACCCGGAAATGCGGTGCCACCGGTAACGCCGAGGCAATCCACTTGGTCACCACCGCAGGCAAGCGCGATGGTCAAGGCCAACGTGTCACCGGGTGCGGCGAACTCAAAGTTGAACTGGTTGAGCGCCTGTGATCCGTTCGCGCATGTTCCCACCAGGTTCAATGTGCCGGTGGGTTGGAAGACACCGAAGGTCGCGGTGAAGGAGCAGTTCCCATCCACGGCGACAACGTCGTGTAGTAATCCGGGTTCTTCGTAGATCTCAACGACGCTGTTGGGCAGACAGGTGGGCACCGTCCCGGTCAGCTGAACGGTGAAGGGCTGCGCGACCAGCGAGCTGGCCAGCAATATGGTCTGTGATGTGAGTAGAGCAAGTAGCGGTTTCATGTGGCGGTCGTTCACGTGGGTGTGGACAAACACATTGACGAGGGATGCGGAGGCAACGCTGCTTTGGTTCGTGCTCATGACGGATCCATGACCAACCTTTCATCCCAGTGCGGCCTCCACGAGTCCATCATCGGCCTCGTTCGGCAGCGTCACCTTCAGCAAGGGCTCGCGCTTCATCTCCTGCTCGATGCTCCACACCGCGTTGGGGTTGCGGGCCCAGGCGCGGCGGGCAATACCGTTGTTCACGTCCCAGTGCAGCATGCTCTTCAGGCGACGATCACTGTCAGCGCTGCCATCGAGCACCATGCCGAAACCGCCGTTGATCACTTCGCCCCAGCCCACGCCGCCGCCGTTGTGCAAACTGATCCACGTGGCGCCGCGGAAGGCATCGCCCACGAAGTTCTGCACGGCCATGTCGGCAGTGAAGCGCGATCCATCGCGGATGTTGCTGGTCTCGCGGTACGGACTGTCGGTGCCGCTCACGTCGTGGTGGTCGCGGCCCAGCACGATCGGCGCACTGATCTCGCCACGCTTGATGGCCTCATTGAACGCTTGAGCGATGCGGATGCGGCCCTCACTGTCGGCGTAGAGGATGCGCGCCTGACTGCCCACCACCAGCTTGTTCTGCTGCGCGCTGCGGATCCAGTGCAGGTTGTCGGCGATCTGCTGTCCGATCTCCACTGGCGCTTCCTTCAGCATCGCTTCGAGCACATCCCCGGCGATGCGGTCGCTGGTAGCCAGGTCCTTCGCATCACCGCTCGCACACACCCAGCGGAAGGGTCCGAAGCCGTGATCGAAACACATCGGACCCATGATGTCCTCCACATAACTCGGGTACCGGAATTCTTCGCCGTTCAAGCCCGCTATGTCGGCACCCGCGCGCTTACTCTCCAAGAGGAAGGCGTTGCCGTAATCGAAGAAGTACATGCCGTGTCCCACAAGCGTGTTCACTGCGGTCACGTGGCGGCGCAACGTGTCCTGCACGCGCTGCTTGAAGGCGGCCGGGTCCTGCACCATGAGCGCGTTGCTCTCCTCGTAGCTCAGGCCCACAGGGTAGTAGCCGCCGGCCCAGGGGTTGTGCAAGCTGGTCTGGTCGCTGCCCAGGTCCACTTTCACTCTGCGTGCTGCAAGGCGTTCCCACAGGTCCACGATGTTGCCGAGGAAGGCGATGCTATGCGCTTCGCCCTTCTTCTGCCAGGCCAATGCGGCATCGATGCACGCATCCACGTCGCTGATCACTTCATCCACCCATCCCTGGCTGTGGCGCTTGTAGGCCGCCGAGGCATTCACCTCAGCGCAGATGGTCACCACGCCAGCGATGTTGCCGGCCTTGGGCTGGGCGCCGCTCATGCCACCCAAACCAGCGGTGACGAAGAGCTTGCCGGTGGTGCCTGGCGAGGACTTGATCATGCGGCAGGCGTTGAGCACCGTGATCGTAGTACCGTGTACAATGCCCTGCGGACCGATGTACATGTAGCTACCAGCGGTCATCTGGCCGTACTGCGTCACACCGAGGGCATTGAAGCGCTCCCAATCGTCGGGTTTACTGTAATTGGGGATCATCATCCCGTTGGTCACCACCACGCGCGGAGCATCGGCGTGGCTGGGGAAGAGACCGAGCGGGTGACCGCTGTACATCACCAGCGTTTGCGCGTCGGTCATCTCGCTGAGGTACCGCATCACCAGACGGTACTGCGCCCAGTTCTGGAACACTGCGCCGTTGCCGCCGTAGGTGATCAGCTCGTGCGGGTGCTGTGCTACGGCCGGGTCCAGGTTGTTCTGGATCATCAGCATGATGGCCGCGGCCTGTTTGCTCTTCGCGGGGTAGTGGTCGATGGGCCGCGCGTGCATGGGGTGCTCCGGACGCAGGCGGTACATGTAGATGCGGCCGTCCTCCTGCAGCTCCTGCGCGAACTCCGGCGCCAGCGTGGCGTGGTGCTTCGGGTGGAAGTAGCGCAGGGCGTTGCGCAAGGCCAGCTTCTTCTCCTCGGCGGTGAGGATGTCCTTGCGCTTGGGTGCGTGGCTTACGCTCGGGTCGATGGGCCGGGTGGGGGGAAGGACATCGGGGATGCCTTCGCGGATGGACTGTTGGAAGAGGGTGAGGTCGGACTGCGTCAAAGTGGCCATGCTGCTAGTGGTGCTCCAAAACTACGGGGCTTCGGGCACCTTGCTCAACAATTGGCAAGCCGGGAGGTTCAGCGGGCCACCACGAAGCGATGCGGAGATAAGCCATCTACGGTCAGCAGGTACGAGCCTGGATGCAGTGTATGCAACGAAAGATGCGTATCCTCGGTGGTGATGCGCTGCCGATGAACAAGACGTCCTTGAAGGTCGGTTATGGCGAGCATGCTTCCTAACGTTGCGTCATTGACGTAGAGTTCGGAACTCGCTGGATTGGGGTGTATGGATATCCTATCCATGCTCATTTCCGGCGTGTCCAGGATGGCTGAACTGCTCCAGACCGATCCCCATTGTTCCCCACTTAGAATGTATCCTTCCAATGATCGGGTCGCACCGCTCTCGAACGAGAAGTAGTCTTGGAAAGTAAGGCCCACACCCGCAGTATAGGAGAACCGGTAGTTGCCATTCGAGTTCGGAAAGAGCAATTGCGGATCCTCATTGCTCTGGCATAGTAAGGTCGCTTCCCAGCCCGAGCTTTGGATGATACTCGGCTCGATCAAGTAGCGCCCGACGCTGTCCAAACGGACCGATAGTGCTGTTAAAAGGCCGTTGGACACCGGGTCTTGGAATACGCTGTCAAGCGCGTCAGGGTAGAGCGGACCCTGTATGCCACTGTTGAAGAAGTTCTCTTCCTCGAAACGATCATGGTCGACCCGAAGCGAGATCTGGTCCTGTCCTTCCCAGAGGTAAGTGCCGCAGGGCATCCACATTTGTGGATGGAAGCTCTCCTCGACCGAGGAAAAGGTGCGTTCAAGTGAATAGATCGTGTAACCGTCCTCATCGGAACGCCCGATAACCTCGTACCTGGTCCGACCCTCGACGAAATGGACGCAGAAGCTCGACTGGAACGTGGAGTTGTCGCGATACTGGAGTACATCGCCAACCTCATAGTCGAACAAGTCAATGACCTTGGGAAAATGTAGACCCTCTTGGATCTGGCCGTCCGTTCCGACCCGATCGTAACGACCGATGCCTGATCTGATCACGACCAGGACTCCATGTTGTCGCGAAAGTGCCAAGGTGTCGCCGTTGGAGTACGCCATCCACTTAACACTATCCACCGCGCCGAACACATCCATCGTATCCGCCGAGTAGATCGATCCTGAAATGCCGCCGGGCCCGGTCCAGGTTGCTCCGATAGCGCGCATTGGTTCAAGCTGAAGTGTGTCTTCAGGACCAACGATGTACGATATCGCTCCGTGGCGCACCTGTACGTGGCCCAAGGCCTGCGTTCCCAAAGCGTGAACGAGGTCCGTTGTGAGTCCGTTCCAGCATAGGGATGTGTAGTCGGGTGAACATCCCGGGCATAACGCGCCCACGGTGTTCAACTCGTACCGGAAGCTATCCACCCCCAGCGTATCGATGTTCGTAACGAAGATCTGGTTGCTGATCGTATCCGTGCCATCATCGCTGTAGTTGTACCGATATGCCGGGTTGATCACGGCCCAGTCCTGACCATTGCTGGCGAGCGCCATAATGATCAGCAGAGAGGTGGACAATGAGCGCATGTGGTGGTCAGGGGCTAGCGGGTGATGATGAAGCGCTGCGACGATCGACCATGGGTGTGGTCTACTACGAAGAAGTACGTGCCGGCGGCCAGTGAATGGATGTCTATCGAATTGAGCGTTTGCGCGAGCATGCCAGTTTTCATCAGGCGACCATTCAAGTCAAGGATGTCGTACCTGGCGTCGAGATCCGTCCACGCGAACTCCAGACGATCGTTCGTTGCGCTGAGGACCATGTCCGGGTGTGAAACCTCGGCCTGCCCATTCAGGCTCAGAGGACCATTCAGGAAGGTATCGTCGCTCAGCGAACCGATGGTGTCCCCGGAAAGTAGAGCCCCCGTCAATATCAAACGGCACCAAGGTTCGAAATATGAGTTCTCGCCTCCTTCGATCATGCCTACGCCTTCCTTGAATGTCCCATAGGCTGTCCCGTGTTCGAGCGGGTATAGAAGCGAATGACCGGGTACTGGCTCGGATGCAAGCACACTATGTGCGTATCCGCTTTGGTCATAGCGTGTGAACGAAGAGATCAGATGTTCGCCATTTTCATCGGTACCGTGCAGTGCGAGTGTGCGTCCGAAACCATCAAGGGGGGCCCCGAAATACCTGCAGCCTCCGCTGGTGATCTGGTTCGGATAGGTCGTCACTGGATGGTAGCGCTCTTCGATGACATCCTCATCCATCGTGAACGACCCGCTCAAGCCGGTCATCCAGAATCCAGCGTATGGAGGTGGGCCATTGGAATAGGAGTAACCTGCGAGGTATTGTGCTTCGTAGCCGTTGGCGGAATCGTCACGTCCGATGATCGCCATTTTCTGGGTCCCCCAATAGAACGCCCATGGGAACTCGCCATTCCCCGAATACCATGCTCCTTCGGCAGCGTATTGCAGCACATCGCCTGGCTGGTAGTCGAAGTAGGATAGCGGAGCCGGGAGTAGGACCCCGACATCCGGTCCATGTATACCAACGGCCGTAAAGGATGTTAGGCTATTGATGTCCGGGTATTCGATGATGCCGTGTTCTTTTGAAACGATGATCGTATCCGTCGAGGATAGGACGATCATCGCTACGCTATCGGTCACGCCCCACAGCACAGCCTCGTGGCGAGCGACCATGGTGGCAGTCATATTTCCCGTTGGATGGAAAGGCCACGTGCTACCGACAGGTGCGCGAGGTTTCAAGAGAAAGGTGTCCGGATCGGTGAAGAACCACTCTCCGTCGTGAACGAAGACCTCGCGCTGCAAGAATTGCGGTTGATCGACCCAGACAAAGCAGCCATCGCAAAGGCCACCGAGGGCTGCGGTGCACGTATCACAGGGGATGCCGATCCTGTTCAGCTCATATCGGAAACTATCCGGCCCCAACGTATCCACCTCCATCACCCTGATCTGGTTACTGATCGTATCCGTACCATCATCACTGTAATTGTACCGATATGCCGGGTTGATCAGCGCCCAGTTCTGACCCATGGCCACGGAATGGATCAGGATGATGAAAAGGGTGAACCAGGAACGCATGGACGCCTTTTCGTGAAGATAGCACGATCGGGTCGAACGCTGCCTGCCTTTCACCCCTGCACCTTTTTCACCGCTTCGTGGCCGTAGGGGCAATGCCGGCACTTGTTCCCGCAGCAATAGCCACGGCGCAGCAGGTATTGTTCGGTGAAGACGACATAGCCTTCCGGGGTGAAGTAGAAATCGCCATCGAGATAGCCTTGTTCCTTCAGCCGGCGGCCGCGCGGGTCGTCGGGGTGGGGCAGGGTGTAGGGCGGTTTCACGGTACGAAGATGCGAAGGGTGCGTTCTGGCACGTTATTTCCACAGCGTGTGGTGTGTTACTCTGTGGATGGATCGTGGATAACCCTTCCGAACCCCAATAGTTTCGCACCATCCCAACGACCGCCTTACCCGGTCCAAGGTCCGTGTTCACATGTTGAAAACCGCCATCCTGCCGCTTGCCTTGGTCCTGACCACGGCCCTCTCCGCACAGGGGCAGCCGCCCGAGCGTCGCTTCACCCCGGAGGAGTACATACAAGAGTGGAAGGAGGTGGCCATGAAGAAGATGAAGGAACATGGCATTCCGGCCAGCATCACGCTGGCCCAAGGGCTGCTGGAGAGCGGGAATGGCAACAGCGAGCTGGCCCGTGAGGGCAACAACCACTTCGGCATCAAGTGCACGCCCGATTGGACCGGCGGCCGCACCTACCATGATGATGACAAGACGGCCGCCTGCTTCCGCAAGTACAAGGATGCGGCACAGAGCTACGAGGATCACGCCAAGTTCCTCCAGAAACCACGCTACGCCGCACTCTTCGAACTGAAGCCCACCGACTACGAAGGTTGGGCACGTGGTCTGAAGAAGGCCGGTTACGCCACCGACCCGAATTACCCCACCAAACTGATCGCGCTCATCGAACGCTACGAGTTGCATAAGCTGGACAAGGGGATCGATGTGAGCTACAAGCCCAAGCCGAGCACCTCCACGGCCTCCAAGCCGACCACCACCAAACCCAGTGGCCGCAAGCCCACCAGGCGCGGTGGCGACAGTGACGTGATCACCTGGAGCGCTGGTGCTGGCCGCGCCGTGGAGAGCTACGAAGGCCGCATCAAGTACGTGGTCACCAAAGAGGGCGACGACTTCCGGAAACTGGCGCAGGACCTGGAGATGACCCACGGCATGCTCGCGCGGTGGAACGATATGGACAAGAACGCGAAGCTCGAAGCCGGGCAACGCATTTACATCCAACCGAAGCGCAACGCCTCCAAGAGCGCTGCGGAGCACGTGGCCGGCCCGGGTGAGACCCTGTGGGATGTGAGCCAGCAGTACGGCGTGAAACTCGCGAAGCTGGCGAAGTACAACGGGTTGGGCGAGGATGCCACCTTGAGCACCGGGCAGCGCATCGTGTTGCGCAAACCGCGGAAGTAGGCGCTAGAGCACCTTGTGCATAATCACCCCGGCGATCGTCGTGGCCCGCTGTTTCGCTTCTTCGGCTTTCGGGCCCGTGTAGTGCTCATCCACCGTGGCATGGAACAATTCCACCCAGCGAGCGAAGTGCTCCGGCTTCATCGGAAGTCGTGCATGCAACTTCTTGTGCGCGGTCATGGGATCGCCTTGGAACGTGTGATCACCGAAAAGAACCATGTTCCAGAATGCGGTGATGTGCGGGATGTGATGGTCCCAGTCCAGTTCGGTGAAGAAGTGACCGATCAATGGGTCGGGACGTGCTCGCGAATAGAAGCGCTCGATCAGTGCGCGCGTGTCGGCCGGGCTGATGATGTCCTGTGCCATGCTGCCGTCAAAGGTGCGCACCACCGCGGCGGATCGTGCTGATGGCGATCAGTCGTTCTCGCCCGTGAAACGCACCACATCCTGCTTGGTGCCGAAGAGTACGAGGATATCGCCTTTCTCTGGCACGAATCCGGGGTCCATCACGCCCAAGGCGCCGAGCTTGATGGAGCGCCGACCAAATACGTCCTTTTCACTTTCCTTGCGGAGTACGGTGACCAGGCCGAGTTTGCGTTCGCGCAGTTCACCGACTTGGTTCAAGGCTTTGCCCACGAATTTGTCCGGCACCACGATCTCCGCGATGATGAATCCCCCAGGCAGTTCGAATTGATCCACCAGCCTGCGCAGATTCAGTTTGCGCGCCAAGCCCTCCGCCGCTTTTTCCTCGGGGTGTACGATGTCCGTTACGCCCATGGAGTTCAAGACCATTTCGTGCAGGGGACTGATGGCCCTGCTGATCACGCGCTTCACCTTCAGGTTCACCAACAGTGCGGTGGTCATGATGTTGGCGCCTTCATCCTCCCCGATGGCGACCACGGCTGCATCCACATCGTCCAAGGGCAGGGTGCCCACGGCCTTCGGGTCGTTGCTCTCGAGGCAGACGGCATAGGATACCTCCGATTTGAGGCTGTCCACCTTCTCCATGTCATGGTCGATGGCGATGACCTCGTGGCCCAGTTGCGTGAGCTTGATGGCGAGGTGTCTGCCGAAGTTGCCGAGGCCGAAGACCGCTACTTTCATGGTCGATCAGTTGATGATGATGTCCTCCTTGGGGTACCTGTACGCGGTGGTCTGCACCTGCCGGAGCACGCCGATGAGCAGGGTGAGCGCGCTGACGCGACCGATGAACATGACCACTACGAGGGCCAGTTTCGCCGGGTCGCCCAGTTGGCCGGTGATACCCATGCTCAAGCCCACGGTGCTGTAAGCACTGAAGCACTCGAAGGCCACCGGCATGAGCCCCAGTCCACCTTCCATGGAGGCCACGATGCTGATGGAAAGCCCCAGGAAGACGAGCGACAGCACGATGGCC
>JAEUTB010000140.1 GCA_016787995.1 Flavobacteriales bacterium | reverse complement strand
GAGTTCACCAGCATTCCCTAATGTTGCAGATATGATCTGGTTCATCCTTTTCATCGTCGGCTGGTGCGTCATTGCGTTCGGGCTGTACCGGGCTATCCGGACACGTAGACCGGACATGCTGATGATGAACGGCGGCGTTCTGGCCTTCATCGGCTTCATGGGCTATGATGCCTGGCCCACTGGTCTGGTGCCCACGGATGTGGACCAAAAGCAGGCTTCGCGCATCCTGTTCCGGTTAGCCGCCTGGTGCGTCGCAGGCTGGTCCGCGTACCAATTGACCTGGTCTTTACGCGCATTGACCTGGCCAGGCGTTGATGGCACCATCACCCATAGCGCATCCGTATTCCTCGGCGTCCGTGGGAGTGACCTGAACGGCCGACGGAACTCAACCCGGCACACTTGGCAGGTGAGCTATCAATACCAGGTGAATGGCCGCACCTACACCAGCTCCACTAAAAGCCTTGACACCGACGATGAGGATGGGGACCTGAGCAGTGCCAACGACAAGGTGAGGCACCATCCGGTGGGATCGACCGTTCGTGTATACCACCATCCGCGCGAACCACAACTGTCCTGCCTGGACCGCACCGTGATCAATGGTCGTTGGCTGGTGCCCGGATTGATCGCCGGACTGCTCTTCTGGTCGGCGTCATTAGTGTGATGATGCTACCATACCGGCCATCGCTTAGAGCTTCGTGAAAAGCGCCTGCTTTCTACCACGGTCATCCTCCACCACGACCACGTAACGTCCGCTTGCGAGCGCGGTCACATCCACGCCCGCGGCGTCGATACGACCTGAAAGGAGCAGCTTGCCCATCATATCGAGCACGTACACTGTTCCATTCGTGATGCCTTGCATCCATAGCCGGTCCGTGGTCGGGTCCGGGAATACCGCGAGTCGAGGAACTACAGCCGCATCGGCAAGTCCAGTGCTCAGCCCTTCGACCACCACGAGCCGATCATCGATAATGGGCGCCTCGATCACATCCACGATACCCGATGGCCAACGCACCTCCACCGCCAGGATCTCCGTCACAGCACCCAGACCGAAATGGGCATTCACCGTGCTCATGTACTTGAACCCATCACCACTTACGATGTCGCGTACTTGCTGCCCTTGTGGCGTGGTGATCGTAACGCGCGCGCCGATACCCATGCGGTTGCTCACCGTTCCCACCAACGATACCTTGAACCAGTGGTTGTCGTTCCCGTTGTTCAACTGGATAGTCCCGTTCACCACGTCAAGAAAACCATCGTCGTTCAGGTCGCCGATCGGACCGCCGAATGGCACATTGCCGGCCAACTCGAACGTCATTCCGCCAGCGTTGTAAAGGATCTGCGAAGGCGAAAGGATGTCCAACAGACCATCGTTGTTGAAGTCGTACGTGCGCCATTCGATACTTCCACTCGCCCCTTCCGTGCCCGAGCCGATGGTGATGTTCGTGAAGATGTTCCCGTCGTTGCGCATCAGCTTGTGTTGCTGACCACCCGACTTTCCCACGAAAGCATCCATGTCACCATCATTGTCGAAGTCCCCCCACGCCGTGGACCATGCGCTGTGGGCGTCCGCGAAACCCATCTCCGGTGCGACATCGGTGAACTGACCATTGCCGTCATTACGGAACAGCGCATCGATCCCACCACCGCCGCCGCACTTGGTATTGAACATGTCCACATCTCCATCGTTGTCGAAGTCGATCCAGATGCTGCCGTAATTGCCCGAGGTCTGGCTCAGTTCACCGCTAGCCTCCGTGAATCCTCCTTGACCATCGCTGAAGTAGTAGACGTTGGCCGAGATATCATGACAGTAAAAGCCATCCAGGTTGCCATCATTGTCGATGTCCACCATGTTCGTCCGTTGCGCGAATATGTAGGTGTCATTGGTCCACTCCGTGAAAGCCGATCCATCATCACTAGCAAGCATGAGGGTGGGTCCACTGCCACCGTAGAGCAGATCGGTGAACCCGTTGTTGTCCAGATCTCCCGCAGCCACACTCCACGAGGGGTTGTTGTTGGCCTGAGGGAAGCTCGCGCTATGCACGATGAAGGAACCATCCGTCTGCTGCTTACCGATCTTGATGCTCGTGCTGCTGGGGGCCACCAGATCATCCAAGTGATCACCATCCATGTCCACCACCACCATCACAACGCCCATGCCCGGCGGTACCGGCACCGTGGTGAATGTGACCGGTTCAGCCACCTGATCGATGGGAGGTCCGTTGATCAGTTCGAAGTCGAAAGCGAAGGAACCCCAGATGTTGTCCCACACGATCATGTACTCAACGCCAGGTTCGGCATTGAAGGTGACGATCGAAGAATTGGAGGGCCCTGTATCATCATCACCGGTCAAACACACCAGCGAGCCGCAATCACCGGTCAGGATGTGCACCCGAGTATCCATTAGGCTGATCGCACTTGAGACGGTCACCGATCGGGTCTCCGGGGTGGTATACCGGTACCAGGCAGCGCCTGTTCCTGTGGATTGAAGGACGGTACAGATGGTCGCCAACGGCTCGCTTTCCGAGAAACCAGCGACCTGATGCGTTCCAGCACCTATGGTCAGTGCCGTCGAGCAAGTGCTTTGGGCGTTGGAAGAGTTCCTGAATACCGTCAGCGCCAATGCGAGTATGATCATCCAATAGCGTTCCATGCAAGAGGTGGTTTATACTGAGGTTCGGGTCATGTGAAGATAAGCGGTCCTAGGCAGATCGGACCACCGCTTTTGAGGAGTACAACACCCCGACCGTTCAGGGTTCTGGAACATTCAGTCGGATGCCTTCAGGTCGGTGGGATCGGTGCTACAGGCTGCGTACATGGCACGCACCACACAACAGGAAGGATCCGATGCCTAAGGATGCGACCATGCAGCCCAACAGGGATGCTCGGCTGGACACGTTACGCTACCTTGGCACATCACAATGGCACACCTGTTCATGCGCCCCCTCCTCGCTTACCTGCTCCTTCTTTCCACCACCCTTTGCGGACAGACCAGCTTCCAAGTCGGGTCCGTCACGGTGAACGTCACCACTGTGGCCGATGGGCTCGATGTCCCTTGGGACCTTGTGCTCGGACCGGATGGGAACGTTTGGTTCACCGAAGCGAACGGCAAGGTGTACCGCTTGGACCTCACATCCAACACGGTCACCTTGATCCATACGGTGGAAGATGTGGTGCTATCCGGTTTCACTGCGGGGTTGCACAGCATGGCCTTCCACCCCGACTTCACCAATGAACCGTACGTATACCTGCACTACATGAACTCCACCAATTCCTCAGTGGTGGAAAGGTTCCTCTATGATGCAGGCACCAGCACCTTGGGGGAAGGATCGGGCCACCTCCTCGGTGTCACCATCCCCGGCGGTGCATCGCACAATGGCTCACGCATAGTGGCCGACGAAACCGGCAACTTCATCCTTTCCATGGGCGACCATATGAGCGGCTCCGCCAACGTGCAGGACCTTGACCTGATCGAGGGGAAGTTCCTTCGCTTCGACCCGTTGGGTGGCATCCCGGCGGATAACCCCATTCCGGGGAGCTACGTGTACAATTGGGGCCACCGCAATCCGCAAGGGCTCGTGCGGGCCTCCAATGGTATCTGGTACAACTCCGCACATGGTCAGAGCAACGATGACGAAGTGAACATCGTATTGCCCGGCCGCAACTATGGCTGGCCCACCGTGCTCGGACTGTGCAACACCCCGGCGGAACAGGCCTATTGCTCGGCCAACGATGTGGTGGAGCCGATCCATGAGTTCACCTCGGAGGTCGTGGCGCCAGCAGGACTTGACCACTACGATCATACCACCATACCCGGTTGGCAGAACTCCCTGCTCGTGGCCACTTTGCGCGGACGAGCGCTATGGCAGTTGCAACTCGATGAAGCAGGAACCTCCGTAACCGCTGCAACACCTTTCCTGGAGGATAGCTACGGACGCTTGCGCGATGTGCTCGTTCTGCCTGACGGACGCGTGCTGGTGTGTACATCGAACCGCGATTGGAGTGGCAGCCCGGCACCCACGGACGATCGGATCCTATTACTCTCACCGGACTTGAGCACCGCGACAAGGACAAGCACTACCGCAGTGGCCCCTTGGACCGAAGATCCCTACATGGATGACCGTGACCTTCTTCATCTTCCAGCTGGCCGCCACGCGCTCCAGATCGTTGATGCAAGTGGACGATCCATCGCTCAACGCCCGATCGCCGAAGGCATCATCGACCTGTCCGGTCTGGTAGGCACAACGGAGTATTTCCTTATCGTCATCAACGGACCGGAGGAACGTTGGACCCTACCCGTGGTGCGACACTGAGCGGACCTCTGCTCATTCTACGGTGTCGGTGAGAAAAGGAATGCGTCAATTCCCGGTCCCCTCCAACCGTCGCTTCAACATCGCCGCACAGACCAAGCTGATCAGCAGACCTACGGGCAGGATCTCCATGTAGGTGAAGCCGACCTTCACCACCGGGTTCTTGTACAGTTCGCCCATGGCCCGCATCTGCTCCACTTCGGCCGCGATCTCCGCTTCGGGCGTTCCGCTCTCTTTCAGCTTCGCCTCGGTATGCGCGATGTAGCTTTCCATGAAGTCCTGTTCCATGTTGGCGCTGATCACCATCCACGTGGCCACGTATAGCGTGGAAGCGATGAGGGTGATGTACAGACCGGTCAAAAAGGCCTTGCCGAAGCTGATCGACCCGCCAAGGTGCTTATCGCGATACGCCTTCACGCCGAAGAAGATGCTGCTAAGGGCGATGACCATGGTGGTGTACCCGATCATTTCGCCGTTCTCCCAATCGTGGTTCCCGTCGCCAAGGGTGAACCACATCATGGCCGATACGATGACGCCTGCGATGAGGCCGTAGGTGAGGACGATCCGTTTCATGTGCTGTTGTTTGTGCCGCGAACCAAGGTCATGTGGAGGCTATCTCCATCATCCTTCCGTATGGATCAGGGGTTCTGAAGCGAAGATCCCTACTAAAGTATGAGGCACTTCAGGCGATGATCCTCAGTGACTTGGCCCTGTGGACCGCTTCGGTGCGTCGCTTCACTTCCAATTTGGTGAAGAGGCTGGACGAATGGGACTTCACCGTGGGCAAGGAAATGAAGAGCTTGTTCGCGATCTCCTGGTTCGATAAACCCTCCGCCATCAATTGAAGTACCTCCAGCTCACGGGCGCTGAGACCTGAGGAACGGATGGCTTGGTGGTCCACCACCGCAGCTGGAGCCACCTGCACGACCTTCTTCGCTGTGATGAGCTTGGAGCCCAACCAGAGGCCCACGCCGGTGAAGAGCGCTGCCACCACGCCGATGTACACTTCGGTGGACAAGGACTTGACCATGAAACGGTACTCCACGTATTTCAATGTAGCGACCACAGCAGCCAGTACCAGACCGTAAAGGACCATCGTGGTCCAGCGACCCATCGTCCTTGATGCGGCAAGCCGGCTCATGGGCCGAAGTTCGGAATGATCACGATGTCAGCATCATTATTTTGGCCGCATGTCCACGACCACCGAACGAACCACCGTGTTGCGCACCACTTCCGATGATACCCGTTTCCGGTACTTGGTGGCCAAGCTCGACCAAGACCTGGCCTTGCGCAACGGCGATTCCAATGCCTTCTTCGCCCAGTTCAACGGAGTGGATCGTATCCATCACGTGGTGGTCGTTCTTCGGGAAGGTGAACCCGTCGGTTGTGGCGCCTTCAAGCCCTTCGACCCGGACACAGTGGAGCTGAAACGGATGTACACGGCGCCTGAGCATCGACAGACAGGTATCGGCTCGATGGTGGTGAACGAATTGGAGCAATGGGCAGGTGAGCTCGGCTACACACGCTGCGTTCTCGAGACCGGCAAGAAGATGACCGAGGCCATCGCGCTGTACACCAAGCGCGGTTTCACCAGCATTGCGAACTATGGCCCGTACGTCGGGGTGGTGGAGAGTATTTGCTTCGAGAAGCGCCGGGTCTGATCAGGAATGCCGGTGCCTTCCACCAACGACATGTCAACACCTTCCCAGGTGCTGTAGAGCGCAGAGCAGCGGTCGGATACCAACGGATCGAAGGGAGCGGGTTCATGGACCGGTCACGGTCCAAACCCACTCACCTGGGTATCGCCAGCACATGGTCCAACGCATCGTCGGCCTTCACCTCGATATCCGGCTTCACCCCCACCTGGTCCAATCGCTGTAGATCGGCATTGTAGTAGTCTGCGATGGGAAGGAACAGGTGGTACTTCCCTTCCACCTTGAAGATGGTAGCACTGAGCATGGCTCCTGCGGTGTTCTCACCCACGATGGTGGCTCTTCCGGAACGCTTGAAGGCATCCACGATGGGCTCGCACGTGCTGGCCGTTCGGGTGCTTGTGAGGATGTACACCTTGCCCTTGAAGCCGTCCTTTCGTGGCGACAAGACCAAGTGCCTTCCCTCCGAAGTCTTCAACCCTTCGATGAAGGCTTCGGTCGTGCGCTCCCGCGAGATGGGCAAGGTCGCGAACGCTGCCTGGGCCGGAGGTCTGGTCACTTTCCGCGCCCAGCTGTTCGTTACGAAGTAGCCGGCATCCATCGTATCCGTGGCGATGCACTCCCCGAAAGGCAACGCGCTGTCCAGTCCACCGCCGCCGTTCTTCCGAAGGTCCACGATCAGCGTGCTGGAACCACCGCTCAGTAGGATCGAACAGATGCTGTCCATTTCTTGCGCAGAACCGCCGAAGCTTTCCACATCCATGTACGCCGTGGTGCTGTCGATCATGCGGATGCTCACGTTCCGCTCGTTCGGGTCGGCAGCCAGTGATGGCGTCTCTTCCATGAACAGCAGATTCAAGTGACTGAAGGGAAGTCCTTGAACAAGGATACTCGTCCCGAAGAAGTACTCCACATCGTCCTGCGCGCGCTTGGCAAGCCGCGTGGACTTCTTGTCGAACGTGCGCCAGGCTTTGGTATCCAGTAAGGCCTGATCGTAGATGTTCGTCTGTATGGTCTCCCGCAACTTCGCGTACAGCGCACCATAGTCCGTCCTTTGGAAAAGGTCGGCTCGGGACATGGAGATGGAACCGATGCGCTCCCCGTTCTTGAAGAGGCCGCCGCGGATGCCGCCACCATCGCGTGCAGCTCGGATGTCCGATGTGCCCAACATCGGCATCACCAGTTTCGCGAACACGCTGTCCTGGCCGCTGCTGCCCTCCACCCGGCCTTCCGTCAAGGCCAACAATCTGCCCTTCTTGGGCAATTTCTTCAGCATGCGGGCCAACTTGCTTTTCACCATACCGACGACCCGCTTGTCACCACCACGGGGTGAGTGGGCCGTGAAGTGGGTGGGATCCGACCATGCCATGTCCATGAAGGTGTTCACCGGCCCGAAATCGTCACCGAACATGATCTGGCATTGCCATCGCTCGCTCGTCCGCGCAGCAGGCTGTGAAAAAGCGACCAGTTGAAGGAGTACGAAGAGGAGTAGAACGAGGATCCTAGGCATGCCCATGGCGGTACGTGGTCGAACCGCGTGCCAAAGTAGGTCAATGCACCGCACGGCACCGATCGAACTTCGGAACCCTACCCATGCGAGGGCGATCGAGCAACTCCGACTATCCGTGTGCGCACGGTGGCACCACCCTTCCCTATTGCCATGAACAGTTGGACATCGAGCGGGTGCGCTGGCCGCCCTTTCTAGCGCCGCTGCATATCCGTCACGAGTAGGGGATCTCTTGCTCGCAATTCCGCGATCAAGGCCGCTACGGCATCCGTGCTCGGATCGCGTTGGAGCTCCTTCAACTCCGCCGATGTGATGCCTACTAGTTGCAGGAAGCTCACTTCGCCGTGCGGCGTATCGATCTTCCCCAATTCCGGATCCAACGCGAACACCAGGCCGGTGATGTCCGTGTCCATGTCCGTACACAACGGACCACCCGCTGGCACGAACTCGTTCACCTCGAACCAACGCCCGCTCTTGTGCAGGTAACGCGCCAGGTTGTTCATCACCGTGGTGATCCACGTCGGCTCCCGCTCTTCCGCCGCGCTCCGCTTGATCCGGAACGTGAGCTCGAAGCCGAGCTTGCTGAACTCCCCTCCTACGGCTTGCTCGTTGTAGTACAACTCGCTCAACCCGTAGCTCACCACATGGATGTGATCGGGCGGACCGGGATGGTCGTAGTAGCTCGTGCCGTCCAACGGATCGTTGCCGCCAGCGATGAAATGCAAAGGTGCCGCGTAGTGCCGTGGCGCGCGCCCACCATGCACCTTGGCCAGCTGTGCATCGATGCAATGCCAGCCTACGGCCGTTTCCGGGGTGTAGCGATGCCGGTATTCTTCGAGTGTCATCTCGTGGTCGGCCGAAGGGGGGCTGTTTGTCGCGAAAGTAGGGCGGAAGGTGAAGCTTCACAGGCCCTGTTGGGAAGGGTGAGCACGTTGCGGCGATGGCTTTCTCGGAACTGAGCGGAACGATATGGCCATAACCGCTTTGGCAGCTTCTTGGGAACGAGGGACCAGACGAAGACAGGAGAGCGCCTCCGACCGTGGGCTCCGATCCATCAAGGATCATGCGTTCGGTCGCCGCACGTACTCACTCTGCACCAACCCGCCCGGAAAGCTGCGGCTCGCCACCAGCCTCAAGGGGATGTCCTGCTCCAGCGCACCGAAGAGCGGGATGCCCTGACCGATCAACACCGGTACGTGAGTCACGATCAAGCGATCGATGAGGCCCGAGCGCAGGAAGCGCTGCACGGTGCCACCACCATCGATGAACAGGTGCTTGTAGCCGCGCGTGGCTAACTGCCGAACAACCTCTTCCGGCATTGCGTTCAGCAGCTCCACATCGGCGCCGCGTTCCTTGACGCGAACAAGGTCCACCGCACCGCTGCTGAGTACGATGACCTTTTTCGTGTACGGCCATTGCTCGAAGCCCAGCACCACCTCGAAGGTGTTGCGGCCCATCACGATGGCATCGATACCGGACACGAAGGCCTCGTAGCCGTGGTCGCCCATGGGGGCGGTGCCGTCGCCTTCCAGGAAATCCAACGCGCCATCAGGACGCGCGATGAAACCATCGAGGCTAACGCCGCAGAAAACCGAACAGGTGGTTGACATGGCCACGAAGTTCGCTCCTTCAGTCCCACGTACGCATCGCCTCCGCCAACCGATCTCCCTCGAACCAGAAGCGCCGCTCGCGCTCCGTATTGCACACCCGTGCGGGAGGCATCGGCATGGAGAAGGGTTTGTCCATGTCGCGCTTCAGGTAGTGTTCCTGCACATCCTCCAACGGATACTGCGCCGTGCGTTCCACCGTGACCAGAAGCGTGTCGTTCGCCCACGACCAGGTGCCGGTGAGCAGTGCGACCGTATCGCCCTGCAGCGGGTCGCAGTCACCGGGGTACCAGAGGTGCAATGTGGTGTATCCTCGATCCTCGAAGATGATCTCCTGGTAGCGGCCATCGCGGTAGAAGCTCGCGCGGCGCTCCTCATCGGTGTAGCCCGCGATGCACTCCCCGTTCGGGCCGTGCATCATGGGATCGCCCCGCCAATAGCGGAATTCGCGATCGAGCCAAAGCTGGGATATCGTGTCCGGTTGGGCCAGGACGATGGAACCCACCGCACAGAAAAGCACAGCGAGGGAAAAGCGGAACACCATGTGTATTTCTTACACCCTGTAGATCGATCGGTTCAATGGTACGTCTAGTAGCACAGGCGAACGACGCTGCGATCAATACAAGGGTACGATCCGCCCACCTTCAATGCGCCCTTTGAACCGGATGGTGTCGCCTACTTGGAAGAGCACCTCTTCGAGCAGGATGTCGCGGAATCCAGGCTGTCCCCTGCCGACGATATAGCTCTTGACCACCCCGGATCGGCCTTCCAATGCTTCCACCGCGCGGATGTCTTCGGCGTACTCCGGATCGAAAAGCGTGGAGACGTGGTTGCTGCGGAACTTCTCGCCCTGTTCGCCGCTGGCATCGTTCGGCGACCATAGGAGCGTGATGGTATCGGGCAGCGAGCTGTACGGAACTCCGTTGATCGAGAGCACTGCGTCGGGCGCTGCCATGAAGATGACATCGTCGTCATAGTCGTACTTCGGCCCACTGCTGGGACCACTGCTCCTTCCTCCAGCTGGTCCGCTGGTCTCCACCAACTGACCTTGGATCAAGGCGTAGGCCGCAACGTCCACATGAGAAAAAGGCGCGCGCACCTGACCGCCGGACACGACGACTGCGTGGAGTTCCGGCAAGGCGTTGATCCGCTCCACTTCTTTGTCGCGTTCCAGCTGCAGCTGCTGAATGCCCTCCACATCCTGGTTGAACCTGCTGATCATCGCATAGATGCCCAACCCTCCGACCACCATGATGAACAAGCCCGAAATGAGGAGGACTTTGACGGCTTGTCTCATGGGTCGAAGATAGGTGTGGTCATCAGGAACCGCCTGTCGTGCGCCTCCACGGCGGAACTTCGATGTGCACAGGTCGGGATCCTACGCGAACAACACGCCAACAAAGTTCTAAGGGGGGTGTGATGCGCATGACGTTCGTCACGCCACTACTGCTCCTTGGCTTGAGCGCTTGTCACCATCCGCGGTCGCAACAACGCTCCGAGCGCCACGAACACCACGCCAGCGCCGCCCAGCAACAAGCCGAGGAACTCAATGTCCTGAGGTGCTCCTTGTTGGGCGAGCAGTGCCAACCCAACAACGACCATGAGCGCTCCGAAGACGAGCACGAATATGCGCTGCCAACGCCGCCGCTTGAAGAGGTAGAGCAGTATGATGCAGAGCCCTGCGACCACTGAACCCACCATGACCACTGTGAAAAGGACCGCCGCCGCGATAGCGTTCTCCGAGCCTTGGGCAAAGAGCGGCAAGGCGGTCAAAGCCACCAGTACCGTGAACCACGAACGAAGCGCTCTGGCGTGCATCAGGGCAAGATAGGCGTTGCAGGCACCGTGTACGCGATGTGTACCATGTTGTCGTTACACAACGACCACCAGTTCCAATGAAGAAAGGGGATCACAACTTGCGGTGGCTTGGCCCGGCAGATGACGCTCCGCCGGTGTAACGACCATCACCCCACCACCAACCGATAGCCGAGGTCGAGTGCATCCGTACCGAGCAGCGTACCATACCGCTCTTTCCAAGCGCCGCTACGCAGATCCGAAGCCAAGCGTTCCCATGCGGCAGACAGATCGCCGAGCTTCCAGAAGGACGAGATCGCGGAGCGCACCCGCGGATCGAGATAGGCTTCGGGTCGCCGCCAGTAAGCACAGAGGAAGCCATCGGTGCAGTCATGCGGAATTAGGACCGGCGATACCCTGACCGGTCCTAGCCATTGCTCGTACAGGTCCATGGGCGGCATCTGGGCCTCGTCCAACGTGATCAATTCCGGGAGGTAGTCGGTCAGCCAGAAACCGCGGAACGCTGGATCGTAGGTGAGGATCACCACCGGACCACGCGTTACGCGGCGCAATTCGCGCAGCCCCTTGCCCTGGTCCGACCAATGGTGCACCGTAAGCACGGCCATGGACGCATCGAACGCGCCATCCGCGAAAGGCAGCTCTTCCGCGCTCGCTTGGATCGCTGGCGCAGCATCAGCGCGTCGCTGCCGGATCATCTCCAACGAAGGCTCCACCGCCGTAACGACCCTGTCCGCCGGCTCATAGGAACCCGCACCCGCACCCACATTGAGCACCGTGCGCGCCGATCCCAAAGCGGCATGGATCATGGCCGCGATGCGAGGATCCGGCTTGCGCAGTTCGGCGTAGTTGAGGCCGATGGTGTCGTAGATCGAGCTCATGATACCCTACTTCCCCGCCTCCTCTCCCCCCATCATGCCCAGCTGCTCCATCATCTTGAACTCTTCCATATAGCCCCAGTGCTCCACCACTTTCCCATTCTCGAAACGGAGCACATCCACCGTATGGATATCGATCGGCTTATTGGTGGCAGGCATGCCTTCAGCC
>JAEUTB010000129.1 GCA_016787995.1 Flavobacteriales bacterium | reverse complement strand
TGTCGCAACTCCACCACCACCCAGTCCACGATGGCATCGTTGCCAGTGATGGACAGTACAGCAGGGGTCGTGTTCTCTCCGCCGCTCATGGCATGCGCGTAGCCAACGGCCGTGTATGGTTCCGAAAGCGGCAGCAAGCCTGCTTGGCGAAGCTCGTCGCCCATGATCCCGGTCCCTGTATCGTAAGGCCCTTCTAAATGGGTTCTCAGCCGCACCTGCACTGCGTTTCCCGGGTCAAACGCTGTGTACTCCCACATATCATCAGCATAGGCGGTCGCGGTCTTGCCCGTTCCGATATAGGCTTTGCCTTCGCCCGTGAAAGCAAAGGCGTGCGAACGAGCTTCACCCGGCAGGTCCGCACGCGGTGTCCACGTATCCAGGATCGGGTCGTATTCCCACACATCCTTGCGCTTCGCACCATCATCCCCGGTTGCGATGTAGCCCTTTCCCCCAAGGGTGAAGGCTACCGCACCCCTGCGCGCCGATCCCCCGAAATCAGCTTTCTGCGTCCAAGTGTCGGTCGCAGCGTCATACATCCACATGTCGCGGAGCAGCGTATCACTGAAGCCAGTGCCCACATACACCTTGTTCCCGATGCGGAACGCTACCGCTTCGCGCCGCGCTCCACCCGGAAATAGTGCCATGGCGGTCCAGGTGTTCGTGACCGGATCGTAGCGCTGCACATCATCCCTGTTCGTGGCCCCATTCTGCCCCAGTGCCACATAACCCTTACCGTTCACACTGAACCCGACACCGTTCGCACGGCCACCACCGGGGACCGAGGATGCGAACCCCCAAGTGGTGGACTCTGTTCCGTAACGAACGCAATCGCTCAAATAGGCTGAGTACTGCATCAGGCCACCAAAACCGTATAGGTCTGTTCCAATAGCGAACGCGGTCATGCCTTCGCGGCTGATGGACATTCCCGAGATCTTACTCCAGTTGTCCGTAGTTGGTTCGTATTTCCAGCATTCGCTGAGGCCACGGTCACTGTCACGACCACCTGCGATGAAGTAACCCTGACCACCAATGCCAGCAGCACTGCATCTGTGCAGGTCCATGCCGCCGAGGTACTGGCGGGGTGTGTACACCTGCTGGACAGGATCGAACTCCCAGAAGTCGTTGAAGCGCTTGGTATAGTCCCCGTAGTAACGGCCGCCGCCGATGTAGCCTTTACCGCCAATGGCGAACGCGAAAGCTCCTGACTTACCAGCGCTATCCCCAAAGGAGCCCGTACCCGACCATGAATCCGTGGCCGGGTCGTAGACGCGTCCATGGGAGAACGAACTATTTCCTGAGAAACCTGTTGCGATGTAGCCTTTGCCCCCGATCGTGTAGGAGACCCCAGCACCTACTGCCATTCCACTGGCCGCTCGTGATGTCCAGGCATTCGTGGCCGGATCATATTCATAGGTCGAGGTCTGGTAGAACGGATTCCCACCACTGTAGGTGTACCCCCCGGTAAAGTAGCCCTTGCCATTGATTCCAAAGGCTCTTGGTCCGGCTCGGGATACGAGTATGTTCGCCTTCTGCGACCATGTATCCGCTCCCGGGTCATACTCCCAGAAGTCGTTGAACAAGGTGGTTCCCGTGCGGCCGCCAGCGATATAGCCCTTCTGGCCGATCGCACAGCCACCAGGGTCGGTGCGCGCCGTGCCCGTGAATGGCGCCTTACTGGACCACGAGTCGAACGCGGGATCATATTCCCAAGTGGCCGCGGGACTGCTCAGTTTGAACAGATAGCCCTTATCACCGATGGCGAAGCCCAACCACCCCACTGGAGACCCTCCGGGAAAGCTGGCACTCGTGGTCCATGCATCGGCCTGTGGGTCGTATTTCCATAGCGTGCCATCGGTTCCGATCACGTAGCCATGGGTGGTCGAAGCGAAAGCCGGAGCGCCCAGCCCGATCCTCGGACCGTCTACACCATTGTAACCCGCATCGTTCTTGCGCACCCAAGTGTTGGATTGGGCATGACAGGGTTGCGAAAAGCCAACGAGAAAGGCTGTCACAAAGGCTGCGGCGATGCAGGCAGTTCCACGAAACATGGTTCTGGACGCTTCCATTGTGCTGGGAAGTTACAAGTAAGACGAGGCTACCAGCTCAAGTTGCTTCTTAGGAGTGTGCACGAAGTACCCCGATCCACTCTCCCTCTTTCGCTCGTTATCGCTCGGCTGACCCACCGTGCATCTCACTGCCTGGGTATCCCAACATCGACATGGCGAAGCTGGAGATGTTCCGGAGGATGCCGATGTCCACGGCGACAGCGAAGCCAACCGCACAAAGGCCTTGCAGATGGGTGCGAACATCGTGCGTTTCGCCTTCAGCGGAGCGGAGAATTAGGCTGCTTCGTCCTTATTGAGCTTCGTGGCACAAATGCGGCAGAAGTTCGCATCGGACAGGTGCTCGTCCATGCCGCAGTGAGGGCAGGTCCGATGCTTCACGTTGCGCGACTGACGAGCCATTTCCACGGTAACGATGCCTGTCGGGATGGCGATGATGGCATAACCCAGGAGCATGATGCCACTGGCGAGGATCTGGCCAAGGCTCGTCACCGGCGCGATATCACCGTATCCCACGGTGGTCAACGTGACGATGGCCCAATAGATGCTGCGGGGAATGCTGGTGAAGCCAGCCTCGGCAGGCTCGATGATGTACATCAAGGTGCCGAAGACGGTGACCAGCGCCAGCACGGCCAGCATGAAGACGATGATGCGGTGGCGGCTCGCGGCGAGCGAAAGCAAGAGGAGTCGCGCTTCACGCACGTAGTTGAGCAGTCCGAGGATCCGGAAGATGCGCAGCAAGCGCACGGCACGCAGCACGGCCAAGGCGCGCAGACCCGGCCAGATCAAACTGAGGTAGAACGGAAGGATGGCCAGCAGGTCGATGATACCGAAAAAGCTGAAGGCCCAACGCAACCGATCCTTCGATGTCCACAGGCGCAACACGTACTCCAGCGTGAACAGCCCGGTGATGAAGACCTCGCTGATGAACAGTAACGTGCCGTAAGAAGCGTTGATGGACCCGATGCTCTCCAACATCACCAGAGCGATGCTCAACAAGATGGCGATGATCAACCAGACATCGAAGCGCCTACCCGCAGGCGTATCGCTTTCATGGATGATCCTCCTGATCCGCTCACGCGTGCTCACGCTCCCGCTTTCCACTGGCATACCACGAACCTACGGCATAGGGCGGAGGTTTCCGACGGCGTGCTGGTTCGCGAACGCCGTGATGCTCGACTCCGCTAGGTAGCGCGATCGGCCTCGGCTCTCCCTTCTTCTTTTCTACGATCGGCTCTTCCGATACTTCGCCAGGTTGATCAGCAGCACACCACCGAGGATCACCACCAAGCCCACCACCTCGCGGAAACCCAAGTGCTCGCCACCCAGCCAGGTGCCCAGCAACACGGCCACCACAGGGTTCACATACGCATAGGTGCTCACTTGCGTTGCCGGTCTCACCTGCAAGAGCCACACGTAGGCACTGTAGGCCACGATGGAACCGAAGATGATCAGGTAGGCCTCGGCGATCCATGCCTTGGCGGGAACCGCGCTCCAGTCGAAGTCCACCCACTCGCCGCGTGCCGTGCTTACGATCAGGAAACATGTGGCTCCGGTGAGCATCTGCCACGCGCTGTTCGCGGTGTTGGACAACGCCACCGGGTTGTACTTGCCGAACAACGAGCCCGCC
>JAEUTB010000075.1 GCA_016787995.1 Flavobacteriales bacterium | reverse complement strand
AACGGAAAACTCCCGATATTCGCGCCTTCATTGACGGGACGTGTGTCCCTGAAAGCAGGAACCAATACCCCTTAAGTGGCAGGCCCTCCATTTCGTCCAAGCGGTCCGCGTCCTCCCGGAGGAGGCGGTGGCCAGCGTCGTACGTTCCGTGGTCGTGTGATCAAAGAGGATCCGCACCGGATCAACAACAAGATCTACGGCGTGAACGAGGTGCGCGTGGTGGGTGAGAACATCGAGCAGGGTGTCTACCCCTTCAGCCAGGCGCTGCGCATGGCCGAGGAACTGGGTTTGGACCTGGTGGAGATCAGTCCGTCGGCCGTTCCGCCGGTGTGCAGGATCATCGAATACAAGAAGTTCTTGTATGATCTGAAGAAGAAGCAGAAGGAGATCAAGGCCAAACAGGCCACCGTGGAGATGAAGGAGATCCGGTTCGGTCCCAATACGGACGAACACGATGTCAACTTCAAGCTGAAGCACGCGCGCAACTTTCTGGAAGAGGGCCACAAGGTGAAGGCCTTCGTGTTCTTCCGCGGCCGTAGCATCGTGTTCAAGGAACGTGGCGAGATCCTGCTGTTGAAGTTCGCGCAGGACCTGGAGGACATCGGTCTGGTGGAGAGCATGCCGAAGCTGGAAGGCAAACGCATGATCATGTTCCTGATCCCGAAGAAAAAGAAGTGAGGCAGGGGCGACATTCATGTCGCACTAAGACGAAACGCAAACAACGAGATTCCGGGACTAGCCCGGAATGACAACCCGAAGAGGCCATGCCCAAGATGAAGACCAAGTCCGGTGCGAAGAAGCGGTTCAAACTGACCGGCACCGGCGAGATCAAACGCAAGAACGCGTTCAAGAACCACATCCTTACCAAGAAGGAGACCAAGCGCAAGCGGGCTCTGACCAAGAAGGGTCTGGTACACGCCAGCGACAAAAAGGCCATCCTGGACCTGCTCCAGGGTTAAGCCGAACAGGAACCCCAATCGCACCGGGTAGATAGGTAGCGTTAACCAGGACGTGCAGCACCCAAGATTCAGCCGAAAGGCGGAACGCTCGCGCCCAAAAACCCAAGTGGAACATGCCACGCAGTAAGAACAAAGTAGCCAGCCGCGCCAAGAGGAAAAAGGTGTTGGACATGGCGAAAGGCAACTTCGGTCGCCGGAAGAACGTGTACACCGTTGCCAAGAACACGGTGGAGAAAGGCCTTCAGCACGCCTATGTGGGCCGCAAGCTGAAGAAGCGCGAATTCCGCGGTCTGTGGATCCAGCGTATCAACGCAGCAGCCCGCCTGAACGGCGTGAGCTACAGCGTGCTGATGAGCCAGCTGAAGAAGGCGAACATCGAGCTGGACCGCAAGGCCCTTGCCGAGATCGCCTACACGGATGCCGCAGCCTTCACGGCCATCGTGAACAAAGTGAAATAAGGGATCCTATGATCCGCATGAAAAGGGGACCGCACGGTCCCCTTTTCCGTTCCTAGCCGAGCCGCTCCGCGCGACTGCGATACCTTTGAGCCATGCGTGTGCCAATCCTGCCGGTCTTAGCCCTTCTTCCTCTACTCTCCTACGCCCAGCCACCGGCTGGATATTATGCGAGTGCAGAGGGGTTGACCGGCGAACCGCTCCGGCAGGCCTTGCACGACATCATCGATGGCCATACCGTGCTTGCGAACAGTGCCCTTTGGAGCGCATTCGGCGTCACCGATCGGAAGCCGAACAACAAGGTGTGGGACATCTACTCCGATGTACCCGATGGTACACCGCCGTACCAATACGACTTCATCGCCGACCAGTGCGGCAACTACGATAGCGAGGGGGATTGTTTCAACCGCGAACACACCTTTCCGCAGAGTTGGTTCGATGGCGTGCCGGGGCCGGACACGGACCTGTTCCATATGTACCCCACCGACGCTTGGGTGAACCAGAAACGCGCGAATTGGCCCTATGGCGTCGTGGGCGGTGGCATCACTTTCCAAGCGGACAATGGCGGCCGTTTGGGACAGTGCGACTATCCGGGTTGCAGTGGCCTGGTGTTCGAACCCATAGACGCCTACAAAGGCGACCTGGCACGCGGTTATTTCTACATGCTTACCCGGTACAAGGATGAAGCCGTGAACTGGACCTCGGCGCCGGTGCTCAGCGGTGGTGCATTCCTGCCCTGGGTGGAGAACCTGATGTTGGAATGGCACCTCACCGATCCTGTGAGCGCCAAGGAGATCGCACGGAACAACACCATTTACACCAGCCTTCAGAACAACCGGAACCCGTACATCGATCACCCGGAATGGGTGCAACGGATCTGGGGACCATTCGCCAGTGTTCCAGAAACTGGCCAGGAAAGCGCACGGATCTGGTGGGATGGCGACCGGTTGAATTACGATCGGTACACGAACCTTTCCCCAACTCAGCTGCGGATCCACACGCTCACTGGCTCGCTCGTCAGTACCACCACCGTAACGGGTGCTACGGGGAGCACCGAGTTACCCGCCGAAAGCGGCGTTTACTTCGTGGTCTTGGAAGGCGATGGCCGGTCGGTGGTGCGCATCGTGCGCTGATCAGCTTCGGAGCTGACCGGCGATGAAACCCGTGGTCCAGGCGGCTTGGAAGTTGAAGCCTCCGGTGATGCCATCGATATCGAGGACCTCTCCGGCGAAGTAGATCCCAGGGCACCGGATGCTCTGTAGGGTATCCGGATCCACCTCGGACAAGGCAACCCCACCGGCGGTCACGAACTCCTCTTTGAAGGTGGTCTTCCCTTGCACCTCGAGCCGATCGTTGGTGAGCAGGTCGATCAATCGATTGCGTTCCTTCTTGGCTACGCTTCCCCACACCTGTTCCGGGTCGATGCCCGCCTTGCGCAATTGGAACTCCCAGAACCGCTTCGGCAGTTTGAAGGGGTCGGCATTCGCGGCCAGCTTGCGGTTCATTGGATCGGCCTCCGCCGCGAACGTCGCTCGCAGGTCATCCTCGCTTCGTCCTTGCAACCAGTTCACTTGAATGGTAAAGCGGTAGTCCTTGCCGTGCAGGATACGCGCCCCCCAGGCACTAAGACGAAGAACGGCCGGACCGCTGAGGCCCCAATGGGTGATCAGCACGGGGCCGGTGCTTTCAAGGTCTTCACCCGTAATACGTACTCGTGCTTGCACCACCACGCCCATGAGTTCGCGAATGGGTTCTGCGGGCATGTTGAAGGTGAACAGCGAAGGCACTGGAGGTTCGATACGATGTCCCAACGCGGCAAGCCATTGGTAGGCCTCTGGTTTGGAGTGCCCCCCGGCGGTGATGATGACCTTATCGGCACGAACTTCTTTCCCGTGAATGGAAAGCAAGTACCCTCCGTCCGCAGGCTGAACACTGCTCACCGGCGAGCGCAACTCGACCCGGATCCCGCGATCGATAGCGGTGCGTAGCAAGGCCTGGGCGATCGTTCCCGAATCGTCCGTGGTGGGGAACATGCGGCCATCGCCTTCCACTTTCAAGGCAACACCGTGACGATCGAACCAAGCGATGGTATCCACGACATTGAAGTGCTTGAAGGCCTTTCGGAGGAATGCACCACCGCGCGGATAGTGTTTAGCCAGCTTCCGGGGCTCGCGCTCGTCGTGGGTCACATTGCACCGACCACCTCCGCTGATACGGACCTTGCTGAGGACCTTGTCGCTCTTCTCATACAGCACCACAGTGGCGCCGGGATGGTGCTCCGCTATGCTCAATGCGGCGAAGAACCCCGCTGCACCTCCACCGATCACGGCCACCTTCATACTGCGAAGATGGTGGACGAAGAGGTCGGATAAGCGCCTGATCTTCACCTGTTGGGAAAAAGGTGGCGATCTTTGGCACGCCGTTGGGATACCCCGGTGGCAAGTCTGAACGACCATGAAAAAGACACTGATCACGCTCACCTTGGTGAGCTCGATAGCCGCCACTGCCCAAGTGCAGATCAACCCGCAGGCCGGCCTCACCTTCCAAAGCCTCACACAGGCACCGGATGGCTTCAATTACAAGGCGGAGATCGGCTGGCAAGTGGGCTTGGACGCCCGCTTCGGGGATAAGCTCTTCATCCAGCCCGGCGCTTTCCTGGGGCGGAGCGTTACCGCGGTAAGCTACAGCAACAACATTCCCAGCGGTGCCGTCGGTTCCGTACAGATCGAAGATGATCTGGTGAGGACCAACCTGAAGCTGCGCGCGTTGCTTGGCTATCGCGTCCTGGACACCTACCAGTTCGACATCCGTGTGATGCTCGGCCCCAGCTACGATGTGCTCATGAGCGTGGACGACCGCGACGGCAACCTGGGCTGGAACAAAGGCGACTTCAACAGCGGTTCCTGGAACGTGGATGCCGGTTTGGGATTCGACATGGGCCTCTTCACCCTCTCCCCGACGGCGAGCTTCGGATTGAGCCGTGCCTTCACGGACAACCCGGTGCTGAGCGAGATCGACTCCAAGTACATGAGTTATGGACTCACGCTCGGCTTCAACATCGGCAACGACGACGAGTGACCGAAAGAACACGGCATACCGGAACCCCTGCCCCAAGCAGGGGTTCCTTTTTTGGGCCGCGTTCTAGCGATGTGGAGAACGGCTAAGGGGCTATCTTCCCGGTCGAAAACGAGCCTATACCGATGCAACGCTTCGTAGCAGCAAGCTTTTTCCTGTTCGCAAGTACATGGTGTTCAGCGCAAGTGCAAAAGGGCGGCAGAGCTCACGGCCTTGGACCACACGCGAGCGAACTTCCCGCAGCCCCTGTGGTGGCACTAGCTCCATTGGAGGTGGACGTGCTTGTTCAAGAGGATGAAGAACGGTCGGCGAACGCTGTTCCCGCACCCTACCGGTTCGCCGCCACCTATTCCACCGATCTCGGACTGCAGCAAGGAGTTTGGGCGGAGGCACCGAACGGGGATCGGGTATGGCGCCTTTCCGTGGAATGTAGGAATGCGCTCAGCATCGGCTTGGTGTTCGACCATTTCGTGCTCGCTCCTGGGGCTGGCCTCTTCGTATACAACGAGGCCGGTGAACAGCGTGGAGCTTTCCATCAACCGGCGAATGGCCGCACCCGGCTTGCCGTGGACCAACACCCTGGTGAGCGCATCACGATCGAATATGTGGAGCCGATGGGCTCACAGCCTTTGGTCGATCTTCACATCAGCACGGTGTATCCAGCCTACCGGAGAACCGGACTCGCGCGCGACTTCGGGGAGTCTTTGCCCTGCAACATCAATGTGATCTGTCCTGAAGGTGACGACTGGAGGGACCAGATCCGGTCCGTAGCACTCATCAACACCGGTGCGGGGTATTGCTCCGGTGCCCTGCTGAACAATTGCCTGAACGATGGTACTCCCTATTTCCTCACAGCCAACCATTGCTTGGTGAGCCCCGTGGAAGACTGGATCTTCATCTTCAACTGGGATAGCCCAACGTGCGACCCCACCGAGAACGCCTCACAGGCGATGAGCATCTCGGGGGCGGATCAGCTGGCCACGGATGTAGCAACGGACTTCACCTTCCTCCGCTTGAACGAGGTACCCCCTGCTGAATACAACGTGTATTACAGCGGTTGGGATGCGAGCGGAACGCCCGCCCAGGAAGTGGTGGGCATCCACCATCCGAGTGGTGACATCAAGAAGATCTCCCGATCATTCGATCCGGTCGAAGCCGACGTGCAAGTAGTGGGCGCGGAAGAACGCCAAGTGTGGCAGATCGAGGACTGGACCGATGGGATCGTGGAGGAAGGCTCAAGTGGCAGCGGCTTATGGAATGAGAACAAGCTCCTGGTCGGTCAGCTCTCGGGGGGCTTGGGTGATTGCGATACCGAAGTGGCCGTTGCCGCGTACGGCCGTTTCGACCTGGCCTTCCCCCTGATGCAGGAGTGGCTGGGTGATTGCGGCACCACGGTGGAAGGTGTGGACAACGACGACGTGGTGGTACCGATCTTCGAGGATGCGGCGGTCACGTCCATCACGAACATCCCGGAGTTGCTCTGCGACGTGGATAGCATCGCACCACGGATCACCCTGAAGAACAACGGCTTGAATGACCTCACTTCGGTCGTGATCGAGTACAGCATCAATGGCGGTGCGGTGTACACGCAAGCTTGGAGCGGTTCCCTGGTGACCGGCCAAACGGCGAACATCGCGTTAGCAGCGATACCTGCAGTTTCCGGGGCCAACGCGCTACTCATCACTTCCACCCTGCCGAACAATACGGTGGATCAAGTGCCGGAGAACGACGCGTGGACCTACGACTTCACAGCGAGTTTCCCAGCAGCGGCCATCAACCTGATCCTCACCTTGGACGCTTATGGTTCTGACGTAACATGGGAACTGGCCACCCAGGCGGGCACCACGTTGTATGCTGGTGGTCCTTACGAAGATGACGATGAGGGCGAGGTGGACAGCGTGGCGTTCTGTTTGACGAACGATTGCTACACCTTCACCATACTGGATGAGTTCGGCAATGGGTTGTGCTGCAACGATGGCGAAGGCAACTACGTGATCCGCGATGCGTTCGGCACGGTCTACGGTGAAAGTGATGGTCAATACACCACGGAGAACGTCAACGAATTCTGTCTGGAAGCAGTGTCAGTGCCCGAGGTCATCCCTGCCACGTTCAGGATACATCCCAATCCGAACGATGGCGCATTCACCGTGATACTCGAAGCCGGTGATAAACCCGACCGTTTACGTGTCCTGGATGCTTTGGGACGCGCGGTGATCGAGACATCGACCAATGGGCAGGCGATCCATCGGATCGACCTTCGCGTTCCCGCTGGGGCCTACTTCGTGGTCGTCGAAGGCAGCTCCGGAGCGAGCACGCAGCGGATGATCATCACCCGGTAGATCAATACTTGAGGGCGTAGAACAGGGTCTTCACGTACTCGTTGTTCACCATCAGCAGGCCTTGTTCACTGGCCCACCACCGGTCCGCATCGTAATCCGAACTGGGCGCACGGGCCACCAGCACGTGGATGCCGCTTCCCTCGAATCGCTTCCGGAACACCTTCCCCACCCTTCGTGTGTGGAGATCGGTGGTGAGGACCACGACGGTGTCCACCTGCAAACGCTGGGCGTGAAAGAGCACACCTTGGGCCTCTTCGAACGTGCTCGTACCATAGGCGAATGGTAGGATGCGTTGCGGCGAAGCACCTGCGCGAATGGCGGCCATCCGCGAAAGTTCCGCCTCTGACACTTCACGGCCTTCCGCTTTGAGTATCGATGAGAAGTTCGACCCGGTGGTATAGGCTATCGGGGCCACGCCCGCTGCGAGCATCCCGGCTGCATAGGAACCGCGGTCGAACGGCGCACCACCAAGCACGTAGATCACATCCGCATGTTCAACGACATCCTCGTTGATCAAGAACATACCCACAGCATGTAGCAGCCGCTCGCGAAAGAGCAACGCCGAAGCGAGAAGAAGGATCGCAGCGATGAGCCACGTCCTCTTTCGGATGAACCAGGGTTTGGCCGCGACACCCATGCGGAAAGGATCAATAGGCGCCATTCCGGCGGCGGAGCACCCACTCGCAGGTAAGCAGCCCCAGGATCACGAAGAACAACCAACGGAGCCCGATAAGGTCACTGAAGCTGGGGTGGGCGTAGGACCGGGCGACAAGATCGGTGCGGGCTTCCAAGGCCTGTGCGATGGCTTCCGTGCCCCCTGGATCCACCACGATGCCGTTGGTGCGTGCGGCAAGATCATTCCACAAACCATGATCCGCAACGGTGGAAAGCTTCTCGGCGAGCAAGGCCTCCACGTGGATCTCGCCGTTGGCCGAATAGGCTTTGCCGTCCAACGTGGTGCGGGCCGTCCAGGTGTACATGCCGGCCGGAAGTTTACCCAGATCGGCCCTGTAACTCGTTCCACTCGGGCTGAAGGTGTGCAGATAGTCACGGCCAGCTTCGTCCTTCAACGCAAGTGTGACTTCCGCCTCGTTCACCGGTTCGAAGGTGGCGTTGTACAACTCGGCGGTGAAGAGCACGCGTTCGTTCTCTGAGAACCGGGGTGCATGTTCCACGCGGAAGCGCTCCTTATTCACCTTGAGCGCGAGGAATTGCACCAGCTTGTGCACGAGCCGGTCGAAGCGCGCATGGTCGCCGTTCTGTTGCAGGTCGTTGATGCGCCAGCGCCAGAGCCCTTCACCCGTGATGACAGCGGTCCTGCGATCCTGCTGTTGCGACAATGCGACCAACGGGTACGGCGTGTTCACCATACCGATGCGCTGGGTGGCCAGAGCCGACGCGGAACGCCCCAATTCGAATTGGCCAAAGGGGACTTGCAAGGGTGGGAAGCGCTCGATCGCACGCCCCTGGTCGGGGTCGAGCGTGAAGAAGCTGAAATCCTTGTTGAGGTTGGCCTGCGCATCCGTGGCAGAACCACGCGCCGCAGCCACCTGCACACCAGCAGCACGGGCGTTGAAGGAGTTGAAGTCGGTGCCTTGTGTGAGGATGTAGCAGATGGGCACACCAGCTGCATCGGCCTTCTGGAGGATGGGTTGAATAGCGAACCGGGACGAAGGCAACCCATGCAGAACCACCAAGTCGTAGGTGGACACATCACCCGCGAAGTCCACCGCGTAGGCCAGTTCGGTACCATAGCCGTCAAGCCCACCCAAGGCCAACCGCAACGCGCCAAGGTCCGGATGTGGGGCAGCGGCGAGAAGGAGCACCTTCTGTCGATCATCCAACACATCGATGAGGATGTCCATGCGGTTGTTCACCTCGGTGGCCTCCCCCTGTACGGGGCGCACCACGATGGAGTAGCGCTGCATGCCGGCGCGTTCGGGTTTCACCGTGAAAGGAAGTTCCACGAAGGCCGCGCGACCGCTCAACACGAGGTCTTTGCCGACCACCTCCTTGCCGCCCTGCTGCACGGCGACGCGCGTTGTTGTGCCTGCCATGCGGCGCCCCTCCACCTTCACGAGCAGCGGGAGTTCGTTGCCGAGGTAGCCGATCCGGTTATGATCCACACCGCGCAGTACGAGATCGGGTCGCACGGTCGTATCGCCCAAAGCGATGGCGAATACGGGTGTGCCCAGCTTGTCCGCCGAGCCGCGGGGATCACGACCACGGTTGTAGATACCGTCCCCATCGATGATGACGGCACCAAGGTCCGGGCCGTTGAAGCGATCATGGACCTCGCGCAGGGCTTCGTCCACATCGGTAAGGGCACCCGTCTGGGCAAAGGAGATCCCTTCTTCCACACGCTCGCCATAGGTGAAGCTGCGCACATCGAACCGCTCGCCCAATCGTTCTTGGAGGCTTTCCAATTCACGGGGATAGGCGGTTAGGAACGCCGCAGTATCACCAGCGTCGCGCAGGGAGGAGGAACCATCGTGCAGCACGACCACCACGGGTTTGCGCACCTCACGGATGAGGATGCGCACCATGGGCTCGAGCAGGAAGAATGCGATCAACGCCACGGCCAACGCCCTGCATACCGCGAGTATCAACGACAGGTTGCGAGAGAAGCCTTCCTGACCTGCCGCGCGGCGATAGAGCCACCATGCCAAGCCGATGCCCAAGAGCAGGCAGAGTGGCGCAAGCCAAAGGCTATGGGCGGTCGTCAGCGACATACGGGGTGCAAAGGTCGGTGTTGGGAACGGTCACCGGCCGCGCGTAAGGGCTCTTGAGGGCGAATGGGTCAGC
>JAEUTB010000180.1 GCA_016787995.1 Flavobacteriales bacterium | reverse complement strand
CCTGTTCGCCGATCACCGTACCAGCGGGGTGGACAAAGTTCGGTGCCTTAGCTCAGCTGGTAGAGCAATGGATTGAAAATCCATGTGTCCCCAGTTCGATTCTGGGAGGCACCACGAAAAAGGGGCTGTCTCATCCGAGGCGGCCCCTTTGTTCTTCGATCATCTCCCAGCGGTCACGGATTCCGCTCCAGCCATTCCTTCACCACGGCCAGGTGGGCCTGCTTCACAGGCTCGCGCAGCCGCTTGTTGGTGGAGGTGAAATACTTGTGGCGCTCCAGGAAACGCACCTGCAACTCGTTCCAATCGCGTTCGGTCTTCAACACGCCGTAATGTTTCATCTCGGCGAAAAGCGTGCTGCCGATGCGCTCGAAATCGCCGCGTCCGAGGTAGTCCAGGTCGGCATCGCAGAGGATGCGTGCCAGCTTGTTCCGCGGGGCTTGTGGGATCCGTGTAGCCATGATCATGTCGCAGATCAGCTCCACCTGTTCCTCGGAAAAACCGAACTCGGGCAGCTTCTCGCGCACGATTGCGCAACTGGCCTTCTCATGCTCCAGATCCTGAACCGCAAAACCGGAATCGTGGTAGAGCGCCGCCACCTTCAACAAGGTCAGCCCTTCGCCTGAAACCCCTTCCTGTTCGGCGATGTCCACCGCACTGGCGTACACGTCCAACGTATGCTCCAGGCAATGGTAGGTACGCGCCTCCGGGAGTTCTTCGCGCAATTTGCGGAGGATGTATGCTCGTGCGGCCTGCGGGTCCATGCGAGCGAGCAAGATAAGAACGCTGGCGAAAGCGCCCTCCTACCTTTGTGTACCGCCATGAACCGTTCCTCACGCCGCACCTTCCTGCTCTTCGGTGCGCTCACCCTCTATGTGCTGCTGCAATTCCTCTGGTGGGCCGTGCTGCTGGTGCGCAAGGAGACGGAATTGGCCGGCTTGGCCATGCAGGTGAAGACGCTGGGCGGCACCACCGACCATCCGCTGGATGATTCGCGGGCGATCCGGATGGTGGTCGGCGAAGGCACCGTTTTCCTCGCGTTGCTCCTCGGCATGCTCTTCCTCACCTTCCGCGCCCTCCGCCGTGACCTGGCCGCGGCGCGAACGCAGCGGAACTTCCTGATGGCCGTGACCCACGAACTGCGCACGCCCATCGCCGCCATCAAATTGCAGTTGCAGACCCTTCGCCGCACGGGCCTTTCACAGGAACAACGCGACGGACTGCACCACCAGGCGCTCACCGAGGCCGATCGCTTGAACGCCCTGGCCGACAAGGTGCTGATCGCCACCAGTGCTGAAGATGGTGTGCTCTCCCTCGACCTCAAGGAAGTGGACGTGATGGCGTTGATGCGCGATGTGCTGGAACGCGCCCGTGTGCAGATCGCCCCCAACCACAAGGTGGATCTGCACGGCCCCGAACGGTTCGTGGTACTGAGCGATGCACAGGCGCTAAGGAGCATCGCCGACAACCTCCTCGAGAACGCTTCCAAATATGCGCCGGTCGGAACAAGGATCACGATCGATGTGATGAAAGGCCGCGAAGGTTGGCGCCTCACGGTGACCGATGAAGGCCCGGGCATACCCACCGAGGAACATGCGCGCATCTTCGAGCGATTCTACCGGGGCGGCAACGAAGAGACGCGTCAAGCGAAAGGGACGGGCTTGGGGCTCTACATCGTGCAGCGGCTCGTACAGCGGCTCGGTGGAGCCATCGAGGTCCGACACGCCGCACCGACCGGGGCTATCTTCGCAGCCTCGTTCCCCGATCGCTGATGAAGCAGCCACACAAGGTCGTACTCATTATCATGGATGGCTGGGGCATCGGTGCCGGTGATCGCACGGACGCCGTAGCCGCCGCCGACACACCGTTCATAGATTCGCTCGACCGCACCGCGCCACACGCCACGCTGCTCACCGATGGCGTGCATGTTGGCCTTCCGCCGGGCCAAATGGGCAACAGCGAAGTGGGCCACCTCAACATCGGTGCGGGCCGTGTGGTATTCCAGGACCTGATGCGCGTGAACAACGCGATCGCCGATGGCAGCTTGGAACGCGACCCGGTATTGCAGCAGGCCTTCGCAGAAGCGCGCATACCCGGCCGTCGTTTACACCTCATGGGGTTGCTCTCCGATGGTGGTGTGCATGCCATGCGCGTGCATGCCGAAGCGCTTTGCCACATGGCCCACCGCGCTGGTATCACGGAATCGTTCGTGCATGCATTCACCGATGGTCGCGATGCGGACCCCCGTAGCGGACTGGGCTACGCGGAGCAGTTCCTGCACGGGATCGAAGGCACCGGTGCACGTATCGCCAGTGTCACCGGACGTTACTTCGCCATGGACCGGGATAAACGCTGGGAGCGCGTGGCCAAGGCGTACGAGAACCTGGTGCATGGCCGCGGTATTCCCGTGACCGATGCGTTGGATGCCTTCCAAAGCAGCTATGCGGCTGGCAAGACGGACGAATTCATCGAGCCACATGTGGTGGTGGATGCGCAAGGGGCTCCCTTGGCTACCATCCGCGCGCATGACGTGGTGATCTGCTTCAACTTCCGCACGGATCGCTGTCGGGAGATCACGCAGGCCCTTACGCAGCAAGCGTTCCCGGAGCACCGGATGAGCCCGATCCCCTTGCACTACGTTACGATGACCGAATACGACAGCACCTACCGCGATGTGCAGGTGCTCTTCCGCAAGGATGATCTGCGGATGACGATCGGTGAAGTGGTGGCCCAAGCCGGGAAGCGGCAGATCCGCATCGCAGAGACGGAGAAATACCCACACGTGAGTTTCTTCTTCAGCGGTGGGCGTGAAGCGCCATTCGAAGGTGAATCGCGGATCATGATCCCCTCGCCGAAAGTGGCCACCTATGATATGCAGCCCGAGATGAGCGCGCAAGGGATCGCCGATGCTATTTGCGCGGAACTTCGGAAAGGTGAGGTCGACTTCGTGGCCCTCAACTTCGCGAACCCCGACATGGTGGGCCATACCGGGGTGTTCGAGGCCATCGTGAAGGCGGTGGAGACCACGGACCGCTGCGTACGCAAAGTGGTGGAGGCAGGGCGGGCCAACGGCTACTCCTTCGTGATCATCGCCGACCATGGCAATGCGGATAAGGCGCTGAACCCCGACGGTTCACCCAATACAGCACACAGCACCAACCCTGTTCCCGTGATCGTGGTGGATGATCGCCCTCTCGCCCTCCGCAATGGCATCCTCGCCGATGTGGCCCCCACGATCCTGGATCTGATGGACATGGAAAAGCCCGCCGAGATGACGGGCTCTTCGCTTGTGGTCCGCTAGTTTCAATTCCGCAGGATCGTCAGATGGCCCGTGTAAGGCTCATCTCGACGGTCCACGATGACCTCGTAGAAATAGGTGCCGGCCGGGATATCCGCCGCTCCCCAATTGTTGCGGTAGTTGTTCGCTTCGAACACCACCTGCCCCCAGCGGTTGAAGACCTTCACCGTGTTGGTGGTGCTCAGGATCCCTTCGATCTCGAAACGGTCGTTCTGGCCATCGCCGTTCGGGGTGAACACGTTGGGCACGACGATGTCACAATCGATGGCGACGATGGAACTCGAAGTGGCCGTGCGTCCACAATCGTCCGTGGCCGTGACCACATAGGTAGCTCCAACGAGTCTGTTGGCATACGCCACGTTGCCCACGGCGCCGGTGTTCCATTCCAGATCAAGACCACCGAAACCACCGCTGGCGAAGGCCGTGATGGCCAGGCTGTCCTCGGCACAAGGCACCGTGTAGTTCTCCGTGGTCACGATGATCGGTGGTGCATCCAGTATAGAGAGGCTGACCGATGAAGTGACCGTACGACCGCACGCATCGGTGAAGCTGGCGGTGATGGTGACATCCTCATCGTCGTCAGCCACATTGTCTTCCAGGGCCTCGAACGGTATGATGATGTTGAAGAGGTCCGCCGTTATGGTCCGCTGCAGGGGTTGATCGAAGTCGCTGCCGTTGCTGGCCGAACCGGAGTAGGACATGTTCACCACCAGATCACCTTGCACACCAACGGGACGGATGAGGTTGAGGTTGGTGGGAGTGCAAGCCTCCGTGAGCGTGTTCGGACCTTGTATGGACAAGTTGATGGGAGGCGGTGGCAGCAGGTCCACATTGAAGGTCGCTTCGGCGGTGTTGTCGCAGTCATCGGTCACCTCCACCACGTAGGTAGTGGCCGTGGTCGGGCTCACCACCAATGAGGTACCGGTGGTGCCGCCGGGCCACGAGAACGTGTACGGAGCGTACCCGCCGCTCGCCACCCCGTTCAGCGTTGCGCTTCCGCCGCAAGGAATGGAAGGCGACGTGCCTACGGTTACCAGCGCAGGTGCCTGCGTGACCAGGAAGGTCGCATCGACGATGCTGAAACCGCCATTACAGATGGAGACATCACCCAAGCTCAGGATCAAGCTTTCGGCGGCATCATCATCCTGGAAGAAGACCACGTTGTAGCTGACGGTGCTTTCACCCTCCGGGAAGATGATCTGGTCCGGCAGCGCACTGAAATCCACACCGATCTCTGCCTGACCATTGATGTTGAGGTAGAGGGTATCGGCGAACGCCGTTCCTCCGGAACGTTCAAAGATGATGGTGACATCGTAGCAGCTTTCCTGAACGGAAGTTCCGCTGACCGTTGGGCCCTGTGCGAACGAGGCACTGAACGGGTTCGGTGCTGGAACGACGGTGACGGGCACATCCACCGTGGTGGAAAGGCCGCAATTGTCGTTGACGGTGACGGGATAGCTCGTGTCTGACAGGGGGGCCACGCTGATGGTGGCATCGGTACCGAGCGCACCCCAATCGAACGTGTAGGCTCCATAACCTCCAGCGACCTCCGGTGTGATGTCCACCGCATCGCCGCAGTTCACACTGAACGGTGTGCCGACCGCGCTGAGCACCGGGGCCTCGTTAAGGTTGAAGGTGAACTCGTTCTCGATCGTACTGTTGGTACACTCGGAAAAGCTGGAGACCGTGATCACGAGCGTTTCGGCCACATCCGCATCTATGGGGGCGGTGAAGGAGATCGGGTACAAGCCTTGACCGGCCGTGAAGATGACTTCCGTGGGCAGGGCCGGTACGATATCCACTCCGTTGGTGAACGAGCCGCTGTACGACACGATGAAGGTATCTGCATTCGAAAGCTCTCCAAGACGAAGGAAGCTCAGCTCCATGCCAAAGCAGCTCTCATAGATCGTATTGCCCACGATACCCGGACCGGGGGTCAGGGTGGGAACGAATGGTGCGCTGGTGAAACTGCCACCTTCCAGGAACACCCCGGAGTCATAAGCCGTATCAGTGTCGCCGAACGATCCTCCGGCATCGGCCACCGCCAATTTGATGTGATAGGTCTGACCGCATTGCACCGCGGACTTGGCCGTAAGCACCACGGTCATACCACCGAATGCGATCGTCTGGCCATCGGTGTTATTCACGTAATACTCAGGGTTCACCGCAGGGCATGTAGGATCATCCGGGTTGTTGCCCTGGCCGCTGTTCACATTGGCGATGGTGACCGGGGTGGTACCATCGGGCAGCACAGCGATGTTGATCGCGCCGTTGGTGTAAGGGCCAGCGATGCCAGGCCCGCTCAGGAAGAAACCGAACGCATCGTTGAACGAGCAAACGAACGAGGGATACTCCTCCGAGCCGAACACGTAATTGAATTTGATCGAATCACCCACAGGCACGAAGTCGAATTCGAGGATGCTGTAGTTGGTGAGGTTACCACCCATGATCGCTTCCAGATCCGGGTCATTGCCGTTGTTCCCGATATCGTCCGAAGAGAAGTTGTCTTCCGGACCTATCGTCGAGGCTGGCTCACCGGTGGACAGCAGCACACCCAGGCCGATACCCAGGTTCCCGGTCTGCGTGAAAGAAGCGCTACCCGGTTGAGCGGTTGCTGGATCCAACACTCCGTTGTACGATATGTTGCTCACCGTGATGCCACTGCCCAGCAGCACATCCTGCACCAACTGTGCGGGGGTGAGCGTACTATTCACCACAAGCTGGGCTTGGGCTTGTAGACCGACTGCGCAAACCAGTGCGCCCAAGGCCGTGCGGATCATTCGTTGCTTCATGCGTTCTAATCCTGTGTTCCTTTCAACAGCGTGACATGGCCGATCCCTTCCATCGAGGGCATGTACAGTCCGGCCACTCGGTACTTGTACACATACACTCCAGTGTTGGCGATGCTACCGCCGTTTATCGTTCCGGTCCAAAGATCGTCCATCGAATTCGTGCTGAACACCTCGGTCCCCCAACGATCGAACACCGTCATCTCGAATTCGTCGATGTAGTGTCCCACTGGGCCGAACTCGTCATTGGTGCCATCCCCATCCGGTGAGAATGCGTTGGGGAAGTACACGTGCGCGGGTGGTTTCAACAACACGGAATCCATGGCCATGCAGCCGTTCGGGGTGGTCACGCGCAGGTTCACCCAGTGTTCTTCCAAGTCCACGTAGCTGTGATACACATGCTCCTCGCGGTAGCGGGTGCCATCCCCCATATCCCATACATGCGTGAGGGCCTGGGGTAAGGTGGCGGCACGCAAATGCCAATCATCCTGGCCGAGGTTCTCGGTGGTGATCAGCAGGTACACATCCTCCACGGCCACGGTGACGTCCTTCCAGAGTTCCTCGCCACATTGATCGGTGACCACCACCACGTACGTGGTCTCCTCCTCCGGCTTCACAGCCACAACGGGATCCGTCTTCTCCTGATCCACCCAATTGATGAAGAACTGCCCGGAGCCACCGCTCACGCTCACCTCCACCACCGTACTGTCGCCCAAGCAGATCAAGTGGTCAGGCGTGACCGAGATCTGGAAGGGGTCATAGACCGGCAAGCGTGTCCACACCTGCGTGGAACCCTCGGTCCCGCACTGGTCATCGGCTTCGATGGTGTACAGCATGTCGGTCGGCACACCCACTTCGATCGCATCGTCCAGCCCGATCACCTCGCCCTGTTGGTTGGTCCACTCATAGGTGTATACGCCGTTGCCGCCGGTGATGGAGGCGATGCCTACGATCACCGTATCACCCGGACACTGTACCGTGACGTCACCGGTCGTGGTGATCACGATGGGGTCTAGCGGTGCCATCGATACCAGCACACTATCCTGTACCGAATCACCGCAACCCTCGGTGACCACCACCTGATACCATAATGGAGCGCTTGGGGACGGCACGTTGATGGTCGGGGTAACGCCCGCCGCGGAACCAAGAGCGGTCCACGCATAGGTATAGGTGCCATTACCGCCGGTGGTAGAGACCACAGCGATCTGATCGCTCTCCAAACAAGGCACCTGTGTTGCGGGCGAAACCTCGACCTGGAGCGGATCATAGACCGGCAGGTTCACCATGAGGGTGCCATAGAAGGGTTCCACGCTGCAGCCATCCGTTACGGTGAAATCATAGGCCGTGGTGACCTCCGGCGAAACGGTGATGGACGGTGTGGTCTCCCCTGTGCTCCACAGGAACTGGTACTCGCCCACCCCACCCGTGATGATCGGCGCCAAAACGTTGACATCACCACAAAGGGCGTCGATATCGGAACCTTCTGCATTGAGCGGTTCCGGACTGATGATGTCGAGGACGAACTCGGTCTCCACATTCGCATTGGCACAGGCCACCAGTTGGGTGATGGTGATCACGATCTCTTCGGGGCCATCATCATCCAAGGGCACATCCAACACGAAGGTGATGGTGCTGTCCTCCGCGGCGAAATCGAGCTGCGTGGGCAATGCAGGGGAATAATCCACGTCCGGTGTGGCGGTGCCACTGATCACCATCTGTACGCTCTCCGCCAGGGTCACATCCCCTTGCCGAATGAACGTCAATTCCACGGGCGCACACCCTTCGTTGATGGTGTTGCCAACGATACCTGGACCTGGAGTAAGGGTGGGGATCACCTGACCGGTGCTGGTGAAGCTGCCGGCTTCGAGGAATACGCCTGAATCGTACGACTCATCGAAGCCGTCGCCGATGGCGAGTTTGATATGGTAGAGTTGACCACATTGTACCAAAGCGAAGGCCGTCAAGACGGTCGTAAAACCGTCGTATGTAACGATCGTGCCTGACTGTGCAGCATTATCCACGTAATAGACACTGTTCGATTGCCAGTTCGGATCAGCTGCCGCACAATCCGGCTCATCACCCGGGTTTGAAGCCTCGCCGCTATTAAGCGTATTGATGGAAACCGGGATGGAGGTGCCAGGAACCAACGCGATGTTGATCGCTCCATTGGAGAACGGCCCGGCTATACCAGGACCACTTAAAAAGAAGCCGAACGCGTCGTTGTAGTTCGAGCAAGTGAAGCTAGGGTACTCCTCTGAACCGAAAACGTACCGGAACTGAAGCGAATCACCGGTAGGTACGAAGTCGAACTCCAAAATGGCCGCATCGTTGATCTCTTGACCTGAAAGATCCTCCAAGTCCGCATCTCCAGACCCTCCGATCAGGCTGGAGGCGAAATCGGTGACGTCTCCGTCGGCCCCGTATTCAAAATTATCCGGATCACTTTGCACTTGGCCGGTGCTCATGATCAAACCGGCGTCAAGTCCAAGGTTGGAACCAGCAGGGGCCGTGAAACTGCCGAGCTGTTCATTCACCGCAGCCAACGGCACACCATTGAACGTGATGTTGCTAATGGACACACCACCACCCAACAACACGTTCTGCACGAGCTGGTCGGGGGTCATGGTCCCATCCACCACCAACTGGCTGCGACCCGCGGTGGAGACAAGAGCGAGGAGGCTGAAGAGAAGACCTCGGAAAGGCATGCCGACAGGAGATAAGGCCATGAAAGTAAAGTGTTCGTCCATACCCTAGACCCGTTCGCCCACAAAATGGTTGCCCGTCCTTGGCCGCGCAGGACCAGCCCGATAGGTCGGCTATCTTTGGCCTCCGACCTAAACCCACCCGCACGCGTGCAAGCCCTAGACTCCTACATCAAGGCCAACGAAGAGCGTTTCCTGAACGAACTGCTTGACCTTCTGCGCATTCCGAGCGTCAGTGCCGACCCGAAGTACAAGGCCGACGTGGCCCGTTGCGCCGACGCCGTGAAGCAGCGCATGCTCGAGGCGGGCTTGGAAAAAGTGGAAGTCTGCCCCACGGCAGGGCACCCCATCGTGTATGGGGAAAAGATCGTGGATCCTTCGAAACCCACCGTGCTGATCTACGGCCACTACGACGTACAACCGCCTGACCCTCTGGATCTTTGGCATAGCGGCCCGTTCGATCCGGTGATCAAGGAAGGCATGGTCTATGCCCGTGGAAGCGCCGACGACAAAGGCCAGTTCTACATGCACATCAAAGCCGTGGAGGTGATGATGAAGAACGGCGGCCTGCCCTGCAATGTGAAGGTGATGATCGAGGGCGAAGAGGAGGTCGGAAGTGATAACCTCGGCGTTTTCGTGAAGGCGAACAAGGAGCGTCTGAAAGCCGATGTGGTCCTGATCAGCGACACCGCCATGATCGCCAACGACGTACCGAGCATCAACACCGGCCTGCGCGGACTGAGCTACGTGGAGGTGGAGGTGACCGGCCCCAACCGTGACCTGCACAGCGGCGTTTACGGCGGTGCGGTGGCCAATCCGATCAACGCACTGTGCGAAATGATCGCCAGCCTGCACGATGCCGACCGGCGCATCACCATCCCGGGCTTCTACGAGGCCGTGAAGGAATTGAGCAAGGCCGAGCGCGATGCCCTGGCCGAAGCGCCTTTCGATCTGGAAGCTTACAAGAAGGACCTCCACGTGAACGATGTGCGCGGTGAGAAGGGCTACACCAGTGAAGAGCGCAGCAGCATCCGCCCCACCTTGGATGTGAACGGCATCTGGGGCGGCTACATCGGCGAAGGCGCGAAGACCGTGCTGCCCAGCAAGGCGTATGCGAAGCTGAGCATGCGCCTGGTGCCGGACCAAAAGAGCGATGCCATCACCAAGCTGTTCAAGGACCATTTCGAGCGCATCGCTCCGCCGGGTATCACGGTGGTGGTGAGACCGCACCACGGTGGCGAGGCCGCCGTCACGCCGATCGACTCGCCGGCCTACATCGCGGCCAGCAAGGCCATGGAAGACACCTTCGGCAAGAAACCGATCCCTACGCGCGGCGGCGGAAGTATCCCGATCGTGGCGCTCTTCGAGGCGGAGCTGGGATTGAAGACGGTGCTTTTCGGCTTCGGACTGGACAGCGACAACATCCACAGCCCCAACGAGAAGTACGGTGTGTTCAACTACTTCCAAGGCATCAAGACCATCCCCCGCTTCTTCCACCACTATGCGGCCACCGGCAAGTAGGCGCTGGCGATCCGGCTTCTTACCGAACTGGACCGACGCGCTCTTCTTCCTTTTCTTCTCCGTATCCCTTGCGGCGTGCACCAGCTATGAGCAGGTGGAGCTGAAGGACATCACCAACATCAAGGTTGACCGCATGGATGCGAAAGGCATCGCCGTGCGCGTGGATGCCTTGGTACACAACCCGAACAACTACCGCATCCAGGTGCTCGATCCCGATGTGGATCTGTACGTGAACGACAAGTTCATCGGCAAGGGTATTCTGGATTCCACGCTCATCCTAGAGAAGAACAGCACGAACGTGTACACCGTTCCAATGCACGCCGAGCTGCAGGGTGGAGCATTGCTGATGGTATTGGTATCCGGGGTGTTCAATGGCAATGAAGTGAAGCTGGCGGCCAAAGGCACCGTGGTGGGCAAAGTGGGCCTGCTGCGCAAGCGGTTCCCCTTCGAGTTCGAGGAGCGGGTCTCGTACTGAGCGCTCAAGGCATCGGTGGCAGGATCCGCTCGTAGGTGGTGACCACCGCGTAGCCGAGAATGCCCTTCGCCGTGCCTAGGTAGTGGCCACCGACCGCACCCATCGGCGGCATTGCCATCACCTGTTCAAGGGTGGATGTCACCGCCTCCTGTGGTGGCAGCACGTCGTTCGCCATCCAATAGCTGCGCAATTCCATGACGTCACCGGCATACGCGGTGATGGAGGTGTGTTCTTCGTCGTGAACGACCAGGTTCAACCACAACAATGAACTCAGCACCAATGGGCCAACGGCCAGCAAGTTGAACAGGAACCACTCCAACCGTTCCATACCCAAAGCGAGTCCGACCTTTCTGTATGGAAGCAAGTTGCCCGCGAACGCGAACAAGACGAACCATCGCCCAAGCTCCATGTAGCTGATCAACGTACGGGTGCCGGCCCACCAGAAGCTGGCCAACAGCACGAAGATGCCCAAGACCATGAGCGTACCGGGCCATGACTGGTCGCGCGGTCGTGCTTCCACGGTGCGTTGTTGATGCCCCCTGCCCACGGTGCGTGGCGTGCGCTGCGGAGCGCTGTTCCTTTGAAGGGTCATGGGATGGATCCGTGCGCATCGTGCGACCTAGCGGCACGGATGATGCCCATGTCGCCGTGCCGAAACTAACGCGCATGTCCGTACACACCAACCGCCTCGTGCATGAAAGCAGCCCCTACCTGCTGCAACATGCGCACAATCCGGTGGATTGGTACCCGTGGGGTGAAGAGGCCTTCGCCAAGGCGCGGGCGGAGAACAAGCTCGTGCTCGTGAGCGTGGGGTACAGCAGCTGCCATTGGTGCCATGTGATGGAGCGCGAATGCTTCGAGGATGAAGCGGTAGCGCAGGTGATGAACGAGCGCTTCGTATGCATCAAAGTGGACCGCGAAGAACGGCCCGATGTGGACCAAGTGTACATGACCGCCGTACAGTTGATGACCAACCGCGGTGGTTGGCCGCTGAACTGTTTCACCCTGCCTGACGGGCGACCCGTGTATGGCGGCACCTATTTCCCGCCCGCCCAGTGGATCCAAGTCTTGGAGCAGCTCGCGGACAGTTTCCGGCAGGAGCCGGAGCGCGTCAGGGCCCATGCGGCGCAACTGCACCAAGGCATAGCATCGCAGCGGTTGGTGGCACCTGCTACGGAAGAAGGTGTTGAACACCGCGACGCGCTGCGCGCCATGGTTGAAAAGTGGAAGCGGCAACTCGACCCCGTGGACGGTGGCCCGGACAAAGTGCCCAAGTTCCCGATGCCGGACAATTACCGCTTCCTCTTGCGGTATGCCTGGTTGACGAATGATGAGGAGCTGAAGAAGCACATCGAACTCACCCTCGACAAGATGGCACTCGGCGGCATCTTCGACCAAGTGGGCGGAGGCTTCGCGCGGTACAGCACCGACGCCGTATGGAAGGCACCCCACTTCGAGAAGATGCTGTACGACAACGCACAGCTCGTAAGCCTGTACAGCCAAGCTTACCAAGCCTTCAAGAAGCCGCTCTACAAAGACACGGTGGAGCGTACACTGGCGTTCATATTCCGGGAGATGACCTCCGCTGACGGCGCCTTCTACAGCGCGCTGGATGCCGATACGGAAGGTGAGGAAGGACGCTACTACGTGTGGACCGATGATGAGCTCCGCGAAGCGTTGGGTGAAGACCTCGCCTTCGCCATGGACTATTATGGCATCGGCCCCAAGACCGCTTGGGAACACGGCCGCCATATCCTTTTGCGCCAGCAGGACGATGAGGCTTTCGCCCGGCAGCGGAACATGTCGGTCGATGACGTGCGCCAGCATGTGGAAAGCATGAACGCCCGGTTGCTCGCCGTGCGTGAGCAACGGGAACGGCCCGGACTTGACGACAAATCGCTGGTCTCGTGGAACGCGCTGATGGTAACTGGCCTCTGCGATGCCTTCGAGGTCTTCGGCGATGAACGGCACCTCCGCGCAGCCACCCGTGCGATGGAACTGATCCTGTCGAAATGCAAGCGATCCAACGGGGGCCTCTGGCATCTCTACAAGGACGGCAAGGCCTCGATCAACGGGTTCTTGGAGGACTACTGCTTCACCATCGAAGCCCTGCTCGCGTTGTACGGCATCACCTTCGAGGAGCGCTGGCTAACCGAAGCACGCGCCCTCGCGGAACATGCGATCCGCCATTTCCACGATGAGGCGAGTGGACTGTTCAATTTCACCAGCGACCTTGATCCAGGGTTGATCACGCGGCCGATGGAGCTGCACGACAACGTGATCCCCGCGTCGAACAGCAGCATGGCGAACGGTCTCTTCGTACTGGGCACCCTGTACGACGATGAGCGCTACCTCGCGCTGAGCGAACGCGCCTTACGCAATGGAACCACCCAACTGGCCGTCTACCCCACGGGGCACTCACATTGGGCACAAGGCTTGTTGATGCGCGCATTCCCGCTCAACGAGATCGCCATCACCGGAGCCGATGCTCCTACGCTGCGAGCGGACTTCGCTTCGCACTACCTGCCGAACCGCCTCTTCCTGGGCTGTACCAACACCAGCACATTGCCCTTGTTGAAGGACAAGAACCTTCCCGCGAGCACGATCTTCGTATGCGTGGAGAAAGCCTGCCAACTACCCGTACACACGGTGGACGCTGCCGTGAAGCTGATCCGATGAACCGTCTCCTGCTCTTCGCCCTTTCCTTCTGCACCGTGATCAACGCAGAGGCACAAGCCTTGTTGATCCTTCCCGAAGCTGGCAATTCGCATGACCTGCATTTCAATCCGTACTTCATCCAGCGCAACAACATCGCCAGTATTACCGGGCAACGCATGGTCAAGCGCGATGGGCAACCGATGCGGGAGCAGAGCGAGAAGTACCTCTACCGCTTCAACCCGAACGGACTGCCCGTGTACACCAACAACAGCTATGGCAGGCCGGGCTCGGGAAGCGATACGGCCAGCACCACCTATACCTACGATACGGCCGGCCGCATACGGCGCCGCTTACGGAATGACCTCAACGGCCACTTCGCCTACGACATCGAGCTGGACGAGCAGGGCCGCGCCATCCGCGAAACGTACACGCGCGTGGAGAACCTCGGCACCGACCGCTACAACCTCATCCCGGGACAGGTCACCGAGATCAGCGACGAGCACTTCCGGTATGAAGTCGTGAACGACAGCACCACGAAAAAGCTCTTCACGAACAACCACGGGTTGCCCTTCCGCGAACAGGTGACCACCACGGACAAACTCGGCTACGTGCGACGCATCGAGGATCGTTACTTGATCAGCAACCGGCGTTCACGGGTGAGCTTCCGTTATGATGAGAAGGGCCATTTGGTGGAGCGTATCGAGCAACCCGACTTGGACCGCACCCACACCACCAAAAGGACCTGGGGTTACGATACTGCCGGAAACGTGATCGAAGGGACGCTTTGGCACGATGATCGTGCGATTGAGCGTGATGAGTACCTCTATGATGCCAACACCATGCAACTGACCGCGCGCCTTACCAAAGACCTGCAGTCGGGCGTGATCCACGTGGTCCGCTTCACCACCGAACGTCGATGAGATACTCCGTAACACTGATCCTGCTCGCGCTCGCCGTTGTGGTGAACGCTCAAGGAACGGTGGTCCGCTTCGCCTATGGTCCCTTCGGCAACATCGGTGACGCGGCCTACGTGGTGGACAAGGGGCGTATCTATCAGGCCTGTGGTCCGTTCGGCAGTAAAGGACCCTGCCTGTTCGTCTTCGATGAAGAAGCGGTGTATCGCAGTGCCGATGCCTTTGGCCAGCGGGGAACCGGCTTTTTGCGCATGGAAGGGGATAAGGTGTTCCGCTGCTCGGGAGCGTTCTGTACGCGTGGTGCGTGCGTACTTCAACTCGAAAAGGAAAAGGTGTTCCGCGCGGACGGTGCGTTCTGCAACAAGACGGATGGCGGATTCGTGTTGGACGGGAACACCGTGTTCCTTGGCGAAGGGCCCTTCTGCAATAAGGCGGATGCCATCCTCCAGGTGCAAGGAGACATCCCCATGATCGCGCTGCTGGCGATCCTAGGGACGTGGTGAGCTGTTCACATCAGTCTGCTCCCGTTCGGAACAGGGCGCTCCACCGCTGTGAGCACGATATCCCCGTTCGCATCGGGAAAACCCGTGACGAGGCATTCGCTCATCACGTTACCGATCTGCTTGGGCGGGAAGTTGATGACCGCCACGACCTGCCGGCCGATCAACTCTTCCTTCGAGTAGTGCACCGTGATCTGCGCACTGCTGCGCTTCACACCATGCGGACCGAAGTCGATGGTGAGCACGTAGGCAGCCTTACGAGCATCGGGCAGGTCTTCCGCGGCAAGCACGGTGCCCACGCAGAGGTGGACCTTCTCGAAATCGGACCAGGTGATGGGATGCATGTCCGAACAAAGGAAGCGCCTTCCTACATGCGATCAGCTTTCAAACCGCGCCTTGCCGCTCCTTGTATTCGGCATGAAGCCCGGTGTGCTTTTCCCAGAAGGCTGGCGAGGTACGACCGTTCAAGTGCTCCACCAGAATATCCAAGTGCGTGTGCCAACCGCCGGAAATACCGAGCAGGTCGTTCGCGTTCGGTAGCCGATGGTGGGTGAGCACCAGAAGGACCTCCTCACCTTGTTCACTCAATTCGAACACTACTTCAGATAGCGCTTCTGCGCGCGCACCCCACGTGTATCCCAACACATGTGGTGGTTCGCACCGCGTGATGGTGGCCTTCATGCTGTGGCCGTTCTTGTAGCGCTCCGGTGCTTCGCTCGGTGCGGCATCGAGGTTGGTGTGAAGCCAAGTAAGTTCCATTTCACCGCCGACACGTAAGTCCATGCTTCCGCTGGCGAGCCACTTGGAACGTTTATCCGACTCGGTGAGGTAAGCCCACACACGTTCGATGGGGCCTGGCAGTAGGCGCTTGAACTGGATGGTGTTCGGCGCGATGAGGTTTCCGTAGTTGTCCATGGTCGGTTGATGTTGGTTGATCACGATCGGTTGGCGTCCTCTTCGCGCAAGAGTTTCTCCAGCGCATCCAATCGCGAACCCCAGAAGTGACGCGTCTGCTCGATCCATTGCGCAGCTGCATCCAGTGGTTCGGCGCGGTAGCTCAGGAAATGGTCGCGGCCCACCTTTCGGCGCTGGACCAGCTTGGCGCGTTCGAGCACCAGGATGTGTTTGCTCACCGCGTTCAGCGACATCTTGAAGGGCTGCGCGACATCGGTCACGCGCGCCTCACCTGACGAAAGGCGTTGTAGGATAGCACGGCGCGTGGGGTCCGCGAGCGCGAGCAGGGTTCGGTCAAGCGTTTTTGGGGTGGACATGTCCGATGGTATCCATGTGGGTGCGTGCAGTGGTGTCGGGCAGGCCTGTGCCTTCGACGATCAGCTTGAAGAGACTCTCCCCGATGAAGTAGTCCCAGCCTTTCTCGCATTGTCCGAAGCACTCCACTTGCGGTGTAAGTCCGATGTGCGTGAAGGTGAGTTGGGTACCTGCCTCCGCTACCGTGATCTCGAAGACCAACTCCGTGCCCTTCCATTCTTCGCGGTCCTTCAACCAAGGCAGATGGCTTCCAGCGACGCGCCAAACGATGCGCTTGCCGGGAACCGCTTCGGTGATGCGCTGCTTGGTCAGGTGGACATCGCCGAACTGCACCGTGAACTCATCACCAAGAGCCTTCGTACTGCCCTCCGTGTGGATGGTCCACCACTCGTTGACGCGAGTGATGGCTTCGTAAACCTCATCCGGCGCGGCCTGCACGGTGATGTAGTGTCGATAGTTCGTGTCGCTCATGGGGCAAATATATTCAACCTTTTGGTTGATTATATCCACACGCGGAAATTCCCGATGAACACTTCACGAACGCAGGCACAACCGCCTCAAGCTCAGGAAAGCCCTACCGATCGTGCGATGGAACGCGTGTGGTGCCGCGCATGCAGCACGGTGAACATCACCATCTCGCGGGTCGTGAGCGGCCCCATGGCGGGGTGCGGACACATGTAGGTATTTAGGTCCGTTTCGCCCCAGGCGTTCAGCGCTTCGATCAGGACACGAAGCTGCTCACGCCCTTTCGCTATGAAAGCCGCACGGTCCTCGGCGTTCACTACCGGCGGCATGAAACGGTCCGGGGGCACCACGCCTTGTGCAAGGCGCTCCGTGTACTTCCGGGTTAGCGTATCCATGTCCATGCTAGGGCGTTCCATACGACCGAATTTTTCCGAGATCAGCTCCTTGGGCAGCGCGAGATAGGTGGCCATGGCGTTCACCCCAAGGTGTATGTGCACCATGTGCTGCAACGCGCTCCACTTGCCCGGGGCAGCCGTGCTCGCCATCAACGGATCGAGACCGTCCACAAGCTTCCAAAGGCCTTCGTGCGACCCGCGCAACTCCTCGAGCAGCAAGGGGATGGTGTGCCCGTGCGTAAGGACACCATCGGTGAAGTGGCCGCGATGCTTCGGCTTGCTGAACTTATCCGCATTGAAGTCCTGCGACTTCCCGCGCGGGATCGAGAGGCTCTTCCAGTGCTCGCCGCGGAGCATCTTCCCGATGTGCACGATCTGCCCCACGTGATAAGGGTAGTGCGCCAGCTGGCGGTTGATGGCCTCCAGCACGGTGTGACCCTCGTTGCGGATGTGGATGATCCGGCCCAGGTCGGCATCGGTGAGCGTCTCCAAGGCAGCGAAGAGGCAGGCCCACCCCTCCTCCCACTTCGCCAGCATCGCCTCGCGCGCGCGTACATCGTTGTCGAACTCGGCCTCGCGATCGCGCCAGGGCTTCTCGCCATCACTGGTCAGGAAGTCGGTCCACCGCGAGCGCATGTTGCCCCACAGGTGTTTCACGATGGTGGCCACGCTGTTGGTGTCCGCGTTGTGCTGCCAGAATAACTCCTCATCGCTGAGCTGCGCGAAGGTCTTTTCCCCGAGCAGCTTGTAGTAGGCGAACTGCTTGCGAGCGCTGGAGATGTATCCGATATCCATGGAATGATGCCGCGTTGGTGGTGGCAAAGGTGTCCATGATCTTCCGGAGCCGTTTGCGCGATCGGGCCGGAACGTTGCGCGATCGGACCAGATCACTGCACGCCGGTGGGCGCCACTCCGAAGTGCTTCTTGAACTCGGTGCTGAAGGCGGAAAGGCTCTCATAGCCCAGATCGAGGTAGATCTCGCTGGGGCGAAGCTTACGAGCCAGCATCGTCTTCGCTCGTTCCATACGACGTGCATGCAGGTAGCGGCCGGGTGCGGTGCCGAATACTTCCTGGAAGCGTCGCTTGAAGGTGGACACGCTCATGTGGCACAGGAAGGCGAGCTCAGGTACCGTGAGGTTGCTGTCCTGGTGCAGCGCCACTACTGAACGCAGCGGCAATGCATCGCGGTCCTTGACAGCGGCGGCGATGAAGCGCGCAAAAGCTGCCGGGTGCTTCGAATGCAGGTAGAGTAAGAGTTCCTCCGCTTTCGTGCATCGCATAGCGCCATTAGCGTTCAATGCCGATGGGCCGAGCAGTTCAATGGACCGGACGAAGAGCCGCGTGAAGTCATCCTGCGGCATGGGTAGTAGCTCGGCCGCTGTGCCGTGCGGTTTCAATCCATGCCGTGTACAGAGATCGATGAGGAATGAAGGTGCGACGAAAACAAGCAGGCTGCGCATCGGACGGCCCTGCAAGCTATGCTCGCTCATGATGCTGCTGGTGGCTGCGAGCATCAGGAGATGCGAGGCGTCCACCTGCTCACGCCGACCGGCCACGATCACTTCCTTCTCCCCTTCTTGCACCAAACTGATCAAGTGGTGCGTGAGCGCCACCTGTGTGCGAATGGCTTTGCCGCCGTTCGTATAGGGCTGGAAGAAGACATCGGCCACCGGGTCCGCGCCGAAGTAGGCGGGTATTGTGATCGGTACCATGGTGGCTAGGTCCGTCCAACTGCGGCAAGGCCTTAGTATCCCCCACCCCCGCCCTGACCCCGCTCGATCGGGTGCCAGGTGGTCTTCACCTCTTGCGTGTCGAGGATGGCGTATGGCGAGCCCGCTTCCGCCTTCGGATACACGACTCGCTTCAGGTTGCAGGTGGCCTCAGTGTCGAGCATGGTGCGCTCTTCCTTCGAAGCATCCGCAACAACGACCGCATTCACATCCATGTGCGCCACCAAAGGCTTCAGCAGTTCATTGCGGAAACCGGTCATCAGGTTCACCACACCGCCGGGCAGGTCGCTGGTGGCGAGCACTTCGGTGAAGGTGACGGCAGGTAAGGGATGCTTCTCGCTGGCCACCACCACACAGGCGTTGCCGCCCGTGATCACGGGTGCTATCAGGCTGACCAGTTCCAGGAGGCCGTTGCTTCCTGCGCACTGGATACCCACCACACCAGTGGGTTCGTACACGCTGAAGTTGAAGTGCGAAGAGTTCGTCGGGTTCACGCTGCTGAAGAGCGCTTGGTACTTGTCGCACCAACCGGCGTAGTGGATCCAGAGGTCGATGGCGGCGGCTACCTCGGCCTCGGCCTGCTTCTGCGTAGCACCGTGCAGCATGAGCTCGTGTACGAACTGCGCGCTGCGGCCCTCCAGCATTTCGCCGATGCGGTAGAGGATCTGGCTGCGGTTGAAAGCGCTTCGACCAGCCCATCCACCCACGGCACCACGCGCGGCCACCACGGCATCGCGTACATCCTTGCGACTGCTGCGGCACACGTGGGCCAAGGGCTTGCCATCTGTTCCTATCGGCTGGTAGTAGCGGCCGCTCTCGGTGCGCGGGAACTTGCCCCCGATGAAGATCTTGTAGGTCTTCATCACCGGCAGCCGCTCCGCTTTCTTGACAGCGCCGTTGGTACTGTGGCCGTTCATCCCGGAGGAAACCGGTACGGCCTTGACGGATGCGGACTTGGTGACGGTCTTGCTCATGGACTTGGATAGCCAAAGCTAAGGGAAGTAGGCCGTTGTCGGTATTACTCTTGACCGCAGCGTTACGGGCATGATGAAGACCGACTTGGTCCGGGGCTGCCGGACCACGGGAGAACCATTCCGTCGATCCATCGTACAACGCCCGCCGGCTCTTGGTCGGCTGCACCACCATGGTCCGCTCTCCCCTCCTTGCCCTTGTCTACGTACTCGGTAGTACCGCCCTCGCGCAATCACCTGGCGGGATCAATACGAACCTGCAATTGTGGCTGCGTGCGGAGGGCTACACAGGCGGCACCACTTGGACGGACGCGAGCGGTAACGGACGCGACGCCACGAAGACAGGTACGATCACGAACACCACGCTGTACAACTTCCAGAACGTCCCTACCAACCTGGCTACGACGCGTTATTTCTCCGTGGCCCATCATGCGAACCTGAACACCAACAACGGAGCCATCTCCATTTTCGCGGTCGGCCTTCCTGGCGGCACGTATGCCCCATTCGTTGCTAAAACGAATAACCAATACTGGGAACAAGGGTGGATCCTGGCTTCTTCCGACCCTACCTCGCACTTGGGCTTCACCACGGGCAACTGGGATGGCAATGGCACGACGAATGTGGCCAAGCAGACGGGTCTATCTACGACCATACCCTACATCGCCAGTGGTTTCGGCAGTGGTGCCACCACAAACGTGGTCTCCGTCTGCCACAACGGCACTTCAGTGGCCACCAACACGAGCACCAAGACCAGCAGCAACGTGGCGCTACGAGTGGGCTTCGATGGCGACGCCTACGGTTTCGATGGTGGGAACATCGCGGAGGTGATCATGTACAATGCCGACCTGAGCGCCGGTGATCGCCAACGCGTGTGGAGCTACCTAGCGCTGAAATACGGCATCACCATGAACAATGGTGGGACGAACTACCTCAACAGTGCAGGGACGACCATCTGGAACATCACTACCAACGCGGGATACAACGCGAACATCTTCGGGATCGGCCGGGACAACACCAGTGGCCTGCACCAACGGCAGAGTATCTCGATCAACGGAGGTCTTCAACCGGTGATCGCCCATGGCACCACATTGGTGAACTTGAACAGCTCCGGCACCGACCTCGGCACCAACAATAGCTTCCTTGTAGCCGGTTCCGATAATGGCGCAACCACCTTCACCACGGCGCTGAACGGCATCTCAGGTCTCACGGCGCGTCTGGGTCGGATCTGGAGAGTGCAGGAGACCGGCACAGTGGGTACCGTGACCGTGGCATGGCCCGATACGGATGCGAACATCCGGCTCGTCGTGAGCAATGATGCCACCTTCGATGGGTCGGATAACGCGTATGCCAGCTCCGCCATCACCATCAATGGCGTCGGCTATCGCCAAGCCAATGTGGACCTGAGCAGCGGGCAGTACTTCACCTTCGCCACGAACATCCTTGCTCCTGGCGGGCAATTCCTGGACCTTGGGCTCTGGCTCACTTCGGATGCGGTGGGCGTATCCTCCGGAAGCAATGCACCGGACTGGGACGATCTATCCAAGACCAACAATCCGGTGGAAACCGTGGGCACACGCACCCTGCAACACGCCGATGCCGCGCACAACTTCCAACCGTTCTTCAATAACTTCAGTTCGACCAACCACTTCAAGGACAGCAACAGTTCACTCGCCCCACAGGATGCCTTCCAAGCCACGGAGGTCACCATGTTCGCCGTTGCCCGGCTCAACAGCACCACCAACGACGGCCGCATCATGGGCATGGACGACGGCAACAACAACGGTGGTGATCCGGGACTGAGCATCGATGATGCCAGCCCACGTTTCCACCGTGTGAGCACAAGTACGGTGAATTACACCAGCCCGTTGGATGCCACGGTGGGACGTTCCGGCATCTTCTCCTCCTTCACCTCCGGCACCAGCCTTGGCGTTGGAGTCGATGGGGACTACCGCACCACCACGATCACCGCCGGTGGAGGTATGCGGGGCGATATCCTTATGATCGGCTACGGCAACCTCACCGTGGTGGGCGCCTTGCCGGGCGACCTGCAGGAAGTGATCTGGTACAAGCGAAGTTTGAGCACTACGGAACGCAAGCAGGTGGAAACCTACCTCTCGTTGAAACATGGCATCACGCTCGGCGGCAACGGCGGGACCAGTGCCACCTACAACTACCTCGACTCCCAGGGCAACACCATCTGGAACAAGACGAGCAACAGCGGCTACAACAACGATATCACCGGTATCGGCCGCGATGATGCTTCACGGCTGGATCAACGGCAATCCACCAACGTCTCCGGCACCAGTGCCGCCACCATCGCTCTGGGTACCATCGCCGCCAGCAACCTCGCCAACACCAGCACTTTCAGTCAGGATCGCTCGTTCTTGATCTGGGGCCACGACGGTGGCGCCGCCAACACCGTTTTCAACGACCCCGATTGCTTCTCCCAACTTCCCACGGGAGTGGAGGCCCGCATCCAACGCCGCTGGAAAACACAAGCGACCAACTTCAGCCAGACCGTGACCGTGGCCTTCGATGAAAGCGCTTTGGTTGGGGGATCGCCCGTCGCCAACCTCCGTCTTCTGGTGGACGATGACGGCGACGACTGGACCAACGCCACGGTGGTTTCCGGCGCCAGCTCTTCGGGCGGCAGGATCGTGTTCAGCGGGGTGTCGATCACCGCAGGTTCCTTCTTCACCCTCGGCACTTCCAACTTCGGAAGCACGCCATTGCCCGTGGAGTTGATCGCGTTCGAAGGTGATGTGGAAGGGGTACAGAACCGGTTGTGGTGGAGCACGGCAACGGAGTCCGATAACGACCACTTCGAAGTGGAGCGCAGCGCCAATGGTGTCGATTTCGAGTGGTTGGCCGATGTGGCAGCCATCGGCAACAGCCAACAGGTCACGCACTATCACCTGATGGATACCGACCCATTGAATGGGCTCAACTATTATCGCTTGCTCCAGGTGGATCACGATGGAAGCACCGCGTATTCACCGATCATCGTCTTGGAGAACGTGGTCCGCGCGGAGGAAGAGTGCGTCGTCCGCACCATGGACCCCGAAGGGCTCTTCGCCTTCATGTGCGCCGTTCCAGGAACCGCGACGCTTGAGGTCTTCACCGCAGCCGGACAGCCAGTAAGATCCACCCGTTTCAGCAACGGGCCTGCACAAGAAGTGGATCTGCGGGCCTTTGCACCGGGCATCTACATCGCACGGGTCACCGATGGCGATGTGCTGCGGAGCTACAAGCTGGTACGTCCGTGATCAGCGGGCCCCAACAGACTTTCTCCAGAACACGGTCCCTGCTCCTTGAAGTCGCAGGTTCGTAATGTGCGTCATCTCCCAAAGGAGCCCACCAGGGTTTCGGGCATTTTGATGATGGCCACGGGCTGGGTCAGATGGGTAGAGTATCGAACTGCGCTGATCGAAGAGATGAGCGACCATCAGGCGCGCCTGTAGTCGATCCGTGCGATGGGAGGCGACAGGGTCTATCCGGCGTTGCTCGCTAACACGATCCTGAAATTGAACATCGGAGTTCGCAGGTTGCCATACAGTCGCACCCAGATCGGAAGCACTTGTTCCGTTCCCCGCGCATTGGTGATGTCGCCGAGATCGATGATCTCCGCCTCGGTCCATCCGAAGGAGTGCAGCAGGGCACACACCTCGCTCTTGGCATCATCATCATCGCCGCAGATGAAGATGTGATGCTCCTCGGACAACAGGCGTGGCGCTACCATCAGCCCCGCAGTAAGGGTGTTCAGTCCTTTCACCACCTTCAGGTGCGGGAAGGCCCGTTGCAATTGCTCGCCGAGCGAATCGGTGTTGCATACCGTGAGGCTGGGCGGGAAGCCCTTGGAGAAGTCGAGCGGGTTCGAGATGTCGAGCATCGTCTTGCCCTCCAGGTTCTTCTCCCCCGCCAGCTTCAGTGCTTCCATGGCGCCGAAGCCGCTGGTGGCGTTCACGAGAAGCTGAGCGTGCGCGGCGGCCTCCGCGAAGGTGCCGAGCTTCACCTTGGGATGAGCGGCCATCCAATCCTTCAGCGGCGGACGGCCCATGCCATCCTTGCCCTCGCGTACCATGCTCTGCTGCGCATCGCGTGTACCCATCATCACCTCGTGCCCGAGGCTGTCCAATTTCTCGGCGAGCGTCTGCCCGACCGCGCCTGTTCCGAATACACCGATCTTCATCGTCGTAGCTGTTGGTTGTGTTCCTTTACAACGGTGAAGTTGGGGGGGCAGCTATACCCTTTACAAGTACTGTCACAAAGGATAGTAGCGGCCATGGATGCCGGTTTCAGCGGCCGCAGGGGATCACGGATCGAAAACGAATTATCAACACCATGCTCATCGACGGCGACGAATTCCGCATCCGCATGAACGGCCAGGTCTACCACTGCGCGCTGGACGTGACGATGGAATTGGTGGGTGGCAAGTGGAAGACCATCGTGCTATGGTACCTGCGCAAAGACAAAAAGCGTTTCAGTGAGCTACGCAAGCTGATCCCCGACATCACGGAGAAGATGCTCAGCATGCAGCTGCGCCAGCTGGAGAAGGACGGCTTCGTGAGCCGCACCGTACACGCCGAAGTGCCGCCACGTGTGGAGTACGCGCTCACACCGTTGGGCCGCACGCTCCTGCCCCTGTTGGAGGAGATCGCGAAGTGGGGCCGCCTGACGGGCAAGAGGTTCGGCAGCATCGAAAAGGTGGAGCGGCCCGCGAAGAAGAAGGCACGGAAGGCGGCCTAGCGGGGATCGGGATTATCTTGGCAGAACCAACTCCAGACCATGTCCCGACACGTCACCGGCATTGGCGGCCTCTTCTTCCGCGCCAACGATCACAAAGCGCTCGCCAAGTGGTACAACGACCACTTCGGCATCAACGATCAGGACAACGGCTGGATCTGGCAGCAAGATGCCGGCCCCACGGTGTTCTCGCCCTTCAAGAAGGACACCGACTACTTCGGAAGTGACGAGCAGCAATTCATGCTGAACCTGCGCGTGCAGGACCTCGATGGCCTGTTGAAGAAGCTCGAGGCGGCCGGAGTACGCATCGACCCCAAGCGCATGGACGAGGACTACGGTCGCTTCGCGTGGGTGTATGATCCGGAGGGGAACAAGGTGGAGCTGTGGGAGCCGAAGTAGCAGTGATCCAATCGAATGGAAGAGCTGTCCGTCATTGACCTACAGAACAAAGCCCGTCCATGTCCTGGACGCATCGAAAATTATTGGTTCGAGAACGAGCATATTGGCCTGGAGCGCACACGGTTCCATCGGATCGTGATCCCGTTCGAGCCCTTCGACTCCGGCTTGAAATGGGCTCATCAGCCCGAAGCAACGGAACTCGTCATCGAGTGGATCAACTTGGGGCTCGAGGATCCCGCTGATCTGAATGGTGTTGTGATCGCGATGGGCAGCACACGCGATGTTGAAGCGTCGATCTACTTAGGCAGCGCGCACAACTGGACCGACATCAAAGAGCTCCGTCTTATCAAGGAAGCTGATCACTACCGCATTCAATGCAACGCTATCCTCGATTTCGAGAACGAGGGCGTGGCCCGGAACGAACCCTTCGTATTCGAGACGACCGCCAAGTACGTCGGCGAGTCTTCACATTGACGCAATAATACCGGAACAATGCGTCCCCTTCGCTTCTCCATCAACGCCACCCTGGACGGCTGCTGCGGTTACACTGTAGGCGTCGCGCACTAGGACCCCGGCCGCTTCTCGACGGTGTATGATCCGGAGGGGAACAAGATCGAGTTGTGGGAGCCGAAGGGCAATCACTTCATCTTGTTGAACATGTACCGCGCGATCTTCCAGCCGCCCTCAGTGCGCTGGAGCACGAACAGTTCGCGGTTCTCCTCCGGCACTGTTTCTCCCGTCGCATGGATCAGCGTGCTGCCGCGAGAGGTGGTGCGCGTAAAGGCATGGTCGCCATCCACCTGCACCTCGTCGATGAAGAACTCGATGTTCAGCTTGATCATGGAGAACACGCCATCGTAGGCCTGCCGTACCTGGTCCGTGCCGATCGCTGTTGGGAAACCCGTGGGCATGAAGACCCCGTCGGTGGTGTACAAGGGGATCACTTGATCTGTGCTGGAGGCGTTCAGGGCATCGCGGTAGGCGAAGAGCAGGTCCTTGATCGCGTTCTGGTCGTTGGTGGTGTTCATGGTCGTGGCGGTATTATCGGATCCGGTGGTCTTGGGTTCGGGAGCCTGACAGCCGAGCAGCAGCGCGACCGGCAGGGCAAGGAGCTGGTTGTGCTTCATCGTAGTTGATGGTTGCGGCACAAAGGTTCCCCGCGCCGAATGGTCCGGCCCATGGCCCCGATCAAGAAATGACCTTGATCCAGATCAAGGATTCAGGACGGCCTGGCGGTCTTGGCGCGAAGGCGGCTCAAGAACTCCGGCGTCACGCCCAGGTAAGAGGCGATGTGCACGTTCGGCACGCGTGCGGCCAGCTCCGGGTGCTGCTCCACGAAGTGCGCATAGCGTTGCTCGGCGCTGGACGCGTTGCGGCGGAGCATGCGTTGCTGCAGTTCCACGAACTGGTCCTCGATGATCACGCGGAAGTTGCGGTCGAACTTGGGGTGCTCGGTGTAGAGTTGCAGCAGGTCGGCATGCTCGATGCATACCACCACGCTCGGTTCCAGCGCTTCGATGAAGAGGCTGCTCGGCTTCTCCGCGTGGAAGCTCCCGATGTCCACGATCCATTCGTTCTCCAGCGCGAACTGCAGGTTGTGCTCCACCCCTTTCGCATCCATCTCGTACATGCGCAGGCAGCCCTCCACCACATAGGCGTAGGACCGGCACACCTCGCCTTCCTGCAGGAGAAAGCCGCGCCGCTTCAAGCGCCGCACCCGGCTGCGCTCCTTCAATGCCGTTCGCTCGGCCTCATCCAAGGCCAGGTAGCGATCGAAATGCGCGCAGAGAACGTCTTGTGGGTCGGTCATTACTTCCGAAAGATCGTTCCCATTTCCCTTCCCTTCGCGGAAGTCAACGGCTGACCGAACGGTTACGAAAACCGAAGCGGTCCATGGCGGTCACAAATGTGTGTCGGTCCCGTGACCTGTGCGCGATTCAGCGCACCGGCTTCAGCTCCACGTAGCGCGTGATGCGCGTAACGTATTCGTCCTTGCCCCATTGGCCCACGACCGCTGTGTCCGTGCGCAGCACATGGGCCGTATCGAACTGTAGCTGAACGGTGCGGGTGGCCGTGCTGTCCTCGTGGGACAGTTCCTTGTAAACGAAGCCCTCCCCGCTCTCCTCCAGCATGGCGTAGAGCTCACCCAGGCCGCGTTGCACGAAGGCGTACACGCCCATCACCTCCTCGCGGTCGAAGACCTCCTTGCGGCCCCAGCAGGTGCGCACCGTCCGGAAGTCGACCTCGTAGTAGAACTCGAATTCGACCGGACACGCGCAGGTGCAGAGCCACACCAACCAGGGCTTGGGGAAGAGCAAGGTGGTGTCCAGCACCACCGGCTGGTAGATCACCTCCGTCCCGGCGGGCCAGCCTTCCGCGGGGCGTTCGGTGAACGAGGGTAAGAAGGCCTGCGCACGTGCATCGGCCCACCCCAGCAAGGTGATCACCAAGAGGAAGAGGATGGCTCTGTTCATGCCCTTAGGATCTTCTCCATCGCCCTGCCCTTGGCCAGCTCATCCACCAGCTTGTCCAGGTAGCGGATCTGCTGCATCAGCGGGTCCTCGATGTCCTCCACGCGGTAGCCGCAGATCACGCCGGTGATCATGCCCACGTTCGGGTTCAGGCGGGCTTCGGCGAAGAAGGTGCGGAAGTCGGTCTTGTCGGCGAGGATCTTCTTTAGTGCCTTGTCGTCGTAGCCGGTGAGCCACGTGATCACCGTGTGCAACTCGTCCACCGTGCGACCCTTCTTCTCCACCTTGGTCACATAGTGCGGGTAAACGCTGGCGAAGGACATGCGGAAGACGCGTTCGTAGTTGGCTCCGGGTTTCATGGTGCTTCAAAGATCAACGGGGTATTCACTCATGCTCAATGGAACAGGTACGCACCTCCTTCACAGCAACGCATGGAGATAGTCGGCCGTGTTCTTCAGACCGACCTTTCGGAACTGGTCCAGCACCTGATAGGCGTCGAGCTCTGGGGAACGCCGGTTCGCCACAAGCTCCTTGAAGGCCTCCAATGCACGTGACTGGTTCAGGTCGATGATGTCCGTGAGGAAATCATCAGCGCTCTTCGCTTCCAGGCCATACTTGGCCAGCTCGGCGGCTGGGAAATCGCTCAGGTTGTTGGTGACGATCAAGTTCGCATTGGCCTTGATGGCAGCGGCCAGCACATGGCGGTCGTCCTTGTCAGGCAGTTCCAAACCATCGATCAGACCTTCGTAGTTCTCCACCAGCGCATCCGGAAAGGCATCGCTCATGCGCTGAACGCGCTTGGCGATCGCCTGCTCGTCAACCCCCTTCACGCGCATCACCTTGATCCACTCTTCGCAAATGCCGCTGCTCCACTTCACAGTGAAGAGGTCGTAGTGCGCGAACCACAGCAACAGGTCCCGGATGTTGACCGGGTAGTTGACGTTGGTGTCCAGGACACACGTGAAGCGGACGCTATGAATCATAGAGACCCGCCTCTTCGTCTTCCCGCATCATGTCCTTCAGCAACTGCCGCTGCGCCTCCTTCATCGCCTTGCGGTACTTCATCACATCCTCATACCTCACCCGGCGATGCTTGCCGATCTTGGTGAAGGGGATCCTGCCCTGCTCCAACAGCTTCACCACATGGGGCCGGGAACAGCCGAGCAGCTCCGCGGCGGCCTGTGTGGTCATTTCCGCAGCGATGGGCACGATCTGCACCGGACGGCCTTCACCCAGGTCCTTCAGGATCCGTGAGAGCAGCTGCAGTGCCATCGTGGGCACGATGATCTTCTGCGCCGTCTCCTCGATCTCGATCTCGGTCGTGTCCTTCGTCTTGGAAAGGCCCTTCAGCGACTCTTCAAGAGCGGGGAACGATCTACGTGCGGCCTCTTGCTCGGAGCGCGTCGGCTTGGCGGTAAGTGCTTCAACTGCTGGCATGGCTTCGCGGATGGGTGATGCAAAGTTAAACGCAATAAACGAAACGATGTTGCCTTGGGCGTCTGCCCCCATCCCGTCCGCTTGTTTGATGGGAAGGGCTTTGGTGGTTAGCAGGAATGATCTAACCGACTGATAGACAGCCGCTCCGTTTCTTGATGGTTGCTTGATGGGCCAACCTCACCAGGATTTGAAAAGCGGGAGCAGCTTTTGAAGTTTCGGGCCGATAATTTGAAAAGCCACCGCCATCTGTGGTGTACTCGAAGAACGCATCGTTCTCCAGTGTCCTTACCTCAGCGTCCTTCTCCGCATTGATCGCTTGCACGCGCCGGTCGACCGTGATGATGTACCCGCTATCGATCTGTGCCTGGGCCAAGGGGCCACAAACCGACACGGCCATGCTGACGAGGAACCTTTGGGGCACGAGCGAGAGCACGACCGTGGATCTGCCTGCCGGCAGGCAGGCGATGAGGCGGGGCATGGGTCTTTTGACCGAGCAAAGTTGATGAATGGCCTGCTGCAACTACATTGTCTGCAAGCGGATTGACGAAACGTCCGTCAACCGTAACGACTATGGGTATCTACACCGAGTATCTCACTAAGCAGCTCGACTTCCAAGCGCTTCAGGCTGAACGCAAGGCTCAACTCAAGGCTATCTCTGCGCTGCGAAAAGGGCGCGATGTTCTCGTGTATGCGAGCGACATGATGAAGCAGGCCCCAAGTAGTATCGACTACTCAGACCAACTGCCGTTCCATGACCAGCTGACAACACTCGCCGGACGCGAGTTGGACATCATACTTGAAACACCGGGAGGCATTGGAGAGGTAGTGGAGGATATCGTGCGTGTGATCCGTGGGCGCTACGACCATGTGGGCATCATCATTCCCGGAACGGCGAAAAGCGCTGGAACCATTTTCGCCATGGCCGCGGATGAGATCCTAATGGGCGTCACATCATCACTCGGACCCATCGATGCACAGATCATCAACAACAGCAAGCGCTTCTCGGCCGATGCCTTTCTTGATGGACTGACGAAGATCAAGGAAGAGGTGCTGAAGACGGGCAAATTGAACCCGGCTTATATCCCGATCCTGCAGAACATCTCGCCCGGTGAGATCCAGCACTGCGAGAACGCACAGAACTTTTCGAAGACCTTGGTGAAGGAGTGGTTGGCCAAGTACAAGTTCAAGTACTGGGAGACCCACAGTTCCACGGGGAAGCCGGTTACCGAGGATGAGAAGAAACAGAAGGCCGACCAGATAGCCGAACGCCTGTGCAAGCATGGCGACTGGCTAACGCATGGCCGGTCCATCAAGATCGACGACTTGACCCAGATGGGACTGCGGATCACCGACTATGACAAGGAGCCGGCATTGCAGGATGCCATCAACAGGTACTACACGCTTCTGCGCCTGACCTTCGAGGGCACCAACATCTTCAAGGTGTATGAGACCATTGGCTCCCAGGTTTACCGGTTCGTAGGTGGAGCGGTGCCGCCACCAGCCCCGCAACCCCAGCAGATCCAAGCGGCCAACTTTGACTTTCCCTGCCCGAAGTGCAAGACTCCTTTCAAGATCCAAGCTAACTTGGCCCCGGGCGTACCGATGGGAGAAGGGATGACACCGTACCCTGCGAACGATATCTTCGTCTGCCCCGTTTGTAACACGCAGAGCAACCTCAGCCAGGCCAGACTTCAGATCGAAGCTCAATCTGGCAAGAAGGTCGTCCAATAGAGCACCCTCACCCATGGACAAGAAGCAGCAGACCACCATACCGGAACCGGGCAAATGGGATGTGCTGTTGAACAAGTTGGAGGAAGCCAAGGCGGAGTTCAAACTTCAGTGGCAGCTCTCCGACAAGGATGCCCAGGAAGTGAATGATGGCATCAAGGCCATCAAGGAGTACCAGCAGTCGTTGGCTGAAGAGCCTACCGCGTACTACTCACGCGGATAGACGCCTGCGAAGGCCAGACAGAGCCCTTCTTATCCATTAGACGTAGAACGTGCCTTGGATGTACGTTTCCCAAGGAATGTGCTTCTCCTTGCAGTACTGCTCAATCTCAGCGTCCGTGGTGAAGACGACATCGCAGAACTCGGTCAACTCTTTTTCTGCGGATCCACGATACTTCACTTCGGCTGTAAGCAGTTTCTCTGTTTGTTCGATGAACCTGTTGAAGTCCTTGTTGATTTTGCAGAGCTTGTCAATCGTCTTGAAGTCCAGTTCGCGGTGTCGAGCCTGATGTATGACCCGGCTGTAGTACGGGTTAGGGTTAAGTTCGATAACACCGATCCCGAATGACTGGTTCAATCGTTCGATTTCTTCCTTCAGACCGTCGCTTATCTCGAACGCGACCAGGTAGCCGTAGTTCGCCCAGCTTGAATTCGACACCGCTTGGAAGAACGCCTTCTTAAGTTCGGCGTCAGAGTTGAGTTCCTTCTTGATCTCATATGAACTCAACTTGAACGTGGCCACATGATTGACCACCTTCAAGAACTCTTGGCTCGCTGGCGTTTGGAGCTTCAGAAAGCTGATGCCCACCATATCCGGATGCGTCCATGTCTGGTTGCCGTCGTCAGATGTCTTCGACTGCTCGTGAAAGATGGTCTTCGAAAGGACGCCGATACTTTGGAGATAAGTGCTCAGCAGTTTGTGTAAGTCTCGCTCGTAGTATGTGTTCGTTTTGCCATTCGAACTACTGGCCGGAACCTTCGCCGATTTCGCTGGCGTCACGGGTGACTTCTCACCGGCAAGCACATCGACACCTATTTGGCTCTCATTCGCCGTGAGATAGTAGAAGTACCCACCGCCTTCTTGCTTCTTGATTCGCTTGACCCGACTGTCACCATTGCGAACAAAGCTCCCCAGCTCAGCAGATACAGTGGCTTGCGGAGTCGGACCACCAAAGTCGCAATAGCGGTTCTTCTTAATGTGCTCCAACACATCGATGTGAGTCGCAAGGCCCCCAAGTTCCTGAAGGCTTTTGAGAATGGCTTCTTTGATGGTCATGCCTAATGGTCAACTAATACGACGAAAGTACTGGCCTTCAACTGAGCCAGTGCGACTGGCCTTGCGGGTGCTTCGCGTGAGCGATTGGAGCGGCACCCCGCAGCGAGGAACGAGCGAGGAGTACAGCGGAAAGCGCGACCCCGGCTGCATTTGAGCCGGGGGCACGCCCTAATGCATCAATTCAAATTCAAGTACGCCCCCAACCCATGGACCCCGCCTTCCCGTCCATACCCGCTCTCCTTGTACCCGCCGAAGGGTGAGGTGGGATCGAACTTGTTGTAGGTGTTGGCCCACACCACGCCCGCGCGCAACTTGCTGGTGAGGTTGAAGATCTTGCTGCCTTTGTCCGTCCACACGCCGGCGCTGAGGCCGTAGGGCGTGTTGTTGGCTTTCTGGATCACTTCGTCCACGGTGCGGAAGGTCTGCACGGCGAGCACGGGACCGAAAATCTCCTCTTGCGCGATGCGCGCGCTCTGCGCCACGTTGAGGAAGAGCGTGGGGCGGCACCAAAAACCTTTGGTTGGCAAGTTGCAAGTTGACTGGAACATCTCTGCCCCATCGGCTACGCCGACCTTCAGATACTTGTTGATGGTTGCAAGTTGCTCGCGGCTGTTGATGGCGCCGATGTCGGTGTTCTTGTCCAGCGGGTCGCCCACGACGAGCGAGCGCATGCGGTGCTTGAGCTTGCGGATGACCTCGTCGTACACGCCCTCCTCCACGAAGAGGCGGCTGCCGGCGCAGCACACGTGGCCCTGGTTGAAGTAGATGCCGTTGATGATGCCTTCGACGGCCTGGTCGATGGCGGCGTCGGCGAAGATGATGTTGGCCGCCTTGCCGCCGAGCTCGAGGGTGAGCTTCTTGCCGCT
>JAEUTB010000011.1 GCA_016787995.1 Flavobacteriales bacterium | reverse complement strand
ACTGACGGCTTTTGATCGGCGGAGAGAGAGGGATTCGAACCCCCGTTACCCTTTCGAGTAAACACACTTTCCAGGCGTGCGCCTTAAACCACTCGGCCATCTCTCCAGATGGGCCGCGAAAATAGCGAAACAAGCCATGCGTCGGCATTCGTTCCGCACTCCCCCTACCTTTGCACGCTTGTCCGCCTTGGGCGGGCCTTTCCCATGCCCCGTATCGGCCCCATCGAACTGCCGGAGTTCCCGCTCCTGCTCGCCCCCATGGAGGATGTGAGCGATCCGCCGTTCCGGGCGTTGTGCAAGAAGCATGGTGCTGACCTGATGTACACCGAGTTCATCAGCAGCGAAGGGTTGATCCGCCAGGCGGCGAAAGGCTTGAAAAAGCTGGACATCTTCGAGTACGAACGGCCTGTCGGTATCCAGCTCTTCGGGGGGAGTGAGGACGCTATGGAAGAGGCGGCACGCATCGCGGAAGCAGCCAAACCCGACCTCATCGACATCAACTACGGCTGTCCCGTCCACAAAGTGGTGAGCAAGGGCGCGGGTGCCTGCCTGCTGCAGGATGTGGACAAGATGGTGCGCCTCACCGAGAAGGTGGTGAAGGCCGTGAAGCTGCCCGTGACCGTAAAGACGCGTTTGGGTTGGAACGAAGCCACCAAGAACATCATGGAAGTGGCCGAACGCCTGCAGGATGTCGGTATCCAGGCGCTTAGCATCCACGGCCGCACGCGCGCACAGCTTTACAAAGGCCCTGCGGATTGGACCTTGATCGGAGAGGTCAAGAACAACCCCCGCATTCATATACCCATCTTCGGCAACGGCGATATCGACTCACCGGAGAAAGCGGTGGAGTACCGTAAACGCTATGGTGTGGATGGTGTGATGATCGGCCGCGCCACCATCGGGCATCCTTTCATCTTCAACGAGATCAAGCATTACATCGCCACTGGCGAGCACCTGCCTCCACCGTCCGTGGCCGACCGTGTAGAAGCGGCACGCGAGCATCTGCGCAGCTCACTGGTTTGGAAAGGACCATGGGAGGGCGTGGTGGAGATGCGCCGACACTATGGCAATTATCTGAAAGGGCTGCCGAACGTGAAGGAGGTACGCTTGCGGCTGTGTACAGAGCGCGATCCGGCCATCCTTGAGGAGATCTTGGACGAGGTGAAAGGGATGTACGCGTTGGCTGTAGCGTGATCTCTCTGAGGAGATGATCAACTCGTGGCGTGTAGGAAGCGCTTGCTCAACATCCGCAGCGGCACCCACGATGCGATAAGGCCGATGGCGAACACCGCGATCGCAATGATCACCAGGTCGGTGGCCATCACATGCACGGGGTAGGACTCCACCACCGAATCGCTCAGGCGTACGAAGCCGAACTGCTGTTGGGCAAGGCAGATCCCGAGGCCGAGAAGAAGTCCACTGACCACACCCACGACGACGATGAGCACGCCTTCGCCGAAGAAGATGTTGCGCACCACGGCGGGTGTGGCACCCATGGCCCGCATGGTGCTCATGTCGCGACGCTTCTCGATCATCATCATGGTGAGCGAGGCGATGATATTGAACGCGCCGATCAGACCGATGAAGCTGAGCACCACGAAGGTGAAGACCTTCTCGCTGGCGTTGGTGCGGTACATCAATTCGTTCTTCTGGTACCGGGTCTTCACCGTGAAGTTGGGACCGAGTTGCGCAATGAGTTCCTTGGCCGTCGCATCCATCGACTTTTTGTCGGTCAACTCGATCTCCAAGGCCGTGACCGCACTGTCATAGTGGAGCAGTTCACTGGCTGTGGATAGCGGGACCAGCGCATACTTCATGTCGAAGTCGAGGTTCATGGTGAAGGCACCGCGCACCGCAATGGGTATCGTTTCGAATGCCCGTTGCTGGTACTTGCTCAGTTTTCGTCCGCGTACCGGTGCACTGATCTCCAGGGCTTGGAAGACACCATCATCCAAGGGCACACCCAGTTCCATCTTCAACCCGATACCGAGCAACGCCGCGGGACCGTTGATCCCCTCGAATGACGGTTCGCCGCTGTACATGTACTTCTCCATGCGGCTCATGCCGAGGTAGCTGGGCTCCACGCCTTTCATGGTGGCCACCATGCGTTGATCACCGCTTCGCAGCAGCACGTTCTCCTCGATCACCCAGCTGGTGGCCTTCACATCCGGGCGTGCCAGGATGCGATCCAGATCCACGGCGTTGCGCTCGAAGGTCTTGCCGGTCGCGGCCGTGATGGTGATGTCCTGATCGAAGGGGCTATAGATGGAATCGACCAGGTCGGAGATGCCGTTCAACGTGCTCAGCACCACGACCATGGCCGCTGTGACCACGGCGATCACGGCGATGCTGATGCCCGTGATGATGTTGATGGCGTTCGTGCTCCGGCCGGATGAACCGCGCGTGGCGAAGAGGTAGCGGCGTGCGAAGAGGAGCGAGAGGTTCATGCATGGGCCAACGCAAGGCGGGCCGTTGCAAAGATGGGCGCGAAAAACCAACGCGGTTGGCCCAGCACGATGTACAGGTTAGCTTCGTCGGGTTCCAAGCCAGCGCAGTGATGATGAGGTGCGGATCTGCGCTCTTATCATCGTGTTCCCATGACCCTGCTTCAGAACTCCATGCTTCTTGCATGGATCGATCGCACTGATACTGTCCTTGAAGGCTGGTATGGACGCATGGGTTCATGGCTAGGCTCCTTGGTCGTAGCGTTGATACTCGTGTTCATCGTGCACCGCTACGTGCAGGGTGGTTTCGAGCCCATCTCACACGGGACCTATTATGCCGCTCTTTCGCAGGATCCGTTCGACACGGGTGTTGTGAACCCGTTCCGGGGTCGGGTCCTCGCACCGCTCATCGGGTGGCTAACAGGGTTGCGGGGCGCATGGTTCGTTCTTGTCCCTTGGGTGTTCTTGGTGGGTTTCCTCGCGCAGGTCAATGTGTGGTGCAGAATACAAGGCGCAACACCGACCCATGCACTCGCGGTCGTGTTGGCCATCGCTTTCTCGCCTGTGGCGATGCATGCGCTGGTGGGCCCTGGTTTCGTTGATGCGGTCAGCTATTTCCTGCTCGCCGCAGCGTTCATGAACCTTGACAGAACGGTGGTCACCTGCGCCTGCATGGCATTGGCCGTTATGACGCATGAGGCTACGATCGTGCTGATCCCGGCTTGGCTTCTAGCGGCTGGCGGTGGATGGGTTGTCGGTAAGGCTTGGCTGAAGCGTATGCTCATCGTGGCGGTGATGCTCCTGCCATATGCGCTGTACAGGTCGTGGGTCTTACGGGTGGATCCCGGAGCGCTTTCCACAGCGCACTACTTCAGCGTGCGGAATGTGCAAAGTTGCCTCGACGTCGGGCCTTGGGCCACGTTGGTCGGCATCTTCGCGGTGTTCCGGCTGCACTGGCTGATCGTGATGATCCCCTTCATCATGGGCGGATGGAAAAGTCTTCAGTTCCGGTGGTCGTTCGTCGTCATCCTGTCGATCGGCTCTACGCTCTTCATCGCCTTCGATACCACGCGGATGTTCTGTTGGGCATTCCCGGTCATGGCCCTTGCCGGTGTTGATCTAGCCAAGCACATCGGGCGCAAAGCAGCAGTCCTATTGCTCATTGGGGCCTGGCTGCTGAATTTCCTCGTGGCCCCCTACACGACGACCGGAGGTGTTTCGTACCGGCTCAACGGGATCCGTTCCTATGTACAGGACTGATGGGAGCCAACCTCCTGGTCACTTCCACGCCTTCACAACGAGGCCTGTACCGGTGGCGTGCTTCATTCGCACATCCGCCATGTTCAGTACGAACGCGAAGGGGTAGGTCAGCACGTAGTAGAAGGGTAGGAGGATGAAGAACAGCTTGCTGGCCTGCAATAGCAGCAGCGGCCATTTCATGCTGAGCTTCCAGCTGATCTTTCCCGGTGCGCCATAACTGTACCGCGCTTCCACCTTGGAGAAACCGTTGCGCAGGCACTTCGCGCGGATGTCGTCGATGTTATACCCATCGCGCACGTGCTCTTCGATGAAGGAACCTTCTCCTTCTTCGTGGACATCGCTGCCTCCCTGATCGCTAGGGGTGCTGATGATGAGCATGCCGCCTTCCTTCAACGACGTGCTGTAGCAACGCAGGGCGGCTTCGTCTTCCAGGATGTGTTCCATCACATCCACACAGACCACTAGATCGAAGCTGTTCGCCTGTTGATAGCGTGTCACATCGCCCACCTCGAACTTCACCTGTGGTCTGCCGATCCGCTGGAAGAACGCGTTGCAATCGGCGACCTGCTCTTCCTTCACATCGATCGCGGTGATGCGAGCTTTAGGCACCAGTCCACTGAGCCAGCAGGTGTATTGCCCGAAGCCGGCCCCTGCATCGTACACGGCGCTCACCGGCTTGCCCGCGGCGGTGCGTTCGGTGATCCACTTCCGCAATTCGCGTTGGATGTGCCACGACCGAAGGAGGAGAAGGTCGAGCAGGCGGTAGAAGACCTTGCGCAGGAAGGGTGTGCTGTTGAAGACGACGCCCAGCCGGCGTTTGACCGGATCGTACTGCATGTCAGATCCCCTTCAGCAGTTTGTCGATGGCCTCCGCGCGATCCAATGAATCGTCCACATAGAACAGCAGTTCCGGTACGATGCGCATCTGTTTCCCCACCCGGCCGCCGAGTTGGCCGCGGAGACGGTGGGCCTGCGCTTTGATCAGCTCGATGACGGCCTTCTTGTCCTTCACGGGGAAAAGGCTCAGGTACACCTTGGCAATGCCCAGATCCGGGCTGACCCGAACCGCCGATACGGTGATGAGGCCGACGGGGAGGAAGTTGCGGCCTTCCACCAGGAAGATCTCCGCCAGTTCCTTCTGGAGCAGGCTGTTCACCTTGTTCTGTCTTACGCTGTCCATTTCGGCGGCTAAGGTAGGGGTGTACCTCCGGTCGGCCCTACCTTCGCCAGCCGCACGATGCGCAACTTCTTCCGGATACTCCGCTACGGTAAGGCCTACCGGCGCTACGCGGTGCTCAACGTGGTCTTCAATCTGCTGGCCACGGTGTTCCACCTGTCGTCGCTGCTGCTTTTCATCCCCTTTCTGCGGCTGTTGCTCGGACAGGTGAAACCCGTGGATGTGCGGCCCGAAGTCCTATGGACCCGTGAGGGCCTTGAGGGTACCTTCAACTGGGGCCTCACACGATTGATCGAGCAGAACGGGCAGATGGGGGCACTGCTCACCATCAGCATCGCCGTGGTCGTGATCTTTCTGGTGAAGAACCTTTTCCGGTATCTGGCCGTGGTGGCCATCTGCAACTTCCGCAACTACATCGTTCGCGACATCCGTGCGGCGGTTTACGATAAGATGCTCGAACTACCCCTGCGCTACCACAGCGGTGAGCGCAAGGGCGATCTGCTCGCGCTCATCACCAACGATATGCACGTGATGGAATACTCGGTGATGTTCTACATCGAGATGGTCTTCCGAGAGCCCATCGCCATCCTGCTCTTCCTGGGCACTATGATCACCATCGCGCCGCAGTTGACGTTGATCGCTTTGCTCTTACTGCCGGTCAGCGGCCTGTTGATCGGTCGTATAAGCAAGAGCCTGAAGCGGAAGAGCACGCGTGTTCAGGAGAAGAATGCGGATCTACTGGCCCGCGTGGAAGAAACGCTCACAGGGATCCGCGTGATCAAAGCCTTCAATGGCGAGGCCGACATGCGGCGACGCTTCGCCCGGGAGAATGAGATGCTCACGCGCAGCAGCATCGCCATGCTGAACCGGCAGGATATCGCCTCGCCGTTGAGCGAAACGCTGGGTGCTGCGGTGATGGCCGCCATCGCTTACCTGGGCGGGTACTATGTGCTTGGACCGGATCCTTCGCTGACCGGTGATAGTTTCCTCGGCTTCATCATCATCTTCTCACAGCTGCTGCCGCCGATCAAGGGTTTTTCCCAAGGCTATTCGGCCATCGTCCGCGGGTCGGCCAGTGGTCAACGGTTGTTCGATCTGCTTGCCGTGGAGAATACCGTCAAAGAGCGTCCGGATGCCACGCCTATCACCACCTTCAATGAACGTGTAGAGTTCCGCGATGTGACCTTCGCGTACGAAGCAGCGCCGAAGGATCTGAGCGGTCGCGAGCGCAAGGCGGTGCTCCAAGACATTCAGCTCATCATACCCAAGGGTAAGAGTGTGGCGCTCGTGGGGACCAGCGGTAGTGGTAAAACGACCATGGCCGGGCTTTTGCCGCGCTTTTTCGATGTAACAAGCGGAAAGGTCCTGCTCGATGGGAACGACCTGCGCGACCTGCGCATCAACGATATCCGTGCGCTCATGGGGATCGTGACGCAGGATAGTATCCTGTTCAACGATACGGTAGCGAACAACATCGCTTTCGGAACCCCCGGGGTGGCCATGGCCGATATCGAACGGGCCGCGCGGATCGCCAATGCGCACGAATTCATCATGCAGTTGGAAGATGGCTACCAGACCAACATCGGCGATGGGGGCAATCGCTTGAGCGGTGGGCAGAAGCAACGCTTGAGCATCGCACGGGCCGTATTGAAGAACCCACCGATTCTGATCCTCGATGAGGCCACCAGTGCGCTGGATACCGAGAGCGAACGACTGGTGCAGGAGGCGTTGTACAAGATGCTGGAAGGCCGCACGAGCCTGGTGATCGCGCACCGGTTGAGCACCATCCAGCATTGTGATGAGATCTGTGTGATGCAGCAGGGCCGCATCATCGAGCGTGGTACGCACAACGAATTGTACGCGGCGGGCGGGCAATACCGACGGCTGTGCGATATGCAGGCGTTCGCTTGATGCCGCTATTTTCACCGCGTGTCATCTCCTGTCCAACCACGCATATTCGGCCTTGATCTCGTTCGGGCGCTCGCCGCTATCATCGTGGTCTATTCCCATGCCGATGACCTGCTCGATGAGCACTGGCCACGCTTTCCCGGCTCTTCCGCCATGGATGGTGTGGACATGTTCTTCGTGTTGAGCGGTTTCCTGATCGGCAACATCCTGATCAGGCTCTCCTATACCACTGAGATCCCGTGGTGGCGCAGGTTGGTCGATTTCTGGCAGCGCCGTTGGTTGCGCACCCTGCCCAACTACTACCTCTTCCTGCTGATCAATATCGCGATGGTGCACCTGGGCTGGTCCATGGGCCTGCTCAACATCAACACACTGGCGTACTTCGTTTTCCTGCAGAATTTCATCATTCCGCTCGACCTGTTCTTCTGGGAGTCTTGGTCCTTGGCCGTGGAGGAATGGTTCTATCTGCTGTTCCCACTGCTGCTGGTGCTTCTCACGTGGCTGCGCTCACCCAAGTGGGGCTACCTTTTGGCCGTACTGATCATGATCGCGGTCTCCAACGTGCTGCGCTTTCCTGCGATGGATGCCGTTGGTACACCCTTCATGCTTGAGTTATTGGTGCGGAAGATCGTGGTGCTGCGCTTCGATACCATCGGCTACGGAGCGCTCATGGCTTGGTTGGTCTACCATTTCCCGAACATCTTCTCCGCCCGGCGGGTGGAACTCTTCGGGATCGGTCTTGTCATTTTCATCACCGCCATCCTACTTCGCACCGATGACGGCCTGCTTTACAAGGGCACTTGGTTCCTCATGTTCTCCGGTTCGGCCATGGCGTTGATGCTGCCGCTCATGGCTGGATGGCACAAGGTGGGTCGTTGGGGCGCTGCCGTGTCGTTCCTCAGTCGCATTTCCTATGCCCTTTACCTCGTCCATATGCCGATCCGCTCCGTGTACATCAACATCATGCCCGGCCGTTCCGTGGAAATGAGCTTGTTGCTCTACGCAGGCTACTGGGCGCTCAGTATCGCGCTGGCCGCAGTGGTGTACCACTATTGGGAGCGGCCCTTCATGGCGCTGCGCGATGCACTGTCAAGCCGGGTGATCGGTCCTGCGATCAAGCCTTCCTAGTCGCCGTCCTTTCGGTTGAACAACCTATCGAAGACGTTCTTCCGTTCCACGCCGGTGGTGTCGGCTGCTGCTTCCTTTTTTCCTCCGAACACATCGTCGATCAACCGCTCCAAGAAGTCCCCTTCACGTCGGGCCTCGCAATCGAGATCGGGAACATGTTCAGCAGGCCAATGGAATGGGCGGATGTACCGTTGCCGTAACTCGGGTGACTGTTCCACTTGTTTTAAAACCTTACCGGCTATGGGTAAGGCCAAGTGCCCGCCGGTGCCATTCGCACTGTTGAAGTGCACCTCCTTGCTGAACGCACCGACCCAGGTACCGATGACCAGACCTGGTGTATAGGCCACGAACCAGGCATCGCCATAGTCTTGCGATGTACCAGTCTTGCCGGCTATCGGACTGGCGACTCCATAACGCGATCGCAGCGGTCCGCCGGTGCCTTGGTCGATGGCGCGCTGCAACATCGCTGTCACATCCGCTGCCGTGTTCTCTGCGATGGCCTGACTACCCTTGGGCTTTTTCGCGCGGTAGATCTCCTTGCCTTGTGCATCGGTGATGCTTACGATGTACTGGGGCTTCACGAGGCGCCCTTGGGTGGCGAACGCACCGAACGCCGGTACGATCTCCTTCAAGGCGATGTCCGTGGCACCCAGCGCCATCGCTGGTTTGTCCGCATCACGGGTCGGCAGGCCAAGGGCTTGCATGGTCTTGCGCACGGTATCGACGCCGGTCCTGAAGTACAGGTCCACGGTTGGCCGGTTCAAGCTCTTGCACAGGGCGTACCACATGGAGACCTTTCCACCCGTGGTGTCCTTGTCGAAGTTGTCCGGCGCCCAATCGTCGAATTCGGCGTAGGTCTTCTTGTCGTTGTCCAAGTAAGTGCACGGGGCAAGACCGCGCTCGAGGGCGGCCGCATAGACCACAGGCTTGATGGTACTGGCGATGGAGCGTCGTGCGGTCACGAGATCATAGGGCAGGTACCGGTGGTCGTTGCCCCCCACCCAGGCGCGAATGGCTCCAGACGCAGGCTCCATCATCAGCACCGCACCGTTCAGCAGCTTGCGGTAATGCCATAGGCTGTCGCGGTAGGTGAGCGTGTCCAGTCGCCTGGCCGCATGATCGTACACTTCCTGTACCTCGCGTGCATTCTTCTTCCACTTGGCGCCGCCGTTCCGTTGCATGCGCTGCTCCCAGGTCTTCCGGGCCTTGCGTGCGTTCAGTTCCGCATCGAGCTTCGGCTGCATGGTGGCAAGATGCTGGTGCACTGCCACGTGTGCCATCCGTTGCAGATCCGCATCCAACGTGGTGGTTATCCGCAGACCATCTTTCTCAAGGTCATAGGTATTGCCTCCCGTCTTGGTCAGGCCCTCGAGGATCGATCGTGCCTCTTTGTTCACATGCTTCACGAAGTAACCGTACAGGTCCAAGGCATCACCACCGGTATAGTTCAACAACAAGGGCAGGGCCTTCAGGCTGTCCACCGCTTCGTCGGAGAGATCACCATGGCGGCGCATCTGCTCGAATACCTGGTCGCGACGCCCTTTCGAGGCTTCGGGATGCAGGCGCGGGTTATAGGTCGTGTTCGCCTTCAGCATACCCACCAGGACCGCGCTTTCCTGGATGTTGAGGCGCTTGGCCGGTTTCCCGAAGTAGCGTTGGGCGGCCGCTTCGATGCCGAAGGTGTTCTCGCCGAAAGGGACCGAGTTGAAGTAGAGCACGAGCACATCCTCCTTGTTCAACACCCGCTCAAGGCGCTGCGCTACCAGCGCTTCCTTCATTTTGTTCACCGGTACGGTCAGCAGCCCATGCCGTCCTCGCCCATAGAGGTTCTTGATGATCTGCTGGGATATCGTGCTACCACCACCTCCACTGCGGTCTCCGCCGAGCAAGGTCCGGAAGAACACGCGCACATAGCTGCGACCGTCCACGCCCTGATGGCTGAAGAACCGTGCATCTTCCGTGGCTACCAATGCACTGACCAAGTGTTCGGGCAGGTCGGTGTATTTCACGTTGGTGCGGTCCTCGGCGAAGATCTTCCCGATCAACTCACCATCGCGATCGAGCACCAGCGTGGCCTGTTCGTGTTGGATCGAAGCCAGCTCTTCTTCGGAAGGTAGATCGCCGAACAGACCGCTGCGCACCGTCTGCATCAACGTGAAGAAAGCGAGTAGCGCTAAGCCGATGGCGATGAGCGCGATGCGCAGCCAAGGAAGGCCGCTGCCTTTCGGGTTGCTCTTTCGAGCAGCTTTGCGTTTTGCAGCCATCCTCTACTTTAGCGCGTTCCAGTGATCGATCCGGTCGAGGTCGCGCTCATTCCTCCTCGTAGCTGTCCTTGAACAACAGATCGGTCTCGTAGGGGTAACGGGCCGTGTGGATGGCCTTCACCCGCGTGTAGAGCAGTTCGCGCAGGCCATCGATGTTGATCCGCTGCGCTGCGCTGATGAAGATCACGTCTTCTCCGCTCATGCGTGCCATCCACGTGGCTTTCATCTCCTCCAACGAGTACTGGTCTACCCGCTTCGGCGCCAGATCATCCGGATCATGGTCCGCCGGCCTGTACGCATCCACCTTGTTGAACACCACGATCACCGGTTTATCCCCAGCACCGATCTCGTTCAAGGTCTGGCGCACCGTTTCGTACTGTTCCTCGAAGTTGTGGTGGCTGATGTCCACCACGTGCAGCAACAGGTCAGCTTCGCGCGTTTCGTCCAAGGTGCTCTTGAAGCTCTCGATCAACTGGGTGGGCAGCTTGCGGATGAAGCCCACCGTGTCACTCATCAGAAAGGGAAGGTTACCCAGCACGATCTTGCGCACCGTGGTGTCCAAGGTGGCGAAGAGCTTGTTCTCCGCGAAGACCTCGGTCTTGCTCATCAAGGTCATCAACGTACTCTTGCCCACGTTGGTGTAGCCCACCACGGCCACACGGACCAATTTGCCTCGGTTACCCCGCTGGGTGGCCATCTGCCTGTCGATCTGCTTCAGCTGGCTTTTCAGCAGGGCGATACGATCACGGATCAAACGGCGGTCGGTCTCGATCTCCTTCTCACCGGCACCTCCGCGCGTGCCTGTGCCACCCCGCTGCCGCTCCAAGTGGGTCCAAAGCTTCGTGAGGCGTGGTAACATGTACTCGTATTGCGCCAGTTCCACCTGGGTCTTGGCGTGGGCTGTGCGGGCGCGCCGTGCGAAGATGTCCAGGATCAATCGAGGCCGGTCGAGCACGGGCGTACCCAAGTCCTTCTCGAGGTTGCGCTGTTGAGCCGGTGTCAATTCATCATCGAAGATGACCGAATCCGCACCGTTCTCCTTCATCCATGTTTTCACTTCGGCCAGCTTGCCGCTGCCGATGTAGGTCCGTCCATCCGGTCGGTGCAACTTCTGGGTGAAGCGCTTCAGCGTGGTGATATCGGCCGTCGTGGCCAGGAATTCGAGTTCGTCGAGGTATTCGCTCACCTGCGTGGCATCCTGATCGTCGGTGATCAATCCGATGATCACCGCGCTCTCCGCCTTGTTCTTGAGCTCCGCTGGGTCGATCATTTCGCCTTGCCCAGCTTGCGCACATGCTCCACCACCGCGTCGACCTCCTTGTTCGAGAGCACATTCTTGTAGGGCGCCATGGCGCCTTTACCATTCCTGACGATGGCTACCATCTCCTCCTTCGAAAGGGTGGAGAGGGTGAGGTCCTTCGCGCCATTGATACCAGCCTTACCATCGCGGCCATGGCAAAGCGCACAATTCATATTGAACACGGCCTGGCCCGGGTCCTTGTCCGCCTCCATCGGTTCGCCGGAGCCCGTTGCGCTGCCGCAGGCGAGCACCAGCAAGGCAATAGAGATGATGATGATCCGTGTCATGTTCATAGCCATCCGCGTCCGTGCCCTATTTCAGTGAAGGGCCATGGGATCGCCCACAATATCAATGCCAGGGCGATGAGGTAGAAGATGGCGATGCGCTTCTGCTTCACCACTTCATCATTGGACCGTTTGGCCATGGCGCGGCCAATGGTGACCAGAGCGATGGCGATGATCATCGTGCCGAGGTGCTCCATCTTCCAGAACCGACCGATATCACCGGTCATGCCACTGTAGAGCTTGAAGTTCATCATGTACAGGATGAGGCCGATGACGAGTTGGGCATGGCAGAGTACGACCGCGACGATGGAGAGGGAGCGTTCGTAGGTGAGGATCGGTCGTTTTTGAAGAAACCCGCGCAGGTGAAGTATACCAGCGGCAGCCACGGTGATGAGCACGCCGTAACGGAGCAGACTGTGAAGGAAGACGAGGAAAGGATTGTCCATAGGAGCAGGAGAGTATAGCCGCCAAATGTAGCAGGCCGCTGGCCATTACTCCGGACCGGCCCCGACCTTGGCGCGTACGCGGTCCAGCACCCCTCGTGCCACCTCCGATGCCTTCTGGGAGCCCACACGTAAAAGCGCATCCAACTCGCCCCGGTCACGCAGCAGTTCATCGAATCGCTTGCGCTCCACGGCGAATCCGTCCAACAAGGCCGCCAGCAATTCCTTCTTCGCATGGCCGTATCCATAGCCGCCGCGGAGGTAATTCGCCCGCATGGTATCCACCGCAGCGGCCGGTGCCACCAGCTTGAAGAGCGAGAACACGTTGTCCTTTTCGGGGTCTTTGGGGGCTTCCAACGGTGTGCTGTCCGTGACGATGCCCATGACCTGTTGCTTCAACTCCTTCTCCGGCGCGAACAGCTGGATGGTGTTGTTGCGGCTCTTGCTCATCTTCTCACCGTCCGTTCCGGGAACGATCATCACCTGCTCGTCCACTCTGGCTTCGGGGATCACGAAGGTCTCGCCCATACGATGGTTGAACCGCTCGGCCACGTCACGGGCCATCTCCAAGTGTTGAAGCTGGTCCTTGCCCACGGGCACGTAGTGTGCGTCGTACAGCAAGATGTCGGCGGCCATCAACATCGGGTAGGTGAAGAGCCCCGCGTTCACGTCTTCCAGACGGTCGGCTTTATCCTTGAAACTGTGCGCCAGGGTGAGCCGCGAATAGGGGAAGAAGCAGCTCAGGTACCAGGTCAGTTCGGTCACCTCCGGCACATCGCTCTGGCGGTAGAAGACCGTTCGGGAAACGTCCAAGCCGCAAGCCAGCCAAGTGGCGGCCACGCCGTACGTGTTGCTGCGCAGCAACGCTGGATCCTTGATCTGGGTGAGGGAATGCAGGTCGGCGATGAAGAGGAAGGACTCGTTCCGCGTATCGTTGCTCAACGCGATGGCCGGGCGTATCGCGCCCAGTACATTGCCCAAATGGAGGGCTCCGGTGCTCTGGATGCCTGTGAGGATGCGTGCCATACGAATGCCATCCGCATGTGTCGATGTGCACACACGCGAAGGCCGCGAAGTTAGCCGGACGCTCTCCTCCGGCACTTCTACGCCACCGGCAAGAGTATTTTCGCCCTCCTTTTCCACATGCCTACCGACTTGCCGCGCAGCGAACCATCCCGGGTCACTCCCGGTGATGATCGGCGTTCAGCCTGGTCGAAATGGCTGTTCCTACCGCTCCGATGGCTCTATAAGCTCTACTTCGCAGTGGTCTTCTTCGGGTCGTTGGTCGTGCTGTACGTTCCCTTCCGCATCCTGCTGTTCAGGCCGCGCCGCTACCAACGTGCCTTCCGGTTGAAACGGGCCTGGGCCTTCTTCCTGCAATGGGCACTCTTCATACCCCTGCGGATAGAACGTCGGGGCAGGTTGCCGGGAGCGCCGTACATCATCTGCTGCAATCACAGCAGTTATCTGGACATCATCCAGATGTACAATGTGGTGCCCCAGTACTTCCTCTTCATGGGCAAGTACGAATTGCTGAAGTGGCCGCTCTTCAACATCTTCTTCAAGGGTATGAACATCGCGGTTAATCGTGGGAACCGGGTCGAGGCGGCAAAGGCCTTTCGCAAGGCCGCCGATACGTTGGATCGAGGGGTGAGCCTTGCGCTTTTTCCTGAAGGTACCATCCCGGCCTATACCCCACGGATGAAACCCTTCAAGGACGGGGCCTTCCGACTGGCCATCGAGAAACAGGTGCCCATCGTGCCCATCACTTTCCTGGACCATTGGCGCCTGTTCGGAGAACCACCGGAACTGTTCTCCCGTGCTCGTCCAGGCATCGCCCGTGCCGTAGTGCATCCGCCCATCTCCACGGAGGGCCTCACGCTCGATGATCTGGTAGCTTTGCGCGACCGGGTCTACCGTACCATCGAAGAGCCACTCCTCGCCCCATGAAGATCACCGATGCCACCCTTGATCGTATCGCCGAGCTGGCGCGCCTTGATGTGAGCGACCCCAAGGAGCGC
>JAEUTB010000004.1 GCA_016787995.1 Flavobacteriales bacterium | reverse complement strand
CTCGCCCAATTCTTTGCGGAAAGGGAAGAGGTAACGCAAGTGCAGGTGGCCTACGGTATGTCCTTCCGCTGCCATTTCGTTCACGGCTGTGCGGATGGCACCATACGTGCTTCCCCAGCCGAGGATCAGTAGGTCGCCGCTTTCCACACCGTTCGCGAGGTCCAGCGGCGGTACGTTCTCCACCACCTTGCGCACCTTCTCGGCACGTAGGCGCACCATCTTCTCGTGGTTCAGCGGTTCGTAGCTGATGTTGCCGGTGCCATCCTCCTTCTCGATGCCACCGATGCGGTGTTGCAAGCCGGCCATGCCCGGGATCGCCCACGGTCGCACGCCCTTCTCGTCGCGCTTGTACGGAAGGAACTTCTCCTCATCCCCAGCAGCCTTCGGTGTCGCGAACGGCGGTGTGATCGCCTTCAGGTCATTCGCTTGCGGGAAGCGCCAGGGCTCAGCGCCGTTGGCGATGTAGCCGTCCGTGAGCAGGATCACGGGTGTCATGTGCTCCACCGCGATGCGCACGGCTTCGAAGGCCATCTCGAAACAATCGGTGGGGCTGCTGGCGGCGAGCACCGGGATGGGTGCTTCACCATTGCGACCGTGTACGGCTTGGAAGAGGTCGGCCTGTTCGGTCTTGGTGGGCAGGCCGGTGCTGGGGCCACCGCGCTGTACGTTCACGATAACCAAGGGGATCTCCAACATGAAGGCGAGGCCCATCGCTTCGCCCTTCAGCGCGATACCCGGGCCGCTGCTGGCCGTAACGCCGAGCGCACCGCCGTAGCTGGCACCGATGGCCGAGCAGATCGCCGCGATCTCGTCCTCGGCCTGGAAGGTCTTCACACCGAAATTCTTGTGCCGGGCCAGTTCGTGCAGGATGTCGCTGGCGGGCGTGATGGGATAGCTGCCATAGAACAGGTCCAGTCCAGCTTTCTGGGCCCCTGCGATCAAGCCCAGCGCCGTCCCTTGGTTGCCGGTGATGCTGCGGTAAGTGCCCTTCGGCATGGGCGCGGGCTTCACCTCGAAGCGCGTAGTGAAGGTCTCGCTAGTATCGCCGTAGTTGTAGCCTGCGAGCAAGGCCCTCTTGTTGGCCTCGAGCAGGTCGGGCTTCTTGGCGAACTTGCCCTCCAGGAACTTCTCGCTGTTCTCCAGGCTGCGGCTGTACATCCAATTCACGAAGCCCAGCACGAACATGTTCTTGCAGCGGTCCTTCTCCTTCATGCCCAGCGTCATGCCTTCCAAGGCATTGCGGGTCATCTTGGTCACGTCCACCGAATGCACCGTGTAGTTGGCCAAGGAGCCGTCCGTCAGGGGATCCTGTTGATCGATGTACCCGGCCAGGCGCAGGTTCTTGCTGTCGAAGCCATCGCTGTTGGCGATGATCGCGCCGCCTTTTTTGAGCTTGCCCAGGTTGGCGCGTAGGGCGGCGGCGTTCATCACCACCAGCACATCGCACAGGTCGCCTGCGGTGAAGAGCTCCATGCTGCCGAAGTGGAGCTGGTATCCGCTCACACCAGCGAGAGTACCCTGGGGGGCGCGGATCTCGGCGGGGAAATTGGGGAAGGTGCTGACGTCGTTGCCGAAGAGCGCATTGGTGTCGGTGAACTGGCTACCGGTGAGCTGGATGCCGTCGCCACTGTCGCCAGCGAAGAGGATGACCACATTGCGCCGCTCTTCGACGGTCTTGGTCCGGGTGGGTGTTTCCATGGGGGAAATGCGCGGCAAAGGTACGGGCGTGCGAGGTGGTGGGCGTGACCCAAGTCACGCGCCCTCGCGAGAACAACGGACCCGTGGAATGGTTCAGAGTTGTACGACCGAAGCGGCAAGGTTAACCGCCTCCACCACCTTGATCTGCGGGGCTACGCGTTTGATCGCCTCTTCCACCCCGGCCTTCATGGTCATTGGGCTCATGGCGCAGTTGGTGCAGGCACCGTGCAGGCGTACGCGGGCGATACCGTCGGCGGTCACTTCCTCCAGCGAGATATCGCCACCATCGGCCTCCAAAAACGGGCGTAGTTCGTTCAACGCTTCGCGGATGCGTTGTTCGCACAGTTCGAGTTCGGTGGCGTTCATGGTCTCAAGCATGGCTGGCGGGCGCTTTGGCATGGACCACTTCATCCAAGCGCGCCTGCACAGCACGGCAAAGATCGGTGAATGCGGTTGAAACCAAGGTGGAATCCTGCAACACGGCCGGGCGGCCAACATCACCGGCCTCGCGGATGCTCTGCACCAAGGGCACTTCGCCCAAGAGCGGCACATTCAGTTCACCGGCCAGTGCGCGTGCGCCACCTTGTCCGAAGATGTAGTACTTGTTGTTGGGCAACTCGGCCGGGGTGAACCAAGCCATGTTCTCCACGATACCGAGCACCGGTACGTTCACGCTGGGCAGTTGGAAGAAGCCCACGCCTTTGCGGGCATCAGCAAGCGCCACGGGCTGCGGCGTGCTCACCACGATGGCGCCGCTGAGGGGTACAGCCTGCACCAAGGACAAGTGGATGTCGCTGGTACCGGGTGGAAGGTCCACGAGCATGATGTCCAACTCACCCCAGTCAGCATCCTTGAAGAGTTGTTCGAGGGCTTTACTGGCCATGGGTCCGCGCCAGGCGATGGCCTGCGATGGGTCCGCGAAAAACCCGATGCTCAGGAGTTTCACCCCATGGCTCTCCACCGGCACGATCCAGCGCTTGCCGTTCTTCTCGACGGTAGTGGGGCGCTCGTGAACGGTATCGAACATGATGGGCATGCTGGGACCGTGGATGTCGGCATCCACCAAGCCCACCTTCCAACCCAGCCGCGCCAGGCCCACAGCAAGGTTCGCAGTGATGGTGCTCTTTCCAACGCCACCTTTACCCGAGGCGACGGCCACGATGTACTTCACATCGGGGAGCACTTTGCGTAGGTTGCCGCGTTCGCCGCTCAAGGGTGTCACATTGGCCAACACCTTCACGTCCTTTCCTAATGCCTGCTGCAGGTTGAAGACCACAGCCTCCTCCATGCGTTTGCGGCTGTGCATGGCAGGGTTGCTCACTTCCACGTGGACATGAACGGTATTCTCGTCCACGGTGACGTCGCGCACGAGGTCGAGCTCAACGATGTCCTTCTTCAGGTCCGGTTCGATGATGCGCGAAAGGGCGCTGAGGATGGCTTCTTGGGTGATGGGCATGATGGGGCGACAAAAGTAGCCCCTGATTCAAAGCTCCAACTCCACGGCCGGGTCCCAGAACCGCTTGGTGAAGTCGACCACCTGATCGTTCTTCACTGCAACGCCTTCCTTCTTCAGCAGCTCCTCCATGGCCGTGGGTGAAGCGAAGTGATGTTTACCGGTAAGAATGCCGATCCGATTGACCACGCGATGCGCAGGCACTTTAGGTTTGACCACATGGGAATTGTTCATGCAATACCCTACGATACGACTGCTGCGGGCGGCACCCAGGTATTTGGCGATGGCACCGTAGCTCGTCACCCGGCCTTTGGGGATCTGACGCACCACGGACATCACGTCGACGAAGAAGTCGCGCCTGCCTCCTGGGAGGGACGGCTCTTGGACGGCTTCGTTGATGAGCATGCGTTTAGACATCATCTAACGTGGCGTTGAGGCCGTCAGCCAAGATCTGAACCGTTGCTCATCAATATGGCTCTGAAATGCAGACTTATCTACTGGAATGAACATCCCTTCGTTCAAGTGCAGAATATAGTAGCGCTTGAGATCAGTACATCGGAAAACGTAAGACCAAGGCACAAAGCTCCTCGCACCTCCATCCATAATAACACTCATTCCAGTCGCAGTCATTTCGATATGTCGTTCCTCGTAAGCTGTTCTATTGCTCTTTAAATTAACGTAACGATACAGCAAGACAATCAGGCGTACGGGCATCACGACGAAAAGGAAGCCGACCAATAGAATATACACTGAACCTGCATTTCCGAATATCAAGAAAAGACCCAGGAGGAAAAGTGTCACGTAGAACCACCCCGCACCACCTGTTCGAAAGGACCAAAGGACATCAAAGTAATTCGCCTTTGTCAGTGCGAATGGTTTCAAAAGGATTGGTTCTTCCTCTTTCATGCTATCCCGAACCTCACATAGTGGATCGTCCTCCCCTCCTCCAGCCACATCTGTTCGTAGTAGGTCTTGATGTTCAGCACGGCCTGTTCTTCGGGGGAGACACGGGGCACGAGCTCAGCATAGACCTCGTCGCTCTGCTCGAAGATGGGCAACTTGTGCTCAGCGATCTGCTCCAGCGTGTATTCGTAGAGCAATGGGCTATCGGTCTTCAGATGGATGATCCCACCGGGCTTGAGCACCTCTTTGTACCGCGCCAGGAACAACGGACTGGTGAGGCGTTTGCGCGCCTTGCCGATCTGCGGATCGCTGAAGGTGAGCCAGATCTCATCCACTTCCTGCGGACCGAAACACTTCAGCAAGTGGTCCACGTGGGTGCGAAGGAAACCAACGTTGTTCAAGCCTTCCTCCTTTGCCGTACGCGCTCCGCGCCACAGACGGGCGCCCTTGATGTCCACACCGAGGTAATTGCGATCGGGGTTCAAGCGGGCAAGACCTACGGTGTATTCGCCGCCGCCACAGCCCAGCTCAAGGACAAGTGGCGCCTCACGTTCGAATAGCAGCTCATTCCAGCGGCCGCGTTGCGGAAGCCCATCCTTCACCAACTGGGTGAAAGTGGGTTGGATCACATGCTTGAACGTGAGGTTCTCCGCGAAACGACTGATCTTGTTCTTGCCCATGAAGGCCCTGCCAACACGAATGTTCCGGGCAGGCAGGCGCGAAAATAGGGCTCCTCCCCAATCTTCATCCAAGCTTTACACCGAGGTGCGACCTTTGGGGCGTGTTCAACGGCAAGCGCATCCTGGTGGCCCCGCTCGATTGGGGCTTGGGTCATAGCACGCGGTGCATCCCGATCATCCAGGCGTTAAGGCAACGCGGGGCAGTGCCGGTGATCGGTGCGGACAATGGCCCACTGGCGCTCCTACGCGCCGAATTCCCGGAGCTCGAACATGTTAGGATACCGGGCGCAACGATACGCTACTCGAAAGGCGGTAGCCAGTTGTGGAGCATGGTGCGGCAATTCCCGGAAATGGTGCGGAGCGTGCGCGCGGAGAACGCCTTGTTCGAGCGGATCCGTCGCGATCTACACCTCGATGCGGTGATCAGTGATCAGCGCTTCGGCTTGCGTACGCGTGAACTGCCTAGCGTGCTGATCACGCATCAGGTCTTCCCGTTCACGCCGATCGCACAAGGGGCACTGCGCAAATTGAACCAGCGACATATCGCCCGCTTCGACCGCTGTTGGATCATGGATGAGCCGGAAGCGCCGGGGCTGGCGGGGGAACTCTCCCATGGCCGCGATCTTCCGGCGAACGCCCGGTATATCGGTACGTTGAGCCGGATGCGTCCGGGCCATGGAGGCGATCTATCCCACTACCGGATCGTGGCGGTGATCAGTGGGCCGGAACCCCACCGCACCTTGCTGGACGCCATCCTCACTGAACAGTTACAAGGCATAGAAGGGCAGCACCTGCTGGTGCGCGGCCTGCCGGGAACAGCAGAGCGCGAGCAACGCGGCAATGTGACATGCGTGCCACATTGGGGAAGTGCCGAACTGGCCACTGCCATGTCGGCTGCCGAGCTGGTGGTATCGCGTAGCGGCTACACCACACTGATGGACCTGGTCGCGTTGGGTCGGAGCGCGCTGGTGATCCCCACTCCTGGCCAGGCCGAACAGGAATACTTGGGAGCACTGCATGCCCGGACCGGGCGTTTCGTCGTGCAGGCCCAGCATCAGGTGGACATCCGTACGGCTCTTGGAGACGTTCAGGCCAAGGCGCGCCTCGAGCCTTTTGCCGGCCACCAGGGTTTGGAACAGGCTTTGGATGAGCTTGCGGGCCTGCTCCGTTGACCGGAGTCCGCTACATTTAGCCAGCTATGATCCCACCTCGCCGTCTGCTCCTTTGGCTGTTCGCGCTTTCTTGCGGTTCCACCTTTGCCCAGCTCGACCTGGAGCAACGCCTTCAGAAGCTCGAAGCAGAACGCATCTCCATGGAAGAACAACGTATTCGCCTGACAGCCCGGGTCGATAGCGTGAAGCTCGCGATCATCCGCCGTGACTTGGAGCGCATGGGACTGCCGAAGTTGGAACCTGGGGATGAAGTGATCGCGCACCCTGGACATATGCTGGTGTACAGCGAGAAGCACGAGCAACCGAAGTGGACAGCGCACATCGCCACGCCCGACCTGATCACCGGCAACCTCGCGCGGATCGACTCCTTCCTACCTGACCCTTTGGTGAAGACGGGCAGTGCGGTCACGGCGGACTATTGGAACAGCGGCTATGACCGGGGACACCTGGTGCCGAGTGCCGACATGCGGTGGAACTACGATGCGCTGAAGGCCACGTACTACTACTCGAACATCAGCCCACAAGTACCAGAGTTGAACCGCGAGACCTGGGCCGACCTGGAGGATTGGGGTCGTCGGTATGTGAACTTCAGCAAGCGACGTGTTTTCGTGATCACCGGACCAGTCCTGCGTGATGGATTGCCCACCATGCAGAAGGCCGACCGGAAGAACGAAGTGAGCATCCCCGAACTATTCTGGAAAGTGATAGCGGACCTGGACGGCGACCAACCCAAGGCCATCGCCTTCGTCATGCAGAACAAGAAGCTCGATGGGCCGCCGATCAGTTTCGCGGTGCCGGTGGACAGCGTGGAGAAGCTGACGGGGTTCGACTTCCTGTCATTGTTGGAAGACGCCGTGGAGGCCAAGGTCGAAGCGGCGCGGGAGTTGAAGGACTGGTACGCGGAAGGCGACCCGAACTTCGGTGAAGTGGAACCGTTGCGCGCACCATTGCCCAAGGGCATGATCAACAGCGTGCAAGCGAAATACCATATCGGGAAAACCGCTACCGTATGTGGCACCGTGGTGAGCACGCGCAAGACCGCGAAGGCCAAGGCCATCTACTTGAACTTCGATCGTATGCACCCCAACCAGGAGTTCTACGCTACGATCTGGGAGTACAACGGTCCCAACTTCAGCTACGATCCAGAAGTGTGGTTGCTGAACAAGAAAGTATGCGTCACCGGCAAGCTCACCATCTTCGATGACATTCCGCGCATCAGCATCAACAACGAGAAAGAAGTGGTGCTGTACGAAGACGCGGTGCGCTGACTCCGGCTCACATCGCCCGCTCCAATGTGAAGGAGAAGGTGGAGCCCTGCCCTTCGGTGCTCTTCACCGTTATGGTACCACCGTGGACATCAATGATGTGCTTCACGATGGCCAGACCGAGTCCTGAACCGCCTTCGTTGCGGGCACGGCTCTTGCCCACCCGGTAGAAGCGCTCGAAAAGTCGCGGCAGGTGCTCCGGGCTTATGCCGATCCCATCGTCGGAGACCTCCACCACCACCCGATCCTCAAGGCCATAACTGCGCACGGTACAACGACCACCATCGCGACCATAGTTGATCGCGTTGGTGAACAGGTTCGTGAAGACCTGCGCCAGTCGGTTCCGGTCGGCCATCACCACGGTGCCTGGTTCAAGGTCGTTCACCAATTTGAAGTTGCGGCCCTGCGCGAGGATCTCCATGTTCTCGATGGTGTCCTTCACCAGGTCGTGCAGGTCCATACGCGTAGTGCGGAGATCCATCACGCCGCTTTCCAGCTTGGTGATCAGGTCGAGGTCTTCCACGATCTTCATGAGACGATCGACCCCGTTCGAGGCCCGTTGTAGGAAGTCCCGGTTCACCTTCTCATCCTCCAGGCCACCTTCGAGTAGGGTGAGGATATACCCTTGGATGTTGAAGATGGGCGTCTTCAACTCATGCGCCAGGTTGCCGATGAATTCGCGCCGGAATTCTTCCCTCTCCTGGAGTTCACGGATCTCCGTGCGCCGTTCCGAAGCCCAGGCGGAAACCTCGGCGTTGACCCGCCCGAGCACATCGCCCTTCAGTTCGATCCGGTCATCGCCTTTCCGGGTGCGCCGCAGGTCGTGCACGGTGCGGTAGAGGAGCTTCAAGCGCGCATGCACGAAACGGTCGATCCCGTACGCGAACGCACCGTAAGCCGAAGCGAAGAGCAACACCAAGCCGAGGGCGCTCCATGAAAGTGGCAGGGTCAACGCACCTGCCCAGCTGGCGATGCCGACCAGGCACCCGGCCACCAAGGCCACCGCCAATGCGGCCATCAATGCGACTTGCCGGGGAGAAAGTTGACCCATGCGTCCGTTGGTGCGATCCTTCGCGGACAAAGGTAGCCGGACCGGTATCGCGCTCGGGAACCTGCGCATGACGGAGGATACCGCGATCCCTTAACATCCCGGAAACATGGCGTTGATAGCTTGCGCCCCGCGCTACCGTGCGTCCCATGCGCTTCGGCATCATCGAATTCCTCACCCTGGCGGGTTCCCTGGGGCTCTTCATCTATGGCATGAAAGCCATGAGCGAGGGCCTGCAGAAAGTGGCCGGTGCGCGCATGCGCGATGTGCTGAAGGTGATGACCGCGAACCGATTCCTCAGCGTGTTCACCGGCTTCATCACCACGGTGCTCATCCAACTCTCGTCGGTGACTTCGGTGATGGTGGTCAGCTTCGCGAACGCCGGCCTCATCACGGTGCGGCAGTCCATCGGCGTTCTGATGGGGGCGAACATCGGCACCACGGTGAAAGCCCTGCTTTTCAGCGCGCTGGGTTTCGCCTCCATGGACATCCATGTGTTCGCCCTGCCCATCATCGGTCTCGCATTCCCCTTGTTGTTCCTGAAGGGGCGTCACTCCAAGCCCATCGGCGACTTCATGGTGGGTTTCGCCATCCTCTTCCTCGGACTGGAATTCCTAAAGAACGTGGTGCCCGTGCCGGATAGCGATGGCGTGGCGGTGCTCGAGCGGATCACCGGCCATGGTGTCTTCTCGGTCCTCCTCTTCACGGGGTTGGGCATGCTCTTCACCATGATGGTACAGAGCAGCAGCGTGGCCCTTGCGGCGACCATGGTGCTCTGCCAGCGCGGCATCATCGGGTATGAGATGGCCGCCGCATCGGTGCTGGGTATGAACCTGGGAACGACCATCACGGCGAACCTGGCGGCGCTGGTGGCGAACGTCTGGGGCCGACGTGCTGCGCGCGCGCACTTCGTGATCAAGGCGCTGGGCCTGGTCTGGGCCCTGCTGCTCTTCGGGCCGTACCTCCATCTGCTGGACCGCTACGTGACCAGCGTACATGGTGCATCACCCTATGTCGATACCGATGTGCTGGTGTGGGCGCTCACCTATCTCCACATCTCGTTCAACGTGGTGAACACGCTCCTGCTCATCGGCTTCGTGCCACAGATCGAGCGCATCGTAACGCGCATGGTGCCGAGCCGCACGGATGACGACAAGGAATTCCGCCTGGAGTACATCAACGATCCGGTGATGGCCGTCTCGCCCGAACTCTCGTTGATCGAAGCGCGGAAGGAGATCACCAAGTTCGGCAAGCTCACCGCGAGCATGACCGGCATGGTGAACCAGCTGCTGGTGAGCACCAACGAT
>JAEUTB010000253.1 GCA_016787995.1 Flavobacteriales bacterium | reverse complement strand
ATGGCCCTGAGCACACAGCCAAGCAAGGCTGCGGTCAATAGGTTGCCAAGCGCTACGAAGTACCAGCGTCGAAGGGTGATGCTCGGTGTGGTGTGCATGGCGCTGCAAGGATCTGGAGCACTGTCATCCTTTGGGCTGACGATCGTCAGTATGCGGACAAATAGGTCCGTTGACATTTGTCACCGAAGCAACGAAACACCTACTACCATGACCACCATCTGGAAAACCTCAATTGCGATAGTACTTGTCGGAAGCCTCTTGGCATGTGGCGGTGGTGACAAACCGTCGCAGCCCCCCGGCGCCAGCGCCGGAGCCCAGTCTCCGGAGGCTGGAACTTCGGTACAGAGCCCCAAAGTGGAGGGCCTTATCACCGCAGCGGACCTTCAACTCGGTGAGGTGGATGCCGCCATGGCCGAGAAGGGTAAGATCACCTACGATGTGAAGTGTCAAGCCTGCCATAGTACTGGTGCCAACCGGGTCGTCGGACCTGGATGGAAGGGTCTTGTCACCAAACGAGAACCCGCTTGGATCATGAACATGATCATGAACATCGATGTCATGCTCGAAAGCGATCCGGAAGCGCAGAAACTCCTTGAAGAGTGTCTTGTACGCATGCCCAATCAGAACTTGAGCAAGGACGAGGCCCGGGAGGTCCTTGAATTCATGCGCACGCTGTAACTCCGACCGAACCACCCTAACCCCACCAAAGAAAATGAACCGAACACTGTTGTATTCTGGCACTTCGGTAGCGCTGGCCGCCGGTGTGTTCCTACTGCTGAACAGCCTCCCTGGCTGTAAGCCGACCACCACGAAAGCGGCCGTTACCGGTGATGCCGCCACCAAAGTCTATGTGAAGCCTGGAACCCACGACGAATTCTACAATTTCGTGAGCGGTGGCTTCAGCGGACAGCTTGCCGTGTACGGCCTCCCAAGCGGCCGCCTATTCCGCGAGATCCCTGTGTTCAGCGTGGATCCCGAGAGCGGATACGGCTACAGCGAGGAGACCAAGGGCATGTTGATGACCACCTATGGTTTCATACCCTGGGACGATAGCCACCATCCCGAGCTTTCGCAAAGCAGCGGAGTGCCGGATGGGAAGTGGTGCTTCATCAATGGGAACAACACTCCGCGGATCGCCTTGGTGGACCTTGGGACCTTCCGTACTAAGAGCATCATCGAGATACCGAACAGTGCTGGCAACCACAGCTCCCCCTTTACCACGGGCAATAGCGAGTACGTGGTAGCTGGCACGCGCTTCAGCGTGCCAATGGGTGACGATGCCTCCCGCGATGTGCCCATCAAGAGCTACAAGGAGAACTTCAAGGGCAATGTGAGTTTCATTCATCCTGATCCTGAGACCGGTAGGATGAGCATCGCCTTCCAGATCGCCACCCCAGGAGTGAACTTCGATCTGAGCCATGCAGGCAAGGGTCCTAGTGAGGGCTGGTTCTTCTTCAGTTGCTACAATACCGAGCAGGCCTACAGCTTGATGGAAGTGAACGCGAGCCAGCGGGACAAGGATTTCATCATGGCTGTCAACTGGAAACTCGCAGAGCAACTCGCCAAAGAGGGTAAGGGGAACAAGGTACCCGGTAAGCACTACAGCAACTGGTGGAACGAGGAGACGCACAGCGCAGAAACAACCGTGTACGAGGATGTGTTACAGCTCGATCCCAAGGATCACCCGGGCCTGGTCTATTTCATGCCTTGCCCCAAGAGCCCACATGGTTGCGATGTGGATCCCACCGGAAAGTACATCGTGGGTAGCGGCAAACTGGCCGCCCTCATCCCCGTGTTCAGCTTCGAAAAGATCCAGAAGGCCATCGCGACGAATGAGATGGAAGGTGATTTCGGTGGCATACCCGTGTTGAAGTACGAGAGCGTGCTGCACGGTGAAGTGAAGAAGCCGGGTCTTGGCCCCTTGCACACCGAGTTCGATGCGAATGGCAACGCTTACACGAGCTTCTTCGTGAGCAGTGAGATCGTGAAGTGGAACGTGGAGAAACTGGAGGTCATGGATCGCGTGCCCACCTATTACAGCATCGGTCACCTCTGTGTACCTGGTGGCGACAGTAAACAGCCTTGGGGCAAGTACGTTATCGCCTACAACAAGATCACCAAGGACCGTTATTTACCTACCGGACCTGAGTTGACACAAAGCGCTCAGCTGTATAGCATTGAAGGTGACAAGATGGAGCTGCTCCTCGACTTCCCCACCACCGGAGAGCCCCACTACGCCCAAGCTTTGCCCGCCGAGCTGGTGAAGCCGCGCGAGGTGAAGTTCTTCAAGATCGACGAGAACAAGCACCCCTTCGTGGCCAAGGGTGAGAAGGAGACCAAGGTGGAGCGCCGTGGCAAGGAAGTGCACGTGTGGATGACCACCATCCGTTCGCACTTTGCACCGGACAACATAGAAGGCGTGAAGTTGGGCGATGAGGTGTACTTCCACGTGACCAACTTGGAGCAGGATTGGGACGTGCCCCATGGTTTCGCGATCAAGGGTGCTGCTAATGCAGAGCTTCTGGTCATGCCCGGTGAAACACAGACCTTGAAGTGGATACCGACGCGTGTGGGTATCTGGCCGATGTATTGCACGGACTTCTGTTCCGCATTGCATCAAGAGATGCAAGGATACGTTCGTGTTTCCCCAGCGGGTAGCAGTGTGCCGCTTGATGCATACACGGTGAGCGTGGATGCTGAGATGTGACGAAAATGGAACGAGGGTGGGTTGGCTTCGATCCACCCTCACCATCACGATCCGGAAAACGAACCGACCATGAGACCCATTTCCCGCGTGATGATCGCCATGGCCGCACTGGCCCTGCTGGCGCTGCTCTTCGTGCCCATCTGGCGGATCGACTTGGCGGCACCTCAGTATCCCGAAGGCCTATACATGCAGATCTGGGCGGACCACTTCTCCGGTGACGTGGAGAAGATCAACGGCCTGAACCATTACATCGGCATGGCGCACATCAAGGATGACATGTTCGCCGAGTTCACCTATCTCCCCAAGGTGATCGTCGTCCTGTCGGCCTTGGGGCTGTTCGCCGCCCTATGGCGTCGCCGGATCTTCCTAGTGGGTGGGCTGGTGGCCTTGTCGCTGTTCTCGCTGTGGGCCCTGTGGCGCATGTGGGACTGGGGCTACAAATACGGCCATGAGTTGGACCCACGCGCGGCCATCAAGGTGGAGGACATGGCCTACCAGCCGCCCCTCATCGGCCACAAGCAGCTGCTGAACTTCGATGCCTGGTCCACGCCAGATACGGGGGGCTGGGTGCTGTTCGCGGTGATCGCCCTGCTGTGCGGTGTCTATTTCCTGGAGGTCCGCGACCTCAAGGCTAAATTGAAGGCCAAACGATCCCTCGCATCAACCCAGCCATGATGTCACGAGCCATCCATTGGAGCATTCTTCTATTCTTGCTTCCTAGCCTGTGGTCGTGCGGGCAGCAGAACCCGCGCATCGAGTTCGGCAAGGCCGAGTGCGCCCACTGCCGCATGAACGTGGTGGACCAGAAGTTCGGCGCGGCGCTCACTACCGTGAAAGGTCGGCAATACGTCTTCGATGACCTATCCTGCATGGTTCAGTTCGTGGGCAAGGGCACGGTGGCCGAAGACCAAGTGGCAGGCTGGTATGTATGCGACCACGCCCATCCCGGTCAGTTGATCGACGCCACGCAGGCGCTCTACCTCCATGGACCGGAGTACCGCAGTCCAATGCGGGGCGATATGGCCGCGTTCGCCCGAGGAGCCGAACGGGACCAAGCGGCGTCGGGCAAAGAGGCGAAGCACCTGGATTGGAAGGCTGCACGTTCTGTTCTGCAGGAATGATCCGGACGCTGCTCCTACTGTTCGTGGTTCTGGCCATCGTGGCGCCTGCACGTGCGCGTACCTGGATGCACCGCGGCGGTGGAAGTCCCACGCTGAAGAGCCTCATGCTGAGGGCCGCTCCGGGTGATACCATCGTGATCGAAGGCACGGTTGCTGAGGGCGCGCTGGTCATCGATAAGCGACTGACCCTGGTGGGCCGACCTGGTGCGGTGATCGATGGCCTCCACGAGGACGATGCCCTGCTGGTGAAGGCCGACAGTGTAGAGGTCCGGGGACTCACCTTCCGCAACCCGCGTCGCAGTAACCTGGACGACAAGGCGGGCCTGAAGGTGGCCAACTGCACCGGTGCACGCATCGTGGGCAACCACTTCGATCACTGCTTCTTCGCCATTTACCTGAGTGGGGCCAAGAGTGTACTGGTCGAGGGCAATACCGTGCTGGGCCGCCCCGGCGAGGAGGAGTCCATGGCCAACGGCATCCACCTGTGGAAGTGCAGCGCCGCCATCATCCGCAACAATCGTGTGGAGTACCACAGGGACGGCATCTACTTCGAGTTCGTAACCGGTTCCACCATCGAGCGCAACACCACCAAGCACAACCTGCGCTACGGGCTTCACTTCATGTTCAGCAACAACGATGCATACATGGACAACCACTTCGAGAGCAATGGGGCCGGCGTGGCGGTGATGTTCAGCAAGGAGATCGTGATGAAGCGCAACCGCTTCCTGGCCAACCGCGGGGCCAGCGCCTACGGCCTTCTTCTGAAGGAGATCAACGACGGTGAGATCGCGGACAACGAGTTCGTGGACAACACCACCGGGATCATGGTGGACGGATGCAACCGGCTGGATGTGCGGACGAACACCTTCCGCTCCAACGGTTGGGCGTTGCGTCTGTTCGCGAACGCTACGGGGTCCAGCTTCAGGGACAACACCTTCGCGGGCAACACCTTCGACCTGAGCACCAACGGGTCTCTGATGCTGAACACCGTGGAAGGCAACTACTGGGACCGTTACACGGGCTACGACCTGGACCGCGATGGTACCGGCGATGTGCCCCACCGGCCGCTGGGGTTCTTCACCCTGCTGGTGGAGCGCCAGCCCTATGCCATGGTGTTCTCGCGCAGCCTCTTCGTGTCCCTGCTGGACCGCGCCGAACGCCTGCTGCCTTCCCTCACGCCCGAAGCCATGAAGGATGCCTATCCGCTGATGCGTCCCCCGATGACGACCGCAGAGGCGGAAAAGCCTGCGGCAACGGTGACGGCACGCCGATCAGTTGCAAGCTCGATGATGTTCGCCTGGCTGCTGCTG
>JAEUTB010000150.1 GCA_016787995.1 Flavobacteriales bacterium | reverse complement strand
ATTCATCTGGCGGCCGGCGCTGGCGGGTTCGTGGGCCAGGTCGGCATGGGCGTAGAGCTGTGCGAACCATTGCTGCACGGTAAGCTCGCCGATGGCGAACATGAAGGTCATGTCGCGGTAGTAGCCGCTGCGCCAGTCGCCGTGGCGGAACTGCTTGGCCATGCACACCTGGGCCAGCTCCTTGCCGTCGCCGAAGATGCCGAACTTGGCTTTGCCGGTAAGCACTTCCTTGCGGCCGAGCAAGCTGGCTTCGCGGCTTTCGAACGCGATGCGGTAGTCGCGCAAGATCTCTTCACGGACCTCATCGAGGGTCATTCCAACTTCGGCTTGGGCGGGTTTGTTCGGGCTCATGGGCACTTTCCGGATGAGTTCCAAAGGTAGCAGATGAACACTGATGGGGCTTGCAGGGCGATGGGAACCTGCCTGCCGGCAGGCAGGCGCTGATGACGCGGACGGAACAGATGTACGCTGATCGGGCTTGCTGGGCGAAGGGAACGCTGATGACGCGGATGGAACAGATGAACGCTGATCGGGCTTGCTGGGCGAATGGAACACTGAGGACGCGGATGGAACAGATGAACGCTGATCGGAGGCTGCATTCCTACGGAGATCAGATCCGCGCTGATCAGCCTCATCAGTGTCATCAGCGTTCTATACCCCCCAGCAGCACCATCCCAACAGACCATTCAGATCCGCGCCGATCAGCCTCATCAGTGTCATCAGCGCCTGCCTGCCGGTAGGCAGGTTCTATACCCCCCAGCAGTACCATCCCAAAAGACCATTCAGATCCGCGCCGATCAGCCTCATCAGTGTCATCTGCGCCTGCCTGCCGGTAGGCAGGTTCTATACCCCCCAGCAGTACCATCCTAAAAGACCATTCAGATCCGCGCCGATCAGCCTTATCAGTGTCATCAGCGCCTGCCTACCGGTAGGCAGGTTCTATAACCCCAACAGGGCGATGTTGTCTATCCCCAACTCCTCTTTCACCAGGGCGTTCCAAGGGAAGAGGGCTTCGCAGCGGGTGCCGTTGGCGGTGTCGCGCAGGTAGCGTTGGGTGGTGCGTTGGAGTGTTCGGGTATGCGTGGTATGCAGCACGGCGGCGCGGGTGGGGGTCATGCCGGGGGCGTTCAGCTCGGCTTCCAAGCGGCGGCGCTCCATCTCGCACAGGTCGAACCAGATGTTGTGGAAGCAGTCCGTCCACGGCTCACGCACATCGGGCACCTTGGTGCTGTAGCCATCGGCCACGGTGAAGGAGCGGTGGATGAACTGGCCATTCACAGTGTCCATGTCCAGGTAGAACTGGGCCACGAGGGTGGTCGAGTCCGGGTCGTGCGGTGTGGTGCCAGAAGCCGGGGCTAACGGATCCACGAGTTCCGTTAGCCTGATGCGCTTTTCCGCGGACCATAGGGCGTACGGCGGTTTGAAGAAGTTGCTGCCGTTGTCCAGCGCGTTGAACCACCGGCCCTGGTTGATGTCGTTCATCCGCAGGAAGCGCATGGCCTGTTCCTGGCGCTGCGTGGGCAGCGGCGGTTGAACGCGTTGCCAGAAGGCGGTGTCCTCGGGCAGCCAGCCGATCTTGCGGTAGTCGGGTATGTCGCCGCCGTAAGTGAAGAGCGGCAGCTCGAACCCTTGGCCCTGGTCGTAGGCGTGCATCAACGCGTGGGTGGTGAAGCGCTCGTGCGTCTCGGGTCCGGTGTAGACCATGCGGTAGTCCATCTGCATCACCTGTGGCATCGGTGCGGGTCCGGAGGTCCACGATTGCTTGTAGCGCAGGTCCACGGTGTCGATGCGGCCGTGTTCGAAGAGGGGGATGAAGGGATGCTTGGGGCAGTTCTTGCAGCGGAGTTCCACGGCGCGCACGGCATCGCCGCCGGGTTCGAGCCAGACCTCGGTGGTGAAGGCCTGCGGGTTGTTGGCCCTTGGCACGATGCGCAAGTGGTCCACGCCATCGGGACCGGCAGCGGTGCTCACCTCTTCCACGATGAAGCCTTTGCGCAGCAGTTTCGCACGCTCGTGTTTTAATGGTGAAGTGGGGAAGGGGCTTTCGTCCGCCGTGATGTCGATGAGGGCGAAGGCCTTGGTGGTGTTGTAGTTGATGAACAAGCGACCATCGACCCCCGCAACGCCGATGCGGCCGTTCTTCAATCGCAGGTCCAGCAACTCTCCCCCGTGGAGCGATGCGTTGTAGTAGGCATGGATCATCTCCACCGGCAGACCGTTGTTGTAGGTCTCCACCCCGAAGAAGAGCTTCGCGTCCACGCGCGGTGCCCGGCGGATCCACTTGTTCGCGCGGACGATGCGGGCGTACAGCTCGTCATCGGGACGGATCACCGCTTCACCGAGTTCCACGGCCGCTGGAAAGAGGCGCACGTCGCGGCCATCCACCTCGCGTGCCGGCAAGGTGCGCGGGATAAGGCCGATGTACGAGAAGCGCAGGCTGTCGTCCGGCCCCACGGTGATCCGGAAGCCACCGTCGGCATTGGTGATGGTGCCTTCGGTGGTGCCCACACGCGCCACAGTGCAATAGGGCAGGGGTGATCCGTCGGTGGCATCCACCACACGGCCGGTCACGGTGGTCTGCGCCGCGCAGAGGCCAACGTGCAACAGGATCGCCAGGGACACCGCGCGCATCCATCAAAGGAATGCAGGTTCGCAGTTCATTGATCAGCCGCTCCTCGTTGCGGGTCATCCTTACTTGGCGTTCCGAAGCAGTTGCCGTCAGCGGAGAAGGTTCATCTTTGTGGCCACCGTCGTTCCATGGCCCCGCACCCGTTCATCCGTCCCGCCACGGAACACGACCTCCCGGCCATCCTGGATATCTACAACGAGGTGGTGCTGAACAGCACGGCGGCCTATGTCTTCGAACCGCACACCTTGGCGATGCGGGAACAGTGGTTCCAGGAGTTGAAGAGCGCGGTCTGGCCGGTGATCGTGAGCGAGGAGAACGGCGTGGTCACAGGATTCGGGAACATCGCCACCTTCCGCAACAAGCCGGGCTATCGCTACACCGGCGAGCACACGTTACACGTGCATGCCGATCACCGTGGCAAGGGCATCGGGCGGGCGCTGCTGCACGCGCTGATCACCGAAGCGCACCGGTGCGAGTTGCGGACCTTGGTGGGCGCCATCGATTCGGAGAACGCCATCAGCTTGCGTCTGCATGCCGAATGTGGTTTCGTGGAGACCGCGCGCATGCCGCAGGTGGCCTGGAAATTCGGTCGTTGGCTGGATCTGGTATTGATGCAGTTGATGCTGCCCGGGCCGAAGACGCCCTTTGCCCCATGAGCCAGCAACCGAGCCGGCTCAAGGTCTACCTCGCGTTCGCGGCCATCTACCTCATCTGGGGCAGCACCTACTTCGCCATCCGCGAAGCGCTCACGGGTTTCCCACCTTTCTTGTTGGGCGGCTTGCGCTTTGCGGTGGCGGGTGCTTTCATGTTCATCTGGTGCGTGGTGCAGGGTTTGCCGCTGCGGGCACCGGGCCTGTGGAAGTCCATCCTCGTGGGATTCCTCCTGCTCTTCGCGGGCAACGGTGCGGTGGTGTGGGTGCAACAGACGATACCGAGCAGCGTGGTGGCCATCACCATCGCGGTGGCGCCCATGGTCTTCACCATGCTCGACAAGCCGTTGTGGCACGTGAATTTCCGCAGCCCCGCCACGGTGGGTGGCATCATCGCGGGCATCATCGGCGTATGGCTCTTGTTCAGCGAACGCTTGAACGCCCAGCTGAGCGAGACGGGCTTCGATGCGGAGGTGCTGGCCTTGTTCATCCTCGCCATCGGCATCCTGGCCTGGCCGGCGGGCTCGTTGTTCGGCAAGTACAACCCGGTGGCGTTGTCCAACACCGCGAACAGCGCGTGGCAGATGCTCACCGGAGCCACATGTTTCCTGATCGTAAGCACGGCACGCGGCGAGTGGGTGGACTTCGACTGGAGCGC
>JAEUTB010000125.1 GCA_016787995.1 Flavobacteriales bacterium | reverse complement strand
TCTTCCACACAGCCCAAGTTCCGCAGTGAACATCGATCTCATCATCCGTTCCGGTGAAGGTGAAGTGGCGCTTGCCCTGATGAAGGACAAGGTGCTCGCCGAACTGCACCGTGAAAAGACCGAGCGCGGCTTCGCCGTGGGTGATGTGTATTTGGCCAAGGTGCGCAAGGTGGCGCCGGGTCTCAACGCTGCCTTCGTGGATGTGGGCCACGAGAAGGATGCCTTCCTGCACTACTTCGACCTGGGGCCGCAGTACAAGAACTCCTACAAGTTCGCCAAGGGAGCCGTCAGCGGCACCGTCACCTCCAGCTTGCTGGATGACTGGAAGCTCGACTCCGACATCCCCAAAGAGGGCAAACTCGCCGAAGTCCTCAGCGCCAGCCAGAGCATTCTGGTGCAGATCGCCAAAGAACCGATCAGTACCAAGGGACCGCGGCTCACCGCCGAGGTCACCCTGGCCGGTCGCTACATGGTGCTGGTGCCCTTCATCAATAAGACCAGCATCTCGTCGCGCATCACCGACGAAGTGGAGCGCAAGCGCTTGAAGGAATTGATGGTGGCCATCAAGCCCAAGAACTTCGGCGTCATCATCCGCACCAACGCGGAAGGCAAGCGCACGGAGGACCTGGAGAACGACCTCAAGACCTTGCTGCAGCGCTGGGACACGATGTTCCGGAACCTGCGCAATGCACAGGCGCCGAAGAAGGTGTTGGGCGAGATCGATCGGACCAGCGCAGTGCTGCGCGACGTGCTGAACAAGAACTTCACGAGCATCCATGTGGATGACGAGCTCCTGGCCGAGGAGATCTACCAGACGCTGGAGAAGACCGCGCCGGAGAAGAAGGGCATCGTCAAGCACTATAAGAACAAGCTCGACATCTTCGATCACTTCGGTGTCAACAAGCAGATCAAGCAGGCCTTCGGTAAGCAGGTGATGCTGAGCAGTGGTGCCTACCTGATCATCGAGAAGACGGAGGCCATGCACGTGATCGACGTGAACAGTGGCAGCCGCAAGGGCGGCAACCAGGAGCAGGAGAAGAACGCGTTGGACATCAACGTGGAGGCCGCCATCGAGATCGCCCGTTTGCTGCGCCTGCGCGACATGGGTGGCATCATCTGCATCGACTTCATCGACCTTTACGAGCCGGAGAATCGGCGCACCCTGCACAAGGCGTTGAAGGACGCCATGGAGGACGACAAGGCGAAGCACAACGTGTTACCGCCCTCACGCTTCGGGGTCATCGAGCTCACACGCCAACGTGTGCGTCCGGAAACGGAGATCGACACCAGCGAGAACTGCCCCACCTGCAACGGCACCGGCGAGGTGAGCGCACCCGTGCTGATCGTGGACGAGATCGAGAACGCCTTGAACTACCTGCTCGGCGAGAAGCAGATGACCGGCCTCACGCTGAGCGTGCATCCCTTCCTGGCCGCTTACTTCACCAAAGGCATACCCAGCATCCAGCACAAGTGGTGGTGGCGCTGGAGAAAGTGGGTGAAGGTGAAGGGCGATGGCAACCACCAGTACCTCGACTTCACCGTGCAGGACGGTGCGGGGAATGAGGTGCCGTTGTAGACAGCCTCTGGTCCGTATGTTGTGTTTCTTCGCGGCGTGAAGGCGTCTTCAGCTACCACGGCCCTCCCCAAAGCCCGCAACTACTGCGCCCGCCAGGAACGGTGCCAGCAGGAGGTGCGCGACAAGCTCTACGCGTGGGAGGTCCCGGCCAAGGAGATCGAGCCCATCATCAGCCAGCTGATCGGTGAAGGATTCTTGAACGAGGCGCGCTTCGCGGATCATTTCGCGGTGAGCAAATCGCGCCAAAAGGGCTGGGGCTTGCGCAAGATCGAGGCGGCACTGAAACAGAAGCAGGTGAGCGAGCCGTGCATCCGTGCGGCGTTGAAGGCGATCGATCAGGAAGAGCAAGCCGAACTTCTGAAGAGACTAGTTGCAAAGCGTTGGGAAAAGGAGCGTGAAACACACCCCCTTCTTAAACGACGCAAGGTGATCGGGTTCTTCTTACGGAAGGGCTATGGTATGGATCAGATCGAACGCTGCCTGGTGCGGTTCGAATGAACCTCTCTGAGGTGCGACGGGAACAGCGTAACCATTAACGCGCACCAGCCCCTTTGCCGATTGCGATCACGGTCGAGAGCGTCCGCATCGTGTCCTTTTTCTTCTGCGCCCGCTTCTGTTGGTAATAGAAACAATCCGAGAACATTGGGTCATCTCCCAAGGAGTTCGGAAGTCCCTCGATCTCGAATGGAAAACTGACGGAGTCCCAATAGATCTTGGCGTAGATAACGCCCTTGGCACATGGAGAGAGGTCCCGCACTTGAGGGTTGAGCTTCACCTTCTGTCCGGTGCGTGCGTGCATGACATGCTGCCCTGCTGGCTCTACGATCATCAGGACCGAATCGATCGGAACGCTTGCGCCTCCACCGAGGAGTAGGTCCCCTTTTAGCCAGTTCACCCCTCTAGGTGCGGTGAGGGTATCACCGTTTCGCATGATCACCAAGGGGGGCGATGCGGTCACATCGACCTCACTGGCGACCATGTCCACAGCGCTCAAGTCGAGTGCTACCACTACAGTAGTACCGCTGTCACTGGTTCCTTCTGGATCTCGGTACGGGCAGTGCATTCCAAAGCAAGTCTTCCAAGGACCCAACGAGAGACTGTCAACGAGCGGATCCACCACAGGCGTTCCGGGTTCTGCTCCAACATACTTCAGAGCGAACAGTGCTGCTCGACGACAAACGGGTTCGGTCTCCTCAAGTTTGGTGGTGGAAAGCCCCAACCCAGGCAGCGGGAACTGGTAGATGTGCTTTCCAGAGGTCATGCAGAGTACATCGCGCTTGGCGACTCGCCCACCAGGGAATCCCAGTGAATCACCCTTGGTGTAGTACTCTTTCACCGCGATCGTATCCCCGCGCTCAAGGATGATCCGGTATTGGGCAGCGGTATCGCCGTGCACCAGGCACAAGAGGCTTAACGTCAGGATGGATCGCAGCATCATCCCGGAAAGGTAGCGACGCGACCAACATGCCTAATGCTTCCGTCGTGCCACGTACTTTTGCCGCCCGAAAGCCCGGGATAGGGCCACGGCGACCGCAGCATGATCACCATCGACAAGATCGACGACCTCAACGAGCGCTTGGAAGCCCTCAAAGGCTATCTGGACATCGAGGAGAAGCGCGGTCGCATCCTCGAAGAGGAGAAATACACCCTGGACCCCGACTTCTGGAACGACCAGAAGAAAGCCCAGCAGGTGATGCACCGTATCCGGGAGTTGAAGCGGTGGGTGGGCCTTTACGAAGGCGTGAAGCGCGAATTGGATGACCTGGGCGTGATCTTCGATTTCTGGAAAGCCAAGGAGGTGACCGAAGAGGAGGTGGAAGTCCAGTTCAAGAAGGCGACTGAAGCGCTGGAAGAGCTCGAGTTCAAGAACATGCTCAGCGCAGAGGAGGATCCGCTGAGCGCCGTGGTGCAGATCACCGCCGGTGCTGGCGGCACCGAGAGCTGCGATTGGGCAGGCATGCTATTACGCATGTACCAGATGTGGGCCAAGAAGAACGGCTATGATGCCCGCACGCTGGACTACCAGGATGGGGAAGGTGCTGGGATCAAACAAGCGACCATCGAGGTGGATGGTGAGTTCGCCTTCGGTATGTTGAAGGGCGAGAACGGTGTGCATCGCCTGGTGCGCATCAGCCCGTTCGACAGCAACGCACGTCGCCACACGAGCTTCGTGAGCGTGTACGTGTTCCCGCTCGTGGATGAGAGCATCGAGATCGACATCAATCCCGCTGACATCACTTGGGATACCTTCCGCAGTGGTGGTGCCGGTGGTCAGAACGTGAACAAGGTGGAGACCGGTGTGCGCTTGCGTCACGCCCCCACTGGCATCATCATCGAGAACACCGAGACGCGCAGCCAGCTGGACAACAAGACCAAGGCGCTCCAGTTGCTCAAGAGCCAGCTGTATGAGGCTGAGTTGGAAAGGCGCCGCAGCAAGCGCAGCGAGATCGAGGCGGGCAAAAAGAAGATCGAGTGGGGTAGCCAGATCCGCAACTACGTGCTGCAACCCTATAAGCTGGTGAAGGATGTGCGCACCGAACACGAGACCAGCAGCGTGGACGATGTGCTGAACGGAGAGATCACCGAGTTCCTGAAGGCTTATCTGATGCAACAGGGACAGAGCCAGAAGGTGTGAGATCAAGTCGGCAATTGCCAGTTGGCAGTAGGCAGTTGTACGACCCACGAGAATCTACTGCCAACTGCATACTGCCAACTGCCGACTGTTCAAATGGAATACCGCATCGAGAAAGACACCATGGGCGAGGTGAAGGTGCCCGCCGACAAGTACTGGGGTGCGCAGACCGAGCGCAGCCGCAACAACTTCAAGATCGGGCCGCCGGGTAGCATGCCGCGCGAGATCGTGCATGCCTTCGCCTACCTGAAGAAGGCCGCTGCCCTCACCAACCTGGAGTTGGGCAAATTGCCGAAGGAAAAATGCGACCTCATCGGCAAGGTGTGCGACGAGATCCTCACCGGTGCGCTGGACGACCAGTTCCCGCTGGTGATCTGGCAGACGGGCAGTGGCACGCAGAGCAACATGAACGTGAACGAGGTGGTGGCCTACCGCGCGCACGTGCTCAACGGCGGCAAGCTCACCGATACGGAGAAGGTGCTGAACCCGAACGATGATGTGAACAAGAGCCAGAGCAGCAACGACACCTACCCCACGGCCATGCACATCGCGGCCTACAAACTCACCGTGGAGGTGACCATCCCAGGGGTTAGGAAGCTGCGTGATACCCTGGCGAAGAAGGCAGAGTCCTTTAACGATATCGTGAAGACCGGTCGAACCCACTTCATGGATGCCACCCCCCTCACCGTGGGTCAGCAGTTCGGAGGTTACGTGCAGCAGCTCGATAATGGCCTGCGTGCCGTGGACAACGCGTTGGTGATGGTGCGCGAATTGGCGTTGGGTGGCACTGCTGTGGGTACCGGGCTCAATGCTCCCAAGGGCTATAGTGTGCTCGTGGCGAAGAAGATCGCCGAACTGACCGGTCTACCGTTCGTTACGGCACCTAACAAATTCGAGGCCTTGGCCGCGCACGACGCCATGGTGGAATTGAGCGGTGCTCTGAAGCGGCTCGCTGTTTCCCTGATGAAGATCGGTAACGATATCCGCATGCTCAGCAGCGGTCCGCGCAGTGGCATCGGTGAACTGATCATCCCGGACAACGAGCCCGGATCGAGCATCATGCCTGGCAAGGTGAACCCCACGCAACCCGAAGCGCTCACCATGGTCTGCGCCCAAGTGATGGGCAACGATGTGGCCGTTAGCATCGGAGGTAGCAACGGGCATTTCGAGCTCAATGTGTTCAAACCCCTGATCGCCGCCAACGTGCTTCAGAGCGCTCGATTGATCGGTGAGGCTTGTGTCTCGTTCAACGATAAGTGCGCCGAAGGCATCGAGCCGAACCGCCCGATGATCAAGCGTCACCTGGAGAATTCGCTGATGCTGGTGACCAGCTTGAACACGCACATCGGCTACTACAAGAGCGCCGAGATCGCGAAGAAGGCCCACAAGGAGGGTACCACACTGAAAGAGGCTGCCATCGCGCTAGGCCATGTGAGCGCTGAGGACTTCGACAAGTGGGTGGATCCGGCGAAGATGTGCAGCGAGGGGTAGCGACCTATCATTATTCAGCGATGAAGAAGCTGATGTACGTGCTCATGGTCGCGGTCGTAATGGGTTGTGGCATCGGCATGAAGGTGGTGACCGTCCGTTCGTACGGACCGATCGCGGGGCATGAGCCGTTCGCGCTGCTCGAGGAAGACGATCCCTTGGACACGGCAGTTGCTGAGTTGGTGGCCAGAATACGCACGACGGATAAGGGTATGACGGTGAGGTGCGACTACCCTGCCGTTCTTGATACGCTGAAAGCACTTGCGCGCAGCATGGGAGCTAACCTCGTGAAGATCGACAGACACATGCTGCCGAGTGTTTATGGCAGCTCTTGCCATAGGGTGGAAGCTCGTTTATTTCGGGTCGAGGACGCCACCCCTTTCGAGGAGACCATTACTTGGCATCCTGAGCGTCGGCTTCGTTTGGTCGACTTCAAGGGCGATACCGCAGCGCGGCCTTTCAGAGCCGCCACTTTCTGCGGGATCACCTACCATGGGAACTACGCTGCGAACAAGATGATGGTCACCGTTGAAGCCTGGTTCGATAACCAAGGTTCGTATTTCAATCATGGGGATGACGATCCGGGCGTGCTTGCACACGAGCAGGTCCACTTCGATATCGCTGAGGTATATGCGCGCATGTTGCGGAAGAGGATCGATGAAACCTCCTTCATCGGTAGGGACTTCAACTCGGTTCTCCACGACCTGCACATGGCGGTCATGCGGGAAATGAGCGTAGAGCAGGATCGATATGATGCCTCGGTATACGCGGACCCTGCGATGCAACCTTCTTGGTCGGATTCAGTGGCGGGCCGCTTGGCGGATCTTGATCCGTTCAGATCGCACACGGTCACCGTGCGGTTCAGGTGAATAGTTCGAGCTTGTTCGGTACTACGCGCGTTGGCTTGATGGTCGTGAGGGTACGTGTGTGCAGCTGCTAGGACTTGGTGGCATGGGAAGCATACTAGGCGAAGCATTTGAAGGTGGCGATCGGTCTCAACCCACATCGGCTGCTACAAGAGCGCCGAGATCGCGAAGAAGGCCCACAAGGAGGGTACCACACTGAAGGAGGCCGCCATCGCGCTAGGCCATGTGAGCGCTGAAGACTTCGACAAGTGGGTGGATCCGGCGAAGATGTGCAGCGAGGGGTGATGGCAGCGAGCTTGAACGAAGAAGCCCGGCCATTGGCCGGGCTTCTTCGTTGTGTTGGGATCGTGAGATCACTTCGCCATCGCCAAGTCGCATGCAGCGAACTTGCTGGCCAGTACGGAAGCGTCAGCCATATCAGAGGCGGTCAGGTCAACAGAGCCGTTCTGGGTGTACACGCGAACATTGTCCGCATCGCCACCGATGAAGCTCATCACGGCCATGTCGCTCACGTTGCTGTCCGTGTATTTCCAGGTGTTGTCGCAACGGTCGTACTTCATCACACGCACTTCACCTGCCTTTTCGCCGGTGAGCTGGGTGGTGGTGAAGGTGTCCTTCGTAGCCTCGATCTTGAAATCGTCGCCATTGATGGTCGCCATCTGCATCTCGTAATCCCCTTCGTTCATCGAGAGCGGGTTGCTACCGCTCCAGAACTCGATCAGGTTGAGGATCACCACGTCGATGAAGCTGGCGATACCGTAAACGGGAATGATGTTCAATACATAGAACACCAGTGTCTTCACGAACTTGCTATCGCTGAGGTTGTCGTTCCAGTCATAGACCTTCCGGACCAAGGCGAACTCACCGAAGCAACCGGTCTGTGTTACGAGCAGGCTGCCCATGGCGAGGCTGAAAAGTGAACGCTTGATGATCTTCATGGCTAGGTTGAGTTTGATGCCAAAGTAGTTATTCGACGTAAACGTGCAAATCGAGTCCACTTTTTTCCGGATGAATGCACGTGCTCAGCCAGCCGCCAAGCTGAGGTCCTAGGTCAGAGCGTGCGCAACAACTCGTTGCCGAAGTTCTCCACTTGGTAGCGTCGTACGCCTGGGATGGACGCTAATGCGGCCAGATCTCCCGGCAGCGTGCGCGCGATCTCCATCAGCAACTGGTTCGCCGCCACGATCCCCGGACGAAGGTCGTTCTCGGTCGTCAGTCGATCACGGGTCGCCTTGAGGCGTTTCAACCGCTCCTCATAGTCGTTGTCGCGGTCCCAGCGCTTGGGGCGCTCCAGCCGCGGCCATTGTTCCTTGGGCAGTTCCTGCCCCTTCTTGACGGCCGCCAGGATGCGCCTGCCGTACTTTTCGATCGTCCGTTCGCTCACGCCTTTGCGCGATGCGATGTCCTTCAACGTCGCAGGTGGATCGGTGGCCAGGGAGAGCAACACATCATTTCCTAGGATCATGAAGGCTGCCCTGTCCTGTTGCTCGGCGACGCCCTCACGCCAGGCATGTACTTCGCGGAGGATGGCGAGTTGATGCGGCTTCAACATCTTCGCCCCTTTCAACCGAAGGAATGGAGGCTCTTCGTTCACCGGCAGGTTGAATGGGGCATCGGTCAGTAGACCGAACTCTTCCTCGGCCCAGGTCCAGCGACCCTTTCCCTTCAGCTTGTTCTCGAGGATGTCGCGCAAGGCGATGAGGTGCGAGGTATCCCCAGCGGCATAGTCCAGCATGTCCTTGGGGAGCGGACGTTTGCTCCAATCCGCCTTCTGGAATTTCTTGTCCACCTGAACACCTTGGTACTTGTTCAGCAAGGCCGCCAGCCCGATCTCCGGTTCGTTGAGCAATTCGGCGGCCACCAAGGTGTCGAACACGTTCTCCACCCTGATGGTGTGGTGGCGTGCCAGAATGCGCAGGTCGTAGTCCGCATCATGGATCACCACCTCCATACCCTTCTGGGCCAAAAGCCCACCCAGCGAGGTCAGGTCCTTCACACTGAGCGGATCGATCAGGAAGGTGTGTTCACGGGTGCTGATCTGGATCAGGCACACACTTTCGCGGAACCGGTGGAAGCTGGATGCCTCCGTATCCAGTGCGATCACCGCCTCTTTCGCGAGACGATCCACACACGCCGCGAGCGCTGGTGGGGTGGTGATGAGTTCGTAGGCGGCCACGTCAAGGCTTTCCAGCCCCGATCTGGGCTTTCTGCACGGAGGTGCAAGGTAATGGGAGGCTCAGTTGGCGCCCAAGGGTGGTGCTAACCGTTATCCACTTGGCGCTTTTGACCGTTCGCGGCAGGCACTAGAAGTGCCTGAATATCAATTGATTGTATGAGCTCTGGCCGGGGCCGTCAAACGTACCGAGGTCCACTTTCCGCGGTCAAGTCGGCCACGAAACGCTTGATCTGCTGCTCGTCCTGCTTGCGGCAGACCAGCAGGGCATCCTTGGTGCTCACCACGATGAAGTCCTCCAGCCCCTGCAGGACCATAAGACGGTCATCATGGGCATGCACCACGTTACGGGCGCAATCGTAGAGTTTCACCTCCGACCCGATGGCAGCATTACCACTGTTGTCCTTGGGCAGGTGGGTATAGAGACTACCCCAGGTGCCCAGGTCGCTCCAGCCGAAATCGCTGGCGATGGTGAACACGTTTTCGGCCTTCTCCATGATGCCATAGTCGATGCTGACATTCTCGCACGAGTCGTAGATAGAGGCGATGAAGTCATCTTCAGCAGCGGTCCCGAAGGCTGCCTCCCCGGCATCGAACCGCGCTTCCATTTCAGGAAGGTGATCCCGATAGGCCTTGCGGATACTGGCCAGGCTCCAGATGAAAATGCCCGCATTCCAAAGAAAATCCCCGCTTTCGATGAAACGGACCGCCGTGTCGTGGTCGGGTTTTTCGGTGAAGGCCTTCACCGGTTTGATGCGCGGGTGCTTTCCTGCGCCTCCTTCTTCGAACTGGATGTAGCCATAGCCGGTATCGGGCCGGTTGGGCATGATCCCCAAGGTGACGAGGCAATCCGTGCTGGCGGCTTGTTCCAGGGCCAGACCCACCGTTTCCTGGAATGCCTTCTCGTTCATCACCAGATGGTCGCTGGGTGCCACGATCACCAATGCCTTCGGGTCGCGCTTGGCGATCACATGGTTCGCATAGGCCACACAAGGCGCGGTGTTCCGGCGCGAGGGTTCGGCGAGGATCTGCGCATCGCTGAGGGCTGGCAATTGCTCCTTCACCAGCGGCGCGTATTGCGCGTTGGTCACCACCAGGATGTTCTCGGGTGGGCACAGGGCCAAGGACCGATCGTAGGTCTGTTGCAACAAGGTGCGTCCGAGTCCGAGGAAATCGAGGAACTGCTTGGGGTAGGCGCTGCGGCTCATCGGCCAGAAGCGGCTTCCGACGCCGCCTGCCATGATCACGCAATACGTGTGTTCGTTGGTCATGTTCAATGGGAATACCCGGGGAGGTCTTCTACACCGCCATGGGGCCGTGCACCTGGACTTCGGCGAGCGGGTCTATGATGTAGTTCCGACGGTCGTTCAGGCAGTGGCATTTGTAGCGTTTACGCAGCTGCGGGCCTTTCACGAAAACGCGTTCGTTGAATCGGAACACGGAGCGGTCGGGCAGTGCTTCCAAGAGCTGTCGTGGCTCGCGGTCATGCTTCATCAGCACCCGCATCAGGTTCTGGTCCGAGCAGCTGCTCGCTGGCGCATCCACCAGGTGCCGTTCAAGGGCTTGAAGCACATCCACGGGAAACACCTCGGGGCTCAGGAGCGGACGCATCAACCTGGCATATTCGTTCTTCCAGGCCGGACCATGAGGTGAGCTCCACCGATGCGTGCTCATGAAGGTGCTGTAGTGCGCGAACTCGTGCACCAATGTCACCAGGAAGGCGTACGGGTTCAGGTCCGCATTCACGCTCACCCGATGCGGCTGCGTGCGTGTGGCGCTTCTATAATCGCCCAGTTTGGTCTGCCTCGGGCGCGAGATCCGCACTTGGATGGGATTTTGCCGCAGCCAATGCAACACTACGGGCCAAGCCGCACTGGGAATGTACTTCCGCAGCAGCTCAGGGTCGGTGGGGGAAACTCGCGGCACGACGAAGGGAAAGCTTCAGGAATGGCTACCGGTGCCGCAATAATAGGGGGTGGCGGGCGGATGGACCTCAGCGCGCTCCGAACCCGTGGGAGGAGCAGGGACATAATTCCACTTCGGACACTTACAATCGTTCGAGTGCCGGTACTTGGCTGGTTGAGAACTGCACGAAACGAATAAGGCCGCCACTACCGCAAGACTTGCAGCCCTCGTGGTGCACCGGCATTTCGATCTTTGGCCCTTCATCGTGTGCGAAACTACAACGGCAGCCTGCCCGGGGCTTGTATGCCAAGGCCTATTTTAGCCCGCTCATGGGCATCATCGGGCACATCGGCCGGTATTTCCTGCTGTTGAAGGACACCTTCAGCAGGCCTGAGCGCGCCAGCATCTACTGGCGGCGTACCGTGGAGGAGATGGATCTGCTCGGTCTGAAAAGCCTGGGGATCGTGGCCCTGCTTTCCTTCTTCATGGGGGCGGTGATCACCATCCAGACCAAAACGAATATCGACAGTCCGCTGATCCAGGCGTGGGTCGTGGGCTTCGCCACCCGCCAAAGCACGATCCTGGAATTCAGCCCAACGATCATAGCGCTCATCCTGGCCGGCAAGGTGGGCTCGAACATCGCTGCCGAGATCGGCTCCATGCGGGTGAAGGAACAGATCGATGCGTTGGACATCATGGGCGTGAATTCGGCCGGTTACCTCATCCTCCCGAAGATCCTGGCCTCCATGCTCATCAATCCTTTCCTGGTGATGGTGAGCATGTTCCTGAGCATCTTCGGGGGCTATATCGCCGGCACTGCCACAGGCATCGTCGGTGCCACGGATTACCTGCAGGGGATACAGACAGGCTTCATCCCGTATCACGTGACCTACGCCCTGATCAAGACCGTGGTCTTCGCCTTCATCATCGCCACGGTCTCCGCCTACCAAGGATACTACACACGGGGTGGTACCCGCGAGGTGGGCATCAGCAGCACGCAAGCGGTGGTGTACAGCAATGTGGTCATCCTCATCGTGAACTACGCCCTTACCCAGATCCTGTTGATATGATCGAAGTGAAAGGGCTCAGCAAGCGGTTCGGGAACACTCAGGTGCTCACCGACATCAATGCCGTTTTCCAACGGGGCCAGGTGAACCAGATCATCGGCAAGAGCGGGTCTGGGAAGAGCGTGCTGGCCAAGTGCATCGTGGGGCTCCACGTGCCGGAGGAAGGGCAGGTGCTCTACGAGGGGCGCTCGTTCCACGATATGGACCGCGACCAGAAGAAGGAGGTGCGGCAGGAGATCGGCATGCTGTTCCAAGGCAGCGCCTTGTTCGATAGCCTGAACGTGCTTCAGAACGTGCTCTTCCCGCTCCAGATGTTCGCCACCATGAGCAAGCGGGAGATGGAGGAGCGGGCCCATTTCTGCTTGAAACGGGTGAACATCCTGGATAAGGACCAGCTCTTCCCCTCCGAGTTGAGCGGAGGCATGCAGAAGCGCGTCGGTATCGCACGAGCCATCGCCATGAACCCGAAGTACCTGTTCTGCGATGAGCCGAACAGTGGCCTCGATCCACAGACCAGCATCCTGATCGACGACCTGATCAAGGAGATCACCGAGGAGTTCGACATCACCACCATCGTCATCACCCACGATATGAACTCGGTGATGGAGACCGGCGAGAACATCATCTTCATCAATCAAGGACGAAAGTGGTGGGAGGGGACGAAAGAAGAGCTCTTGAACAGCGACAACAAGGAACTCAATGAGTTCATCTTCGCCGGTGGATTGATGCGCCAGGTGAAGAAGGCCATGACCGGCCGATCTTAAGATACCCCAGAAAAGAAGGATCCCCCTTGAAGCCGTCGAGCTCCAAGGGGGATCCTTCTTCTTGTTCCGACTAGTGGAGGTTGATCCGCTCCACCTTGGTGTGTTCGCCGTTGCTCACTCGCACAGTGTAGACCCCACTGGCCAGGCCGGTGAGGTCGATCGTGGTGCGACCGTTGAAGCTGCTCAAGTGCACGGTGGCGCCGAGCATATCGATCACCTCCACAGCCATCACTCCCGCTACATCGCTCAGGATGTTCAGCTGCCCATTCGTCGGGTTGGGGAACATGCTCACCATGGCGGTGCGCTCTTGTTCCTCCACACCGACCGTCGGGGTCACGTTCAGGCGGATAGCTGATGCGTTGCCGTTCGAGTACAGGTGTGGTCCCTCGGTGCCATCATCGTTGAAGTCGATGGGCAGGTAGATCATACTGGTTGCACCGGGTTGTGGCACCGTGTTGTCATCCGCGATGAAGACCTCCGCGTCGGTCGCTGCCGTGGTGCCCGATCCCGAGATCCGGGCGCAGACGTAGTACGCACCGGGTTGCAAGGAGATGGGTTGCTCAAAAGGAATGGTGACGCGGCCCGCCGTGACATCGGTCTGGACGATGGTCCGCAGGTCCGAGCCTACACCATCGATGGGCGAGTTCACGTTGGAGGGTTGGTTCAAGACATCCGCCGTATCCAGCATGAACACTTCGATCGTGGCTGCGGCGCCAGCGCGGGTGTTGGTGCCGAAGATGATGGTGGCGCTGAGCGCCTGCGTGGGTGCGAAGATGTTGTACATCGACAGCACATCCAAGGTCGGGTTGTCCGTGAACGAGCCCGTGCCAAGTTGAGCCCGTTGTTCAGTGCCGGCTGGGTGGTTGCCCAGCGCATCGATGGAGTACACATCCGAGGTCACCTCGAAGTTGCGCGTCAAGGAGTTGTCCTCAAGCACTTCGTCGAATTGGAGCTGATCGCTCACGATGGAGAAGGTGGCCTCATAACGTCCAAGGTCGAGGAAGGGAAGGTTCACGAAGTCGTCGCTCACAGCGGAAGTGCCGGTGGTAAGCTCGCCCACGTTGGTGGTCTGGCTGAACACGATGTTGTCATCCTCGTCGCGGACCACGCATTCCACGGCCACGTTGGTTTGGGTGGCTCCACCGTAGTTGAGCACCTCGGCTCCGATGTTCATCACGGAAGGGAGCTGCGAAGCCGGGATACGGCCGAATTCCTCACCAGTCCCGGTGGTGGAGGTGTACGCGTAGTTCATGCGCATCTCGAAATCAGGCAGCACCTGGATGCTGATGTCGTCGAGCTGCCAG
>JAEUTB010000113.1 GCA_016787995.1 Flavobacteriales bacterium | reverse complement strand
GTTGGCGAAGTGGCAGGCGATGCGGCTGCCCATGACGCCGCTACCGAGCACGGCGACCTTGCGGATGTTTCGTTTGCTCATGTTCGAATGCAGTTCACCGCAACGGCGCGACGCACGCAACGTGGTCGTGCATGCTCGTAGCGTTCGTTGCGTCGTTGCGGTTCATTTCAGAAAAGTTGTTCCTGTTCGAGAATGCGGTCCAGTTCCGACATCACCTGCCGGAAGTTGTTCATCTGCTCCGGGGTGAAGCGGCGCTGCACCGCCTCGTTGAACTTGATCACGGTGTTGCGGCTCACGTCGCGCATCTGCTTGCCCTTCGCGGTGAGGTGGATGCGTACCACGCGCTTGTCCGCCTTGTCGGCGATGCGCTTGATGAGGCCTTCCTCCTCCATGGCCTGCAGGGTGCGTACGAGGCTGCGGGCCTCCATGCCCATCTTGGGACCGAGCTTGGTGCTGGGTGTGCCCTCGGGCTCGATGTTGAGCAGGATCTGCCCCACGGCCATACTGCCACCATACTTGGCGGCCTCGGTGTTGTAGATGCGGGAGATGCGGCTCCACACGCGGCGGATAGGGAAATCGATGGTCTCTTCGGGCTTCATCACGGGTCCGGCTTCGGAGCCTAAGGTAATCGGAAAAGGTATGCGTGCATACCAAAACGAGGATCTCGGAGGAAAAGTTGCAGGCATGGTCCTTGTAAGTTTGGTGGCAAACAAGCCAACATGGGAACCGGTCGCGTCCTTATCCTCGGTCTCTGCCTTACACTGGTCATTGGTGCATGCAAGAAGGACGAGGATCCTGCACCCACTCCGCCCTCGGGTGGTGGGTCCACCGGCCCGCGCCTCGTGCTGAAGTTCACGTTCGACAGCACTCAAGTGCGCTTGAACGGCTTCGGGCAACCGGCCGCCGTGCCCGCCGGACATGGGGCACAGCACCCGCGCTTCAATGCGATGACCGCGCATTACGTGGAGTTCGCGCCCACGGCATGGACACTGCCCGGCCAAGGTGCGGTGGTGTACCACGCTCCCGAAACGATGGCCGGTGGCGACAATGCCATCGACTTCTCCCAAGCGGTGCTTACCGGCGAAGGCGAGGCTTTTCTGAACATTCCGCTTTCGCAGCTCCCGGCCGGAATCTACCCGTACCTACGCGTCTCCATCGGCTACCAGAACTTCAACATCGACTTCCGGCAAGTAGTGCCCGGCATCGGCACTTTCGACCTCGAGGGCACCATCGCTTCGTTCATCGGATTCAACACCTACATCGGCACCTTCAACGTGAACCAACAACCGGTTTCGGTGAACGACGATAAGCTGCAAGGCTTTTGGGCCTTCGAAGTGATGGACCCACCGGTCGCTGTGGCACCGATCGTCGGTCAAGCGCCACCCGGCGCCACCACCGTGCCCAATCCGATCTTCGACTCCTCACCGATCCCGGAAGGCTCATGCCTGGTGACCGGAGTCTTCGCTGAACCGCTGGTGATCAGTGGCACGGAAACGGAGGATGTGGTGATCAACGTGTCCATCAGCACCAACAACAGCTTCGAGTGGATCGATGTGGCGGGCGATGACATCTTCGAACCCGCCGCCGGCGATCAGGTGGTGGACATGGGCACGCGGGGCATGATCCCGACGGTGCAATAGATCAACTCGGCTGCTTCACCGCTCGGCGTTGGCCATCGCGCCAAAGCTCCAGTCCGGTGTCCGGGTGATAGGTGTAGCGGATGGAAGACGCTGCAACTATCAGATCGTTGTGCCCGGCCATGTCGTCGTAGAGGAAGAGGCTGTCGCATTCGAAGGTGAACACCGCCGTGTCGTTGTGCATGGCGAGCCTTCCGTACGGTGCGATGTTCGTGCGTTTCATGAACGCGGTGTCCCCTTCGGTGATGCGCTCCGGATAGGCAAGATCGATGAACCCCAGATCCGTGAAGTTGCTGTCCATGTAGATCAGTTTCTGTCCCCAGCTTTCGCGCTCGCCGAAGTTGGCCAATACCAAGTAGGTGCCCGGCGGATCGGGGATCGGGAAGAAGGTGGGCAGCATGGTCCAACTGTCGTATGCGCCGTTGGAGTAGGACAGGATCCGCGCGTTGCTGTCCGGGAGCACCATGTAGCGGTACAAGCGAACGCCTTCGAACCTGGGCTCTACATGGCTCGCGACCATCACGTAGCTGCTGTCTCCCATGTCGAAAGTGGTCTGGATCAACAGGGTGTCGTGCCGGATATTGTCATCCACGGCCGCGAGTTCGGCTGGTTTGGCACCGTGCACCACAGTGGTGGTGGTGGCCTCTGGAGCAGGCGATCCGCACGCCGCCAACACCACTGCGAAAGCCATAGGGCGAATGATCGATCCGTTCATGGTACTTGTTTCAATTCACCCGAACCTGCCACATCCTTCTTCACCTCCGTAGGCTCGCCTTTGTAGGTGATGTCGCCACTGCCACCGATACTGGCTTTCAGGCGATCGGTGACGTGGACGTTGATATCCCCACTGCCTTGCACGGCGGCCTGTACGTTCATCGCCTGAAGTCCTTTTGCGTCGATGTTACCACTGCCTTGTACCTCAGCCTCCAAGTCTTCGCAACGCCCGCTCAGGTCGATATCCCCCGATCCTTGCACCGCTGCTTGGATCAGGCGTGCATCCACGCCCATACGAATGGATCCACTGCCCTGCACGGTGGCTACGAACGCTTCCGAGGTGAACCGGTCCGAACTGGTGAGGTCCCCCGAACCCTGCATGGTCACCGACTCCAAGGTGGGTAGGCTGATTTTGATGGTGATGGGTTCGCTGTTCGCGATGCAGCCTTTGGTGCCCAAATGCAACGCACCGTCCTTCACCTCAGTTGTGACCAGTTCGAAGAGGTTATCTTGCGCTTCCACCTCCACCTGCTGCATGTCCGCGCGGGTCACCTGCACATCTATCGATCCCTGTGCCACGATGCTTCGGATCTCCGGTAGATCCAACGTGCGGCGTACCGCACTGCCGCTACCCCGCGCGCAGTTGGCCAGGTCGCAGGCCTGAAGGGTGAGGATGAGAAGTACGGCTGCGAGGAGCCGGGTCGAAGTGCTTGTCGGGTGGGCCATGGGGTGGGTTCTTTACCCTCCCGAGGTCCTCAACGGATCAAGGTGACCGTAGCGTTCAACGTGCCACCGCCCCAGGAGAAGACGTAAAAGTAAACCCCATCGGACGCTGACTCACCGGCGATCGTGCGGCCATCCCAGCTCAGGTTGTTCCCGAGGCTTTCGAACATCAGCTGTCCGTAGCGGTTGTAGATCGCGAGTTGCGCGCAAGGACCTAGGAAGACCTCGTTCACGAGCGTGAAGACATCGTTGCGGCCGTCGCCGTTCGGGGTGAAGACGTTCGGCAGCTCAACGGTTCCCAGATCGAGCTGTTCCTGTGTCTCGTATTGCCGTGAGAAGGTCACCGATTGTCCGTCCACCACCGTGCTCAACTGCACAGTGATCGGCTGTCCATACGGGAAGGTGTGCATGGGGCTCGCCAAGGTGCTTGTCGTACCATCGCCGAAATCCCAGAGGTAACTCGTGGCATTGCTGACCGTGTTGTCGAAGTAGGCCTTAACCTGTTCGCAACCCGGCTCAAAGCGCACGGACACTGGATCCACCTGTGCTACGGAAGCCTGTAAGGCCAGGGCAGCACCAGCAAGCGCTACCAGCCTTTCGGAACGTTTTCCAAGCCGGAAGATGGACCGGCCTGTCGCAAGGGCTATCGTCATGATCAGCAGGCAGTTCAGCCGCTAGGTATCAAAGGTGTGGGCTGGGGCTTGTACGGACACTGCGGCTCCTTGGTTTTCATTCACAGACCCCCTGTTGACAGGCTGGCGCCATTGGGAATGCAACTTTCTCCGGTTTCGGGCCGTATATCGGGTATATCTGATCATCGGTCGAGTGAGAGGCTACATCCATCAGCATCCTTCTTCCCGGGCATGTCATTTGCACTGCCGATAGGGGAGACCGGCCATTGGGCCTCGGAACTGGCGCGGCGTTCGGCCGGGGCCGGCTCTATCGTTTTCGTGCATACGGGTCCGCTCGAACGGGAGGAAATGGAGCGCTTGGTGACCCTATCAGAAACGCATTCCCTCGCTTCATCCGTCGGTGTCTCCACGCGCAAACGCTTGGTGAACCTGCTGGTGGAAGGGCTGGAGAACATCCGCCATCATACGCCGGATGCTCTGGCCGCCACAGCGTTCGCCTTGTTGGTCTTCGAAGGCGGTGCATACCGGTTGATGTTCGGCAATGCTGCACCTCAAGTCACCGTGGCTTCGCTCACACATCGTATCGGCATCCTGAATGAGATGGACGAGGCTGACCTGCGCGAGTATCACCTCAAACTACTGGCCAATGAGGGGCGCACCGAGCGTGGTGGTGCTGGCCTTGGCCTACTCACCATGGCCCGCAAGAGCAGCGGCCCCATCGTGGCGCACGCGTTCCCGCGCGATGGTGAGACCGCCTTCCTGGCGCTTGAACTCTTCCTAGCCGCCTGATCAGCTGTTCGCGTAGTCCTTCAAGTGCGCGAAACCTGCGGTGAGCGCACCGCCCTGTGCGATCGTCGCACGTGCGATCATACCCTCGTTGTCATCACCCACGAGGAACGGTAGCACGCGTTCCACCAGGTCGCGACCGAAAGCTTCCGATGCATCGCGCGGCAGTTCGCAGGGCAGGTTGTCCACCGTCATCACCGCGATGGTCCCAGCGGTGCCCGCCGGTTTCTCCGTACCGCTTGCGGCGTTGTACCCGTAGAAGGGATCGGCGATGGTGGTGGCCCGCAGGGTGCTGTCGATCGGTCCGCCGATATCGCAGCTGATGTCAGCGATCACCTGCAGGGAGAGCTTCGGGTCGCGGAGGTCTTCGGCGCTTAGGATCTTGGGGCCGCGTGGATCCCAAAAGTGGCAGGCCATGTAGATGTGTGCACGGCGTGCGAAGGGCAGGAACTTGGAATGGTGCCCGCGCGGATCGTTGTGGAAGGCCTGCTTGTCAAAGGACTGCCCGTCATCCCGCGCATAGAGATCAGCTGAGCCCAGTACGGTGTACACCGGGACCGTGTTGTCACTATCGAGGAATTCCTGGGGCTTCACCCGCTTCACGCCAGCGCGTTCCAACACTCCCATAGCGCCCTTGCCCACACGGCCACCACCGGTGAGCACGATGCGCAGGTCATGTGGTAGCGGGTAGGCATGCAGGTAGCGTTCCAACTCTTCAAGGTCGTGGCATTGGTTGGCCGGCTTCAGGTCCGGACCACCATGCATCAGTTGCCAGCCGCGCATACCGTTGTAGGCACCCACCACCCCAGCCCAGTAGCCGAAGGCGAGCACCCGCTCTCCGTGTGGGTCGGTGAGGAGTTCGTGGTCGATCAGGCGGATGCCGCGATCCAGCACCGCACGGAGCAGCTTGCGATTGTGTGGTTGCTGCTTTATGGTGTGGCTGAAGAATTGGTAGGCTTTGTTCGCGATGAGCAACTCAACCGGCACTTCCTTTACGCCGATCAAAAGGTCGCGGTCCGTCAGGTCATCCACCAAAGGGATCTCGAAGGCTTCGTACTCCGCATCGGTGTAGGAGCGCACGTTGCTGCGTTGCACCACCAGGTCCACATCGGGGAAGCGTTGCATCACTTCCTTGCATTGGGCCGGGGTCAATGGTACGCGCCGGTCCTCGGGCTTCTTGCCTTCGCGGATGACGCCGATCTTGCGGTAAGAGGTCGACATGGGCTGGTCCGCCGTGGGCGGGGCGCCAAAAGTAGGACCCTTAGCCCGTGTATGCGGACCAAATGGCAGGACCGGACCCGTGGCACGGGGTTGGCTACATTTGTACCAGTTCTTTGGAACACATCTGGGGCCGACATGGATTCGACAGCGGCTTCGTAATGTGTGTAAGCATGCCGGGCGTGATGTGCGGCCCGTATCCCAGTGCATCGACGCCATAACTGGCGAAGTAGACTACGCTCT
>JAEUTB010000099.1 GCA_016787995.1 Flavobacteriales bacterium | reverse complement strand
CCAAGCCCACACCGGAGGACCTGGAAAGCAAACCCGCTCGTGTGCCCTACCCTCAAACGCAGATCAAGTATGGGCACTACGGCAAGATGGTGCAGCGCATGATCGATCAGTGCGCGGCCATGGAGCCCGGTGAGACCCGCGATGCCTACACCACGGTGATCGCCAACCAGATGAAGAAACAATTCCTCGTCTGGAACCGCGATACCGTGCCCGATCCGCTGATCCTGAAAGACCTGGGCGAACTGAGCAAAGGCAAGTTGCGGGTGAAGGAGGATGTGCAACTGGCCCAGACCGCCGACCTGCTGCGTACGCAACAGAACGGTCCACGCAACGAGATCGACACCCGCAAGCGCCACAACAATGGTGGAGGCGGCGGCAAGAAACGCAACCGGAACCGGAAGAAGAACCGGTACTGATTCCAGGGGACAGGGGCAGGAACAGGAGCACTCCCTCGCTCGTATTCCCTTCCCTGCTTGCTTTCGGCGGTCGCATGGTGACAATGCCCTGTTGATACGCTGCCGGTCAGCGCCGGCATTCGCCCTGCGCATCTGCGTTGTTTCGCAGCATGCGCCTTCGCCCGGCCCATGCCGGTAACACGAAGGCCATGGCGCGGACATGGGAAGTTTCAAGATCGTCGGTGGGCGCAGGCTGAAAGGTGAGGTGGTGCCTCAAGGTGCCAAGAACGAAGCCCTGCAGATCCTCTGCGCCGTGCTGCTCACCAGCGAGCCGGTCACCATCCACAACGTGCCCGATATCGTGGACGTGAACAAGCTGATCGACCTGCTGGGCGCTATGGGCGTGGGCGTGGAGAAACTCGCGAAGGGATCCTATCGGTTCCAAGCGAAGAGCGTGAACCTTGAATTCTTCCTCGACCCCGAGTACCGCCGCATGGGAGGAAGCCTGCGCGGCAGTGTGATGGTAGCGGGACCGGCCTTGGCGCGCTTCGGCCGCGGATACATCCCCAGCCCCGGCGGGGACAAGATCGGTCGGCGGCGCATGGACACGCACTTCACCGGCTTCGAGCGGCTCGGTGCGACCATCAAGTACGACGAAAGCGACTCCTTCTACCGCGCAGAAGCAAAACAGTTGAAAGGCTGCTACATGCTGCTCGACGAGGCCAGCGTGACGGGCACCGCCAACATCGTGATGGCCGCCGTGCTCGCCGAAGGACGCACCACCATCTTCAACGCCGCATGCGAGCCGTACCTACAACAGCTCTGCAACATGTTGGTGCGCATGGGTGCCAGGATCAGTGGCATCGGCAGCAACTTGTTGCATATCGATGGGGTGAAGGAACTCGGTGGCACCGAGCATACCATGCTGCCGGACATGATCGAGATCGGTTCGTTCATCGGCCTCGCCGCCATGACGCGCAGCGAAATCACCATCAAGAACACCGGCTACGACCACCTCGGCGTGATCCCGGGTGTCTTCCGCACCTTGGGCATCACCGTGGAGCGCCGTGGTGATGACATCCATATCCCCGCGCACGAACACTATGCGATCGAGCCCTTCCTCGATGGTAGCAACCGGGTGATCAGCGACCATCCGTGGCCGGGCTTCACCCCCGACCTGCTCAGCATCGTGCTCGTCACCGCCACCCAGGCACGCGGCCACGTGCTCATCCATCAGAAGATGTTCGAGAGCCGCCTGTTCTTCACCGATAAGCTCATCGAGATGGGCGCGCAGATCACGCTCTGCGATCCGCACCGCGCTTTGGTGATCGGCAAGGACTTCGAGAAACCGCTGCGCGCCATCCGCATGACGAGCCCCGACATCCGCGCGGGGGTTTCCTTGCTCATCGCAGCCTTGAGCGCTGATGGTACGAGCACGATCGATAACATCGAACAGATCGACCGTGGGTACCAGGACATCGAGGGGCGCTTGAAAGCCATCGGCGCGCAGATCGAACGGGTTTAGAACGCAAGGAGCAGGGGCAGGAACAGGAGCAAGATCCGCGGTTGGCCTTGCACCTGCCTTTGCCCCTGTTCCTGCCCCTGGCCCTATACTGACCAGCCATCCGATCCCGGCACGATCTTGGTATAGTCCGGAGCCTTCGGTACAAACTACCTTCGCCCCATGGAATTCCGCACGATCATGTCGAAGACCCGCATCGCCATCAGCGCAGCCGTGGTGCTGCTCGCCATTTACGGATTCGCCTCCCGCGTAACGGATAGTGCACCGGAGGGGAATGTCCAGGTGGGCACCAGCATCGGGAACAAGGCACCCGAACTCGCCTTCATGAACGCCGATAGCACCAAGGTGATGAAGCTATCGGAGCTGAAGGGCAAATACGTGCTCATCGACTTCTGGGCCAGCTGGTGCCGTCCGTGCCGTATGGAGAACCCTAACGTGGTCTCCGCCTACAACAAGTACAGCAAGGCCAAATTCGCCGACGCCAAGGGATTCGAAGTGTACAGCGTAAGTCTGGACCGCAGCCGCGATGCGTGGAAAGCCGCGATAGCCCAGGATGGTCTGGTCTGGAAGTACCACGTGAGCGACCTGCTCTTCTGGAACTCCAAAGGGGCCCAGTTGTATGGCGTGAGTTCGATCCCCATGAGCTTCCTGGTGGACCCCAACGGGATCATCATCGCCAAGAACCTGCGCGGCATGGCGCTGCATCAGGAACTGGACAAACACGTGAAAAGCCTCTGAGGAAGCCTATCCTTCGCGGAAAAGCCCCGGCCAACACCGGGGCTTTTCCGTAGAGTGGCATGCCAACCTGTCCGGATCCTGGGCATGGCACCGGAATTGCCGACCCGGCTGCGCCGGAACGCCGGAAAATTCGCCCCCGATGGACTTGAAGAACCCGTTCCGCCGCACCGCTAAGGAAAAGCCAGCCATGGAGAACGAGACCGTGAAGAACGAAACCACCCTGCCCGAGACCCCGGAAACACCGGTCGCTGAGGAGCAAGGCACTGCCACCGCTGACACCGCGTCAGCACCCGAGCGCACCGAAACGGAAGTGCTCAAAGCCGAACTCGACCTGCTCCGCGCGGAGCACCAAGCTGTCCACGACAAGCACATCCGCCTCTTCGCCGAATTCGACAATTTCCGGAAACGCACGGCCAAAGAGCGCTTGGAGCTGATGCAGTTCGCCGGGGAGAACACCCTGAAAGCCGTGCTGCCGGTGCTGGACGACATGGACCGCGCCATCGCGAACAACGACAAGGTGGAAGACATCAACGCCATCCGCGAAGGGTTCAAGTTGATCCACCAGAAAATGCAGCATATCCTCAGCTCGCAGGGGCTGAAAGCCATGCCCGATGCCAAGGGTGAACCCTTTGACACGGACAAGCATGAGGCCATCACCAAAGCACCCGCCCCTACTTCGGACCTGAAAGGCAAGGTGCTCGACGTGGTGGAGAACGGTTATACCCTGCACGAGAAAGTGATCCGATACGCCAAGGTGGTGGTCGGCGAGTAAGGCGAACGACCAATCCCATCGAAACAACGCACCCGTAGCATCGACCTGCCCTGCCGACTTGCCCTATGAGCAAACGAGACCCCTACGAAGTCCTTGGTGTTGGCCGCAATGCAAGTGCGGACGAGATCAAGAAGGCGTACCGCAAACTGGCGATCAAGTATCACCCGGATAAGAACCCAGGGGACAAGGCCGCAGAGGAGAAATTCAAAGAGGCGGCTTCGTCCTACGAGATCCTAAGCGACCCCGATAAGAAAGCCAAGTACGACCGTTTCGGCCACAACGCTCCTGGTGGTTTTGGTGGTGGTGGCGGCTTCCAAGGTGGTGGCATGAACATGGAGGACATCTTCTCCCAGTTCGGCGACATCTTCGGCGGCGGTTTCAGCGGTGGGTTCGGCGGATTCGGTCAACAGCGGGGAGGCCGCACCGTAAAGGGCAGCAACCTGCGGGTGCGGCTGAAACTCAACCTGGAGGAGATCGCCCTAGGTGCGGAGAAGAAGATCAAGGTGACCAAGCTCGTTCGCGGCAAAGGCAGCGAATACGGCAACTGCACTACCTGTGGTGGCAGTGGTCAGGTGCGTCGCGTACAGAGCACCTTCTTGGGCCAGATGCAAACGGTGACCACCTGCCCCACCTGCGGTGGAGTCGGCCAGACCGTGAGTAAGCGCGCGCCAGGCAGCGATGAGCATGGCCTCGTGCGTGAGGAGGTGGTGGTACCCATCCGCATTCCAGCGGGCGTGGAGGAGGGCATGCAACTCAACATCAGCGGCATGGGCAACGAGGCCCCTGCGGGTGGCATACCAGGCGACCTGTTGGTGGTGATCGAAGAGGAAGAGCACAAGGAATTGAAGCGGGATGGCTCCACGTTGCATTACGAAGCCTTCATCAGCATGGTGGATGCGGCGCTCGGGTCCAGCATCGAAGTACCGCTGGTATCGGGCAAAGCCAAGGTGAAGATCGAACCGGGCACCCAAAGCGGCACTACCATGAGGTTGCGTGGGAAAGGGCTGCCCAGCGTGAACCAACACGGCACCGGTGACCTGCTCGTGCACGTGATGGTGTGGACCCCTACGGAACTTTCCAAAGAGGAGAAAGCCACCTTGGAGAAACTGCGCACCAGTGCCGGTTTCCAGCCTAAACCCACCGCGAAGGACAAAGGCTTCTTCGAGCGCGTGAAAGAGATGTTCGGGAATTGACGAGCGGCGCACCTGCGCGTTTCCCGACGGCTACCTTTCGCGCATGCTCAAGCGCGTTCTTCAAAAGGCCCTGTCTATCAGCGTGGCCGCCCTTTTCGGTGCATGCACGGCTCCGCAGGTAGCGGACACCGCGTTCGTCGAGGTGCCTCTTCCCGTTCCCGTGCTTACGCCACGAACGGATTGGGCACAGCAACTAGCGGATAGTGGGGTCGTGGGCACTTTCGTCCTCTGGGAACCCGATAGCGGGCGCCTTCAGGCTTCGGATACGGCGCGTGCCAACCGGGGCTACCTTCCAGCGAGCACCTTCAAGCTCTTCAACTCCTTGGTGGCGTTGCAGGAAGGCGCCTTGCCCGATGAGAACACCGTGCTTCCGTGGGACAAGGTGGAGCGGTATTCCCCGGACTGGAATCAGGACCTGAACATGAGCCAGGCGCTTCCCTTGAGCGCAGCGTGGTTCTACCAAGAGACCGCACGCCGGGTGGGTGTGGAGCGTATGCAGCACTGGTTGGACACGGTCGACTACGGGAACAGGCTAATCGGCGACTCGATCCACCTGTTCTGGATACGTGGTGGACTGCGCATCACCCCACTCCAACAGATCCGTTTCGTGGAAGCCTTGCACGATGAGGCCCTGCCGTTCGATGTGGAGCACCAGCGCACGGTGAAGAAGATCATACCGGGCGATAGTACGGCTACCTGGCGCATACAGGCTAAGACCGGGTGGGCGGTGCTGGAGAACGAGGAGTACGGCTGGTACGTGGGCTGGGTGGAGCGCGGAGGTGGTACAGCGTACTTCGCCATCCACCTGGACATCGGTTCGAATGAAGATGCCCGCAAGCGCTACACGGCGACCCATGCCCTGCTGCAGCGAGGCGGTTGGATCGATGCGCCACACTGATGATCACTCCTTTCGGATGCGCACCACATCGGTGCGCTTGCCATCGGTGACGCGGACCACGTACCGACCGGCGATAAGTGCATCCAGCTCCACGGGCTTCAGGTCACTGCCGCCTCCGCTCCAGTCGATGTGCTGGACCACTTCACCCCTCTCGTTGTAGACATCGATCCGCACAGGGTCATGTACCGATCCCCGACGTTCGATCAGCACCTGCCGCGTCACCGGCAGTTCGGCGCTCCAGCCATCGTCGGAGATCCTCGACGCACTGGAGCGTGGATCGATACCGCGCAATAGAGCACGTTGGTCTTCGTCCACCTCCAAAGGCGCGTGCTGGACGATCACTTCATCCATGCTCAAAGCTGGCGCCGGCTGTGCCGCAGCCAGTCCAACCAAGCCAAGGGACCCCACGGCCGTTGCGGCCCAAGCGATCCATTCATTCCGTTGCCTCATCGTGGTCATGTTCGATGCCGCAAAGCGACCGACCACATGTGACCCGGAGAAGGTTCCTGCGTTACATCATCCGCCGCGCGGAAAGCATGATGTGCACGAGAGCTTGCGGCAATAACTCAGGTCTGCTGCGGCACCAACATGGCCACCGGCTTGCCTTGATGCATGAGCAAGACCCAGCTCTTCTCCACGCGAGCCTCGCGCGCAATGGACATGGCTTGGAATAATCTGCTCTCCAGTGCACCCGGATCGTTGCGATCGCATCCCGAGGGCACCATGCTTTGGAACCGGACCTGATCGGGACCCGTGGTCCAACGTCCGGTGAAGGTGCCGCACCGAGAATGGCCTACCAGCTTGCCGTCCTTATCGAACCGGATGGTCAGGGGTGATGCACCCGGATCGAGCTTATCACCGAACACCTGAACCACCCGCCATTGACCCAAAAGGCGACTGCTGAGCGGAACACCAAGGAATACCACACTACCGAAGACGGTGCAACCGAGCAGGAGGCCTGCGAGTGTGGTGGTGATGCGTGTATTCATGTGGCGGCGCTTTGGACTCCGGCTGAAGGTAACCTTCCTGTACCCGGCCACTTCTGGTAGATGGGCGAACGGTTGGATCGGTGATGGACCGCTTCAAGACCTGATCGATCACCGTTCCGGAAAGCCTGCCTATTTTGCTTGACCAAATCACCGCACATGCGTTCGATCATCCGGTTCGCGGCCACCGCGTCCTTTGTACTCTCCATCCACCTCGGCCGTGCACAGGATGCGCCTGCTGATACCTCGGAAGCGGCCATGGAGGCCGCCTATCAGCTCTTCGCCGACTCCATCGAAGCATCGTACACCTACCAGACCGGATCCATTCCGATCGCGGATGGCGTGGCCACGGTTAACATCCCGGCCGGCTTCAAATACCTCGATGCCGAGCAAAGCAAACAAGTACTCGTGGAGGTGTGGGGTAATCCTCCCGGCGCTGCGGATGGTGTGATGGGAATGATCTTCCAGGAGAGCGCAGGTGTCTTCGACGACACGTACACCTTCGTGCTGGAGTATGACCCCATGGGCTACGTGAGCGACGAGGATGCGGATGATATCGATTACAGCGAACTGCTCACCGAATTGCAGAACGACAGCCGCGCTGCCAATGAGGAGCGCCGTGCCGCAGGCTACGAGGGGCTTGAACTCGTGGGCTGGGCCGCCCCACCTTACTACGATAAGGAGCGGAAGGTGCTCCACTGGGCGAAGGAACTTCATGCTGATTCAGCGGAGGTGAATACGTTGAACTACAACGTACGTGTGCTGGGCCGCAAAGGTGTTCTGATCCTTAACGCGGTCGGCAGCATGGAACAGCTCGAAAGCGTGAAAGCGGGCATCCCATCCGTGCTGAATATGGCCAGCTTCAACGAAGGATACACCTACGAGGAGTTCGACAGCAACGTGGACGAAGTGGCGGCATGGACGGTCGGCGGACTCGTGGCCGGAAAGGTCCTGGCCAAAGCCGGTATCCTGGCGATCATCCTGAAGAACATCAAGCTCGTCGTCATCGCACTGGGTGCGGCAGGCGCTGCGGCCTTCAAGTTCTTCGGAGGGAAGAAAAAGACCGAGGACAACCCCACGCCACCACAAGCCTGAGGGCATCCGGTCCCTGTCGCTGATGCCAGACTTCACGCTACGCGGCTACATTGTCGACATCCCTGGCCGGCGGACCTACCCCGGCGAGGTGACGATCAAGGACGGTCGGGTAGCCGCGATCGATCCTGTGGAAGGCCCGGTTGAAGGGTACATCCTGCCCGGTTTCATCGATGCGCACGTCCACGTGGAGAGCTCCATGCTCATCCCCAGCGAATTCGCGCGACTGGCGGTGGTGCACGGCACCGTGGCCACGATCAGCGATCCGCATGAGATCGGCAATGTGCTCGGTGTGGAAGGCGTGGAATTCATGATCGCGAACGGGAAGGAAGTGCCCTTCCATTTCTTCTTCGGCGCCCCCAGCTGCGTGCCAGCCACCACCTTCGAGACCACTGGTGCTTGCATCGACGCTGCAGAGGTAGGCCGATTGCTTGAACGGCCCGAGATCTTGTACCTCAGCGAGATGATGAACTTCCCCGGCGTGCTCAACGGCGACCCCGACGTGCTCGCGAAGATCGCCCACGCCCAACGGTGCGGTAAACCCGTGGATGGCCATGCACCGGGCCTTCGTGGGGAGGCGGCTGTACGGTACATCCAAGCGGGAATGAGCACCGACCATGAGTGTTTCACCGCTGAAGAAGCGCTCGAAAAGCTGGCGCAGGGCATGTGGATCCAGATCCGCGAAGGCAGTGCGGCGAAGAACTTCGAAGCCTTGCATCCGCTCCTGCACGACCACTGGGAGCGCATGATGTTCTGCAGCGATGACAAGCACCCGGACAGCCTGGTGTTGGGCCACCTGAACACCATTTGCGCACGTGCCGTGGCCGCCGGTGTGGATGTCTACAAAGTCCTCCAAGTGGCCTGCTTGAATCCGATCGAGCATTACAAGCTTCCCGTTGGGCGGGTTCGGGTCGGCGATCCCGCGGATCTGATCGTGGTGGACGACCTGGTGGGGTTCACCCCCCGGCGCACCTACATCCAAGGGCGGCTCGTGGCGGAGGATGGCGTGAGCCACATTCAGCGCGTGCGTTCCTCCACGCCGAACAAGTTCAACTGCTCGCCCAAAGTTCCGGGAGACTTCATCGTTCATGCAACGCAGGACGACCTGCTGGTGATCGAACCCTACGATGGGCAGTTGATCACCGGCAAGGTGACGATGCGCCCGACCGTGCGCAACGGAGCCTGCGTACCGGATCCGGACCGCGGGTTATTGAAGATCGTGGTGGTGAACCGATATGCGGATGCTCCTGTCGCCGTTGGCTGGATCACCAACCTGGGCCTGCACAAGGGCGCCTTGGCCAGCTGCGTGGCGCACGACAGCCATAACATCGTTGCGGTAGGGGCCAACGACGAGGACCTGTGCGCCGCTGTGAACGTGGTGATCTCGGCCAAGGGCGGGATCAGCTTGGCCGATGGTTCCTTGCAGATGAGCCTGCCGCTGCCGGTCGCCGGGATCATGAGCGATGGCGATGCCTACACCGTGGCCAGTGAGTATAGTGCCATCGATCTGGCCGCCAAGGCGTTGGGCTGTACGATGTCCGCCCCCTTCATGACCTTGTCATTCATGGCCCTATTGGTGATCCCGCACCTGAAGATGAGCGACTTGGGCCTGTTCGATGGCGACTCGTTCGGCTTCGCGCACGGAAAGGCGTCGGCTTAGGGGGAAGATCCTACCTTCATCGGCGCATGAAGGCGCCCCATGGACTTCCGATCCTGTTCCTGCTCGTAGCCACGGGTTGCAGCACATCCCGCCACACGGTGGGCGAGGGTTTCTTCCAGAAACGAACGCTTCGACCAGGCTGGCATTTAGACCTTGGCCTGCGTAGTGACCAACCTCCGGTGCAGCGATCCCGAACCCCGGAACAACTAGCCATAAGGGGCCAAGAACCTGCCATTCCTTCAGGCGAACCAGCCTACGCCGCGCTTGAGGCCACCGGGTTGAAAGGCCCAGCCCAAACCCTGCTACCTCGACCGATAGGGCAACCGGATCCCCTTGCCGGCGCACCGCAAGCGATCGCTGAGGCGCCTGCTCCAACCCTTATGCAGACCGTTCCCTTGGACGAACCGAAGCCCCGCTGGAACCCGTTGGCGATACCCGCCTTCGCGTTAGCGGTTGGCACCGTGGCCTATGCCATCCTAGGCACCAGTGAACTCGTGGTGGTGCTCGCCGTGGTGGCCACCTTGGTGCTTGCTGCTATCGCCGTCCGGAAGGGTCGCACTTATGAATGGCGCGGCAAGGGCTTCGCTGTAGCAGCGCTCATGATCGGCGCACTCGCTGGCTTGATCACGCTGGTGGCGCTGCTGGCGGGTTGATCCCGGATCGGGCAGCACCCGCCTTCTCGAACCGTGAGCAAGACGCTACCCATATGGTTGGACACCATAGCGGACATTCTTATGGACATCTGTATGGACATACCGGTGTTCGTTAAACTGTAATCATTTCATTTTCAAACGACCATGAAGGACTGAACTTTGGACATCCATGCGTGCCTATCAGGATACCATTACTTGGCTCACTTACAGGGTCGAGGTCAGGAAAGCACCGCCCGCTTTCTGGCTACAACTCGGTCAACTCATCGCCGGCCTCAAGCACTTGAACGGGGTGCCGCTCGCCACCGCTGAAGCTCGTGCCGTGGAGCGTGACCTTGTCGTACGAGGTGTTGGCTCCCGACTGGCTTTGGATGGGTTGATCCTGCCCTTCGAGGCCATACGGTCGCACCTCTCCGGAGGGGCTAAGCCGGGTGCAAGAGCCGCAGGCAGGGCCGAAGTCTCAGGCTTCCTTTCCACCTTGGTCGGACCTGGATCAGGCGCTGATCCCCGGACCGAAGACCTTAGCCCGGAGGGTCTCAAATGGATCCACGCGACTCTTTTCCCAGGAGCCAGCGATCAAGAACGCCCTGGGCACTGGCGGATCATCCCCAGCGGTGGACGACCTTGGGAGGGCGTGCCCCATGAGGTGGTCGGCCTCTTCACTGAAGAACTGTGCGACTGGTTGAAGAGTGCCGAATTGGCAGCTCCTGCGGTGGACGAGGAACAGGCTTGGGCTGTGATCCGAATGCTGCTGGCCGAGCTCTATCTGTTCTGGATCCGCCCCTTCACCACCGGTCATGCACGGGTGGCCGGTGCATTCGGTGCCAGGGTGCTCAACAAGGCTGGAATGGGACCCAACGCGGCCCATCTGCTGGCCATCGCACTTCACCGCAACAGGGCGGAATGGCAACGGCAAATGCAGCATGCCGCTGAGGGCAACGCCGACCCAACGCCCTTCCTGGACTTCGCGGTACGCGCCATGAATGAGGTGCTGCGCGAAGTACACGCCCGGGTGCGCGACCTGCAGATGCGCGGGCAGTGGCGTGCCCAACTGTTGGAGCTCTTCCAAGATGGGAACGACGAGCCTACACGCCGCCAACGGCAAGTGCTCCTGGATCTGGCCAGTGTCGACTCCCCTGTCCCATTGAACGGGCTGAGCATCCTGTCCCCTGCCCTAGCCAAGCTCTACGCGGGCGTTTCGGAGAAAACACTGCGGCGCGATGTGGACGCCCTTCTACAAGCCGGTGTACTTCAACGGGAACCGGAGGGACTGCGCGTGGACCTGACCAACATCCTGGCCTTCAAAGAACAAGGCGCCTAACGAGCGCCTCCGCGTAGACCTCGGCGTCCGCGATCAACCGATCCGGCGACCCAACTGCTTCCCGAATGGCCTTCAAGGATGAGGCCCCTGCTGATTTGGACAGCTTCCGCCCCTGCGCATCCGCCAACAAGGGGTGGTGGTGGAAGAGCACGGCACCGAAGGCTGGCCTATCGAGCAGCTGTGCCAGGTGGAGCTGAAACGCCGTGGAGGCCAGGAGATCTGCGCCGCGGATGATCCAGGTGATGCCCATGTCCAGGTCGTCGCTCAATGATGCGATCTGGTAAGCCGGACGCCCTGACCCCCGCTGTACGATGATGGGATCGGGAAGCGATGCCGCAAGGTCAACCTGCTCATTCGTGCCGTCGAGTTGTTGGACTTCGACCCGGCATGGTTCAGGAATGCGGAACCTCCATGGGGTGCTTCCTGTGGTCACCCCGCCGTGGCCGGATCGGCAGGTATGGGTTTCGCGCGTGAAGCGCTCGAAGTGTTGGCGCGAACATACGCATGGATAGAGTGCGCCTTTTCCGCAAAGCTCATCGACCGAGCTTGCATACCGCTCCAGCCGGTGGTGCTGCGACCAGTTCGCTCGGAAGTCCTCCACACCGGAGGGCCCTTCATCCACTGCGATACCCAACCAGTCGAGCGAAAGGAAGATATCCTCCAGGTACTCCTGCCGGGTGCGCTCGGCGTCGAGGTCATCGATGCGCAACACGAGCTTGGTACCGGTGGCCTTCGCCAAGCGGTCCGTAAGCAGGAAATTGAAGGCGTTGCCCGCGTGCAGGTATCCGCTGGGCGTTGGGGCGATGCGGGTCTTCTTCATGCGCCAGCAGGACCGGTGCCCGGGGTGGGACTCGAACCCACACAGCCCTTACGGACCAAGGGATTTTAAGTCCCTCGTGTCTACCATTTCACCACCCGGGCGATGGAACAAAGGTGATCAAAACCGCACCGACCACATGCAACGTTCGGCGCAGCTTGGAGACCCCTGGAAATGAACGATGCCCCTTCCGGGGCATCTTCTGAGCGAGAAACGGGACTCGAACCCGCGACCCCGACCTTGGCAAGGTCGTGCTCTACCAACTGAGCTACTCTCGCAATACGGTCCGCTTGAACAGGTGTTTCCGGCGAACGAGGGCGCAAATATAACAAGACCCGATCAGTTCACAACACCTTTCACGCCTTCTTCAATTTCGCCTTGCCTGGTTCCACGAGCCGTTTGATCTCGTTCAACTTGAACAAGGCCTCCACCGGCGTAAGCGTGTTGATGTCCAGTTCCATGATCTCCTGCCGGATGCGCTCCAAGGCGGGGTCGTCCAACTGGAAAAAGCTCAACTGCAACTCACGACCGATCCCTTCGGCCGTGGCCTTATGCGACGTTTGCGGCCCCTCCACCGACGGTGTGGCTCCCAAGTCGCCGCCATGGCTCGCCTCCAAATGGGCCAGCACCTTCACTGCGCGCTGCACCACCTTGGCCGGCATACCCGCCATTTGGGCCACGTGGATCCCGAAACTGCGATCGCTGCCACCAGGGGTCAGCTTCCGCAGGAACAGCACCTTGCCGTCCACTTCCCGCACGGCCACGTTCGCGTTCCGGATCCGGGGGAAGGTACCCGCCATCTCGTTCAGTTCGTGGTAGTGCGTGGCGAACAAGGTTTTGGGCCGACCAGGATGTTCATGCAGGAACTCGGCGATGGCCCAAGCGATGGAGATGCCATCATAAGTGCTGGTACCACGACCGATCTCATCCAACAACACCAGGCTGCGGTCGCTGAGGTTGTTGAGGATGCTGGCCGTTTCATTCATCTCCACCATGAAGGTGCTTTCGCCGGTGGATAGGTTGTCCGAAGCCCCCACGCGCGTGAAGATCCGGTCCACTACGCCGATGGTGGCACCCGATGCCGGTACATAACTGCCGATCTGAGCCAGCAAGGTGATCAAGGCGGTCTGCCGCAACAAGGCCGACTTACCGCTCATGTTCGGTCCGGTGATCATGATGATCTGCTGGGCGTCGGGATCCAGAAGGAGGTCGTTGGTCACGTACGGAACCCCATGCGGCAGTTGCTGCTCGATCACCGGATGTCGGGCATCGCGCAGGTCCAATACGCGATGTGTCGCGATCACCGGCCGGCAATACTTCCACGCGAGCGCCGTCAACGCGAAGCCGCGCAGCACGTCCCATTCCGCCAGCGCCAGGGCCGCGTTGCGGATCATGCCCACTTGGGACACCACCTCTTCCACCACCAGGCGGAAATGCTCGGCCTCCAACGCAAGGATGCGCTCCTCGGCACCCAGGATCTTCTCTTCGAGGGTCTTGAGCTCATCGGTGATGTAGCGCTCGGCACCCACCAAGGTCTGCTTGCGCACCCAATCCGCTGGCACCTTGTCCTTGTGGGTGTTGCGCACCTCCAAGTAGTACCCGAAGACATTGTTGAAGCCCACCTTCAACGAGGGGATGCCCGTGCGTTCGCTCTCACGACGCTGCGCTTCCAGCAGCAACTCCTTGGCGTGGCCGCTCACGTGGCGCAGCTCATCCAATTCGGAGCTCACGCCCTTGCGGATCACCCCGCCCTTGGCTGGATTCACCGGCGGGTCCTGCTCGATGGTGGCGGCGATCCGAGCCGAAAGCTCAGCAGGAACCTCGATCCGCAGGCCTTTGCCCCGCCCGCTCAGCAAACCGTGTACACGTTGTGCCGCATCCAGCGCGATGTGGACCTGAAGGAGTTCACGCGGGTTGATGCGACCTGCCGCCGCTTTCCCCGCCAAGCGCTCCAGGTCGCCGATGCTGCGCAGTTCCTGGCCCAAGGCATCGGTGAACACCGCGTCGCCAACGAGGTCTTCCACGCGGTCGAGCCTTGCGTTGATCGCGACCTCGTCGATGAGCGGGAACAGGATCCAACGTTTCAGCAGGCGCGAGCCCATGGGCGTGACGCAGCGGTCCACCGCGCTCTGCAGTGTGCGGGCCCCATCGTTCACGGTGCTCACCAATTCGAGGTTGCGCACGGTGAAACGATCCAGACCCACATACGACTCCGGCCTTATCCAGCCGATGCGGTCGATGTGCGCCAACCGATCATGGCGCGTTTCGCCGAGGTAGTGCAGGATGGCGCCAGCAGCGCGTTGCCCCAGGCGCAGCTCTTCGATCCCGAAGCCTTTCAGCGTGGCCGTGGAGAATTGCCGAAGGAGGCGCTCACGCGCGAAGTCGTCGGTGAAGGTCCAATCATCCAGCGCGAAGGTGTTGTAGGTCCCGCAAGCACTCAACAGCGCTTGGTCCTTAGTCCCTTTGGGAAAGAGGAGCTCGCTAGGTGCATGGCGATCGATCAATCGTCCCGCCTCTTCAGCTTCTTCTTCAGCCACGAGGAATTCACCCGTGGTGACATCGAGGAAGGCCAGGCCAAAGCGCCCGTTCTGCCCACAGATGGCGGCCAGCCAGTTGTTGGCCCGGTGATCCACCACCTGATCACTATAAGAAACACCGGGGGTGACCACTTCGGTGACCCCGCGCTTCACGATGGTCTTGGTCAGTTTCGGATCCTCGAGCTGGTCGCAGATGGCCACCCGGTATCCTGCGCGCACCAGCTTGGGCAAGTAGGTATCCAGCGAATGGTGCGGAAAGCCGGCCAGTTCCATCTCGCCATTGCCGCCGTTGTTACGCTTGGTGAGGGTGATGCCGAGCACACCGGCCGCAGTGACCGCATCGCTCCCGAAGGTCTCGTAGAAGTCGCCCACGCGGAAAAGCAGGAGGGCATCGGGATATTTCGCTTTGATGCTGCCATACTGCTGCATCAAGGGGGTTTCTGCGGACTTGGCCATGATCGAAGCGCCTACTTTCGCCTGCCCTTCCGAGCCTTCGGCGAAGCCCGCCAAGGTACTCACTACCTACCGGGCGCGTACCCGTTCCACCATTCCCGATCTCCACATTTTCCGAACACATGCCCGCCACCGACCGCAAGCTCTCGATGGACGAACTCGCTCGACCCAGCGCCGCCGAACACCATGGCCGGGCCAAGCGGCCCATCCGCTTGGTGCTGGACGATGTACGCAGCCGGCATAATGTGGGGTCGATCTTCCGTACGGCGGATGCCTTTGGCGCGGAGGGCCTGGTGCTCGGTGGATTCACCCCGCAACCACCCCATCGGGAGATCGAGAAGACCGCCTTGGGAGCCACCCTATCCGTACCGTGGGAAGCTGCCCCCTCGACCCTAGAGGCGGTGCGCGGCCTTCAAGCCGAGGGCTACCGCGTGTTGGCCGTGGAGCAGACCGTTGAGGCCGTACCCTTGCCCGACGTCCGCATCGATGCGGCCCAGCGCCTTGCCTTGGTGTTCGGCAACGAATTGAACGGCGTCGCGGACGAGGTCATTGCGGCCTGTGACGGGTGCCTGGTCGTTCCCCAACACGGGAGTAAACACTCCCTGAACGTATCGGTCTGTGCGGGGGTGGTCTTGTGGCATTGCCTCCAGGCATGGGGTTGATGCAACTTTTCCGGGCCATTACGTAGAAAGGTCCGCCATGCTTCAACAACGGACTGGTGAAAGTCCCCTGCGCCACCATCGGGTGGACGAACGACCGATCCTACATTCGTTGTGACAGGCGAGCTGCCCATGATATCACGTTACGCCCGGAAGGCTGCCTATCTCTTGACCTTCTGCTTGCTCAGTGCAGGTCCGTTGAGCGCGCAGTACTTCCGGCAGTCCAACTATTGGAAGACCCAGCGCCGCGAGATCAGCTTGGGCTTCGGGCTTTCCAACTTCCTGGGCGAGCTCGGTGGGCGTGACCAGATCGGTTCCCCCTTCGTGTGGGACTTAGAACTCAGCCAGACCCGGCCAGCGCTTCACATCGACTATCGCTACTACCTGGCCCGCAAGATGGCCATGCGCGCCCGCCTCACCTATGGCATCCTGGCCGGGAACGACAACCTCACCTCCGAGGATTTCCGCCAGAACAGGAACCTCAGCTTCAAGTCGGATGTGATCGAGTTCACGTTCGCCTATGAGCTCCACCTCTATCGGGAAGAACTCGGGCACGTGTACGACCTCCGTGGGGTGCAGGGGACGAAATCCTCTCGGGCGGGCTTTTATCTCTTCGCGGGCATCGGAGGATTCTACTTCGATCCCAAGGCGCAGTTCCAGAACACCTGGGTTCGGCTCAAGCCGCTGGGCACCGAAGGTCAAGGCTTGCCCAATGGGCCCGAGGAGTACGACAACTATGCCCTTTGCGTGCCTTTGGGCGTCGGCTTGCGCAAGGCCTTCAGCAAACTGATCAGCGCCGGCGTGGAACTGCAATACACGAAGACCTTCACGGATTACGTGGACGACGTGAGCACGACCTATTACGACCGCGAAGCCCTGTTGGCCGCCCGTGGCGAAGTGGCGGCCTACTTGTCCGACCCCAGCATTCGCACGGGAAGGCTCTATGCGAACGGTCTGGACCCCACCGCTCCAGGCCAACAACGCGGCGATCCCAACGACTTGGATTCTTACCTGTTCCTGAAGTTCCAGGTGCACTATAAGCTCGTGAAACTCAAGAGCGGTAGCAAACAATACCGGACTAGGATCCGGCGGCAGAAGATCGTGTTCTAAGGCGCCACTAGGGCCTCTGGGACGAAGGCAACGAACGGTCATTCCCGATCGGGGGCAACCCTCATCGAGCGGGCGGGTCTTCCTATTGATCCGTCATTTGCGCTCCGGTTCGGACGGAGCCGCTCTATTTGACCGGATCCGAGTCGATGACACTTCGATACACGCGCTTCTTGCACCTGCCTTTCGTGCTGGCCCTCCTGCTGGCTAGTGCTGGGGTGCATGCACAGTACTTCCGGCAATCGAGCTACTGGAAAACACAGCGCCAGGAGTTGAGCTTGGGCTTCGGCATCTCGAACTTCCTGGGTGAGTTGGGCGGCCGCAACCAGATCGGTTCGCCGTTCCTGTGGGATCTGGAGTTGAGCCAGACACGACCCGCCGCCCATTTCGACTACCGTTATTACGTGGCCCAGCGAGTAGCCTTGCGTGCGCGTGCCACCTATGGCGTGATGGCGGGCAACGATAACCTCACCTCCGAACCCTTCCGCCAGAACCGGAACCTGAGCTTCAAGTCCGACATCTACGAAGCTTCCTTCGTGATCGAGGTACACCCGTACAAAGAAGAGCTTGGGCACTACCATAACCTGCGCGGGGTGGAGGGCCAGAAATCGTCTCGGGTGGGTCTTTATGCGTTCACCGGCATCACCGGTTTCTACTTCGATCCGAAAGCGCAGTTCGAGAACACCTGGGTGCGCCTGAAGCCGTTG
>JAEUTB010000064.1 GCA_016787995.1 Flavobacteriales bacterium | reverse complement strand
GTCACATGGCGCACCACCGAATTCGGTGTTGAAGTCCGTCCAACCACCTGTGGGCGAAGGATTCGTCCACGTGGTGCAGCCGGGCACTACCGGACCGCAGGCCGTTGCCGCGCTGCCTTCGCAGGTGATGGCGGGGAAACCGTTGTCCGTAGCGTCGTTGGTGCTATTGCCGCAAGCGCCAGCTTCACTCACGACGATCAGGTAAGTACCACTTTCCGATGCTGTCCAGGTCAGTTCGCAGATGGAACCAGCGTTGAGGCCAGAAGCGTCTACAGCACCGCTGGGTGCGATGATGGTGAACTCGATGTCCCATGCCGTGCCACCCACACCGCCACAAGCGCTGAAGGTATAGGTTCCACCTTCGGCCACGTTGTCCATGGCGTAGGCCTCGTCGGCGAAGATCTCGAAGGCCGTGATCTCGTTGAAGGGGCAACCGGTGCCGTCGTCACAAGGCGCACCACCGAATTCGGTGTTGAAGTCCGTCCAACCAGCCGTGGGCGAAGGATTCGTCCACGTGGTGCAGCCGGGCTCTGGAGGTGCGCAGCTCACCCCGTTGCAGGTGATGGCGGGGAAACCGTTGTCCGTAGCGTCATTGGTGCTGTTGCCACAGGCGCCAGCCTCACTCACGACGATCACGTACGTTCCGGTCTCGGATGCCGTCCAGGTCAGCTCACAGATGGAACCGCCGTTCAAACCCGCAGCATCGATGGCGCCGCTGGGTGCGATGATGGTGAATTCGATGTCCCAGGCGGTTCCGCCCGTACCATCTCCGGCAGCTCCGTTACAAGCGCTGAAGGTGTAACTACCACCCTCGATGATGTTATCCATGAGATAAGCTTCATCGGCGAAGATCTCGAAGCCGGTGATCTCGTTGAAGGGGCAGCCAGAGCCGTCATCACAAGGCGCACCACCGAATTCGGTGTTGAAATCCACCCAACCTGCTGTGGGTGAGGGGTTGGTCCAGTCGGTACACTGGGCTTGGGTATCCAGCGTGGCTCCGACCAACAGGCCAGCTGCGAACAGCGTGGCGAACAAGTTCTGGGTAGTGTGTCTCAAGATCGTTCTGTTTTAGGGTCTTGGGACGAAGATAAGCGCCTCCGGAGATGAGTGGTTGAGGACGTGACCGACCGCGTTCGGCGGCCAAGTGCGACCTTTGCGACCGCAAACCCCCTTTCATGCAACTCATCACCGTAGGAACCGTTGCCTTCGACCGTATCGAAACCCCGTTCGGCGTGGCCGAAAAGACCGTTGGGGGTGCGGCTACTTATATCTCCTTGGCCGCTTCCGTCTTCTTGGAGAAAATGGGGCTGGTAAGCGTTGTGGGCGATGACTTCCCCGAGCCTGTCATGCAACAGCTCCGCGACCGCGGTGTGAACCTCGATGGATTGGAGGTGCTCAATGGCAAGGAAAGCTTCTTCTGGGCGGGTCGGTACCACTACGACATGAACAGTCGGGACACGTTGGAGACCCGACTGAACGTGCTCTTGGAGCTGGATCCGAAGCTGCCGGCCGAATACCGCAAAGCACCCTATGTGATGCTCGGTAACCTGGATCCCACGGTGCAGGGCAAGGTGTTGGACCAGATGGACCAGCGACCGGCTCTCGTGGTGATGGACACCATGAATTTCTGGATGGACAGTGCGTTGGAGAAACTCAAGGAGGTGATCGCACGCGTCGATATACTCACCATCAACGATGCCGAAGCGCGCCAGTTGAGCGGCGAGCACAGCTTGGTGAAGGCGGCTTCGAAGATCCTGGCGATGGGCCCGAAGTACTTGGTGGTGAAGAAAGGTGAGCACGGCGCATTACTCTTCGGTCAAGGGCGGGTGTTCTTCGCACCGGCACTGCCGCTGGAAGATGTGATCGATCCTACGGGCGCGGGTGACACTTTCGCGGGAGGCTTCATCGGCTACCTGGCCCGCACGCAGGACCACAGCTTCGACAACCTGAAGCGCGCCATCATCGTGGGCAGCGCCATGGCGAGCTTCACCTGCGAGAAATTCGGGATCGAGCGATTGCTGGAGATCAGTCGTGAGGACATCGACGAGCGTATCCAACAGTTCGTGGAACTGGTGGACTTCGATATCGAGTTGGTGGAGGGATGACCCGCTACTTGTAGCACTGGCACTCCCACATGTCAGCTTTGCGCTGTTCGCCTTTGCGGCAGGTCAAATCGTAGTCCTTGTCTTCGGTCGTATGTGAAAGTATCTCGGAGATCGAGTCATTCTGATGTGCTTGGAGGAATTCCTGGATCGCATCGTCGTGGGTCCGTTCCCAGTCTACATGTCTTTGATAAGTGAAAGACACCTCCTCAAGAAGGCTATCTCCTTTTGCGGTAAATGCACGAAGGTGCTTTTCACCAGGCTTGTGTTCGCAGTCGCAGCTACACATGCATCCGGTTCCCGAGAGCAGGATGCCGACCAGGGGGAAGAGGGTTCCGTAGCGCATAACAAATGCACTGATCACACCATCCGCTTCGCCACTTCGTCCCAATTCACCACCTGCCACCAGTTGACCACGTACTCGTTGCGCTTGTTCTGGTACTTGAGGTAGTAGGCGTGTTCCCACACATCGAGGGCGAGCAGCGGTTTTCCTTTCAACTCACTCACATCCATCAAGGGGCAATCCTGGTTCGGGGTCGATCCGATGGCCAGCGCACCGTTGCGTTCCACCAACCAGGCCCATCCGCTGCCGAAACGTTTCATGGCCGCCTCGGTGAAGAGTTCCTTGAACTTCTCGAACGAACCGAAACCGGCGGTGAGCGCATCAAGGACTTTTCCTTCCGGCATGCCCTTGCCGCCGGGGCCCATCACTTGCCAGAAGAAGTTGTGGTTCCAGGTGCCGCCGGCGTTGTTGCGCACTTTGGCGCTGAAGGTCCCGATACGCGCGAGCAGATCCGCTTCATCTTGTGCCTGCACCCCTTCGGCAACGATCGCCTCGTTCACATTCTTGACATAGGCCGCGTGGTGCTTGGTATAGTGGATCTCCATGGTCTGCGCATCGATGGAGGGCTCCAGCGCACCGTAGGCGTAGGGCAGTGGGATCTGCATCAGTTGGAGGGCAGATCCTGTCGGCGCTGCGCTCGGATCGTCGCGTTCGCCGTCATTCCCCGCGGGCGTGTTACACGATGCAGCGCTAGCCAAGGCTGGGCCAGCCACGAGGGCGCCAAGGGAGACTTTCAGTGAACGGGAAAGGAATTGTTTGCGGTCCATGCGTAGCTCGCCATTGCGTGAAGACGATGGTGCCAAGTTAGGTCACCCGGGCGCCCTTGCCGAGGCAACACGGCGGATGCCCGATGAGCCGCACCAACGGATCGATGTCAGAAGCTCACGAGCAACTGCCCCTTTTCCACGGCCTTGCCTTTCTCGGCGTGGATGGCCGAAACCGTGGCGTCGCCCGGGGCCTTGATCATGTTCTCCATCTTCATGGCTTCGAGCACCAGGATGGGATCGTTCTTCTTCACCACATCACCAGGCTTCACGATGATGTTGAGCACCATGCCCGGCATGGGCGCTTTGATCTCCTTCACCTTGGTGGCCGCTTTG
>JAEUTB010000021.1 GCA_016787995.1 Flavobacteriales bacterium | reverse complement strand
TCACGCTCCGGCTTGTAGGTCCGGTAGTTGATCGTCTCCGGCTTGATCACCTCACCGTGGCTGCGCTCGAGGATCTGCTCGGGGCTGGCCAGGCTGATGACGATCTTGTTGAAGTTGCTGTTCAGCTTCACTTCCTTCTTCATGTTCTCGCGTTGCTTGCTAGCGTTCGACGTTCAGTTGCTCACCGGGTGGATCACTCGAGGGAAACGTTCAGGGCCAGGCCACGCAGTTCGTGGAGCAGCACGTTGAACGATTCCGGGATACCCGGGGTCGGAAGGGGCTCGCCCTTCACGATGGCCTCGTAGGCCTTGGCACGGCCGATCACGTCATCGCTCTTCACGGTGAGGATCTCCTGCAGGATGTTGGCGGCACCGAAGGCCTCCAACGCCCACACTTCCATTTCACCGAAGCGCTGACCACCGAACTGGGCCTTACCACCGAGCGGCTGCTGGGTGATCAAGCTGTAAGGTCCGATGGAACGTGCGTGCATCTTGTCGTCCACCATGTGTGCGAGCTTGATCATGTAGATCACGCCCACCGTCGCAGGTTGGTCGAAGCGCACACCCGTGCCGCCGTCGATCAAGTAGGTCTTGCCGTTGCGGGGGATACCGGCCTCATCGGTCTCGGCGTTGATCTGGTCGTGGGTGGCCCCATCGAAGATCGGCGTGGCGTACTTGCGGCCCAGTTTTTTACCGGCCCAGCCCAGAACGGTCTCGTAGATCTGGCCCAGGTTCATCCGGCTTGGTACACCCAGCGGGTTCAGCACGATGTCCACCGGTGTACCATCCTCGAGGAACGGCATATCGGCGTCGCGCACGATCTTGGCTACGATACCCTTGTTACCGTGGCGGCCGGCCATCTTGTCGCCCACCGTCAGCTTACGCTTGGCGGCCACGTACACCTTGGCCAGTTTCACGATACCGGTGGGCAGTTCGTCACCGATGCTCACCTGGAACTTCTTGCGCTTGTAAACACCGCTGATGTCGCTGTGGCGGATGTTGTAGTTGTGGATCAGCTGGCGCACCAGTTCGTTCGTCTTCTTGTCCGCGGTCCATTCGGTGGGATCCACGGTGATGAAGTCGATCGCCTGCAGCACTTTCGCGCTGAACTTCACGCCCTTCTTGATCTGTTCTTCCTTGTATTTGTTGAAGACGCCGTTGCTGGACTGGCCATCAACGAGCTTCATCAGCTTCTCGATCAGGAGGTTCTTCAAGGCACCGAGGTCCTTGTCCTGCTCCTTGTCGATCTGTTCGAGCACGCCCTTCTCGTTGCCCTTCGCCTTCTTGTCCTTCACAGCGCGGCTGAAGAGCTTCTTGTCGATGACCACACCCTTCGTGCTGGGTGGTGCCTTCAACGAGGCGTCCTTCACATCGCCGGCCTTGTCGCCGAAGATGGCGCGCAGCAGCTTCTCTTCAGGCGAAGGATCGGTCTCGCCTTTCGGTGTGATCTTGCCGATGAGGATATCGCCCTCCTTGATCTCAGCACCAACGCGGATCAAGCCATGTTCGTCGAGGTCCTTGGTGGCCTCTTCGGAAACGTTCGGGATATCGGCGGTGAGTTCCTCCAAGCCACGCTTGGTATCACGCACCTCCATGATGTACTCATCGATGTGGATGGAAGTGAAGATGTCCTCCGAGGCCACGCGCTCGCTGATCACGATGGCATCCTCGAAGTTGTAACCCTTCCACGGCATGAACGCCACCTGCAGGTTGCGGCCGATGGCGAGCTCACCATCCTGTGTGCCGTAGCCTTCGCAGAGCGTCTGGCCTTCCGTCACCTTCTCGCCCTTGCGCACGATGGGGCGCAAGTTCATGCAGGTGCTCTGGTTCGTCTTCAGGAACTTGGTCAGCTTGTACTCCTTCTCATCGCCATCGAAGCTCACGGTGCGTTCGTCTTCGCTCCGCTTGTACTCGATGATGATCTTGTCGCTGTCCACGTATTTCACCACGCCATCGCCTTCAGCAACGAGCAGTACGCGGCTGTCGCGGGCCACGAGCTCTTCCAGGCCGGTACCCACGAACGGCGCCTCGGGGCGCAGCAGCGGCACGGCCTGACGCATCATGTTCGAGCCCATCAGCGCTCGGTTGGCATCGTTGTGCTCCAAGAAGGGGATCAACGAAGCGGCGATGGAAGCGATCTGGTTCGGAGCAACGTCCATCAAGTGGAGTTCCTTGGGCTCCACCACAGGGAAGTCACCCATCAAACGCGCTTTCACGCGGTTGCCGGTGAATTCACCCTTCTCGTTCACCTGCGCGTTCGCCTGGGCGATCATCAGGTTATCCTCCTCCTCGGCGCTCAAGTAGGTCACCTCGGCTTTGATATCGACCTTACCGTCCTTCACGGTCCGGTACGGGGTCTCTATGAAGCCCAGGTTGTTGATCTTGGAGTACACACAGAGCGAACTGATCAGACCGATGTTCGGTCCTTCAGGGGTCTCGATGGTGCACAGACGGCCGTAGTGGGTGTAGTGTACGTCACGCACCTCGAAACCGGCGCGCTCGCGGCTCAGACCACCGGGTCCAAGGGCCGACATACGGCGCTTGTGGGTGATCTCGCTCAGCGGGTTCGTCTGGTCCATGAACTGGCTCAGCTGGTTCGTTCCGAAGAACGAATTGATCACCGAGCTCAGGGTCTTGGCATTGATCAGGTCGGTGGGTGTGAACACCTCGTTGTCGCGCACGTTCATGCGCTCGCGGATGGTGCGGGCCATACGGGCCAGACCCACGCCGAACTGGGCGTGCAACTGCTCGCCGACGGTGCGCACTCGACGGTTGCTCAAGTGGTCGATATCGTCCACATCGGCCTTCACGTTCACCAACTCGATCAGGTACTTGATGATGAAGATGATGTCCTCCTTCGTCAGTACACGAACGCTGAGTTCGCTCTCCAGACCGAGCTTTTTGTTGATGCGGTATCGACCCACCTCACCGAGGTCATAACGCTGTTCGCTGAAGAACAGCTTATCGATCACACCGCGAGCGGTCTCCAGATCGGGTGGTTCGGCGTTACGCAGCTGGCGGTAGATCACCTCAACGGCCTCCTTCTCGGAGTTCGAGGTATCCTTCTGCAGCGTGTTGTAGATCAGCGCATAGTCGGCCGCGTTGATGCCTGCTTTGTGCAGGATCACGGTCTTCGCACCGCTCTCCACGATCTGGTCCACATGGTGCTCTTCGATGATCGTCTCACGATCGATCATCACCTCGTTCCGCTCGATGGACACCACTTCGCCGGTATCCTCGTCCACGAAGTCCTCCACCCAGGTCTTCAACACACGGGCGGCCAGCTTGCGACCAACGGCCTCCTTCAGGTTGGCCTTGGTCACCTTGATCTCATCGGCCAGGCCGAAGATCTCCAGGATCTGCTTGTCGCTCTCGTAGCCGATGGCGCGCAGCAGGGTGGTCACCGGTAGCTTCTTCTTCCGATCGATGTAGGCGTACATCACCCCGTTGATGTCCGTGGCGAATTCGATCCACGAACCCTTGAAGGGGATGACGCGGGCGCTATACAGTTTGGTGCCGTTGGCGTGGCGGCTCTGGCCGAAGAACACGCCCGGGCTGCGGTGCAGCTGGCTCACGACCACCCGCTCGGCACCGTTCACCACGAACGAGCCTTTGGGGGTCATGTAAGGGATCTGTCCCAAGTACACGTCCTGCACGATGGTCTCGAAGTCCTCGTGCTCAGGATCGGTGCAATACAGTTTCAGTTTGGCCTTCAGGGGCACACTGTAGGTCAACCCGCGCTCGATGCACTCGTCGATGCTGTAGCGTGGCGGATCGATGAAGTAGTCCAGGAATTCCAGCACGAACTGGTTGCGCGTGTCCGTGATGGGGAAGTTCTCGCTGAACACCTTGAAGAGGCCTTCGCTCTGGCGGTGTTCGGGGAGGGTCTCGATCTGGAAGAAGTCTTCAAAACTCTTCAGTTGGATATCGAGGAAATCGGGATAGTCGATCGAAAGCGGGCTGGAGCCGAAATCGATGCGCTTGCTTTTCTTGGAACTGGTCTTCGCCTGGGCCATGTGTGCGGGATAAGGAAGAACGAGTACGCCGTGGGAACGTCGGATCCACTTTCACCTTGCCGGACCCCCGAACCGGATCAATCGTTCGGGAGTGCGTTGTGCCTGCCGTTCCGACAGGCCTCGATCACAGAACAGCCGGA
>JAEUTB010000020.1 GCA_016787995.1 Flavobacteriales bacterium | reverse complement strand
TAGCCGCCGGCGCAGTGCACGATGAAGGGTTTGTCCTTCGGGAACTCGGCGATGTGATCGTTGATGCGGTTGAGCGGCACGTTGATGGCGCCTTCCACATGCTCGCTGTCGTACTCGCTCTTCTTGCGCACATCGAAGACGAGCGGCTTGGTGTTGTAACGCGTCGCGAACTCCTCGGCCGAGATGCGTGCAACGCTGTCCACCTCCTTCCCTGCCGACTTCCATGCGTCGAATCCGCCATTGAGGTAACCGATGGTATGGTCGTAGCCCACGCGGCTCAGGCGGATGATGCTCTCTTCTTCTTTGCCCGGCTCGGTCACGAGCAGGATCGCCTGCTTTATGTCGGGGATCATCTCCCCTACCCACATGGCAAAGTTGCTGTCCAGCCCGATGTTGATGCTATTGGGGATGAAGCCCTTCGCGAACACCGCGGCCGGTCGTGTATCGAGCACGAGCGGACGCTCTTCGTTGGCCACCACCTCGAAGTCGTTCGGGGCCAGTGCGCGTTTGCCACGGGCCATCACCGCATCGAGACTTTCGTAGCCTTGGATGTTCATCAACACGTTCTTCGGGAAGTAGCCGGGAGGCGGGGTGAGACCGGTGAGCAGCGCCTTCTTGAATTCCTCCTTGGTGAGCTTCGGGTCCAGCGCATAGTTCACCTGTTTCTGGTGGCCGAGCGTGTCGGTGGTCTCCTTGCTCATCATCTTGCCGCAAGCACTGCCAGCGCCGTGGTTCGGGTACACGATCAGGTCGTCGCTCAGCGGCATGATCTTGTCGCGCAGGGAATCGAAGAGGTATCCGGCGAGCTTGTCCTCGGTGAGGTCGGCGATCACGTGCTGTGCCAGGTCAGGGCGGCCGACATCGCCGATGAAGAGCGTGTCGCCGGTGATGATGCCGTGCTCCTTGCCGTTGTCATCGATCACAAGGTAGGTGGTGCTTTCCATGGTGTGGCCGGGCGTGTGGATCACTTTCACCTTCGCCTTGCCCACGTTGAAGACTTCCCCGTCCGTGGCCACGTGCGCGGTAAACCCTGGCTTCGCCGTGGGGCCGTACACGATGGTAGCCCCGGTCTTCTTCGCGAGATCCAGGTGACCGCTCACGAAGTCGGCGTGGAAGTGTGTTTCGAAGACGTACTTGATCGTCGCTTTGTCGGCGGTCGCACGATCGATGTAGGGTTGTACTTCGCGCAGCGGATCGAAGATGGCCGCTTCTCCGTTGCTTTCCAGGTAGTACGCCGCGTGGGCGATGCAGCCGGTGTAGATCTGTTTGATGGTCATGGTCGTTGGCGTGTTGAATGGTGAAGGCGATCGCGCCTGATGTGTTCCTTCTGCGCAAAATTCCGCTGTGCTTTCCGCCATATTCGTGATGTTCGTCAGCTTTCGGGCCTTGTGTAATGATCATCACGCGAGCTTCTGGTCCGGAAGAATGAAAGGCCCCCGAAGGAGCCTCTCATCAAGATCATAGGGAAGGGGTCAAGCCGGCTGTAGCTCCTTCTTCGCGAGGTAGAAGTCGATCAGTTCGATGCCCTTCTCGTTCAAACGAGCATCAAGGTCCTTCAAGGTCTTGGGCGGTGGCACGATCACCTTCTCGCCCTTCTTCCAGTTCAAGGGCATGGCACATCCGTTGGCATCGGCGGTCTGCATCGCCTCCAGCACGCGCATGATCTCCTCCATGTTGCGGCCCACGTTCAGCGGGTAGTACATCACCAGGCGTATGATGCCTTTCGGGTCGATGAAGATGACGGCACGCACGGCTGCGGTATTGCTCGCGTTCTCGTGCAACATCCCGTAGAGCTTCGCCACCTTCATGTCGATGTCGGCGATGATCGGGAAGTCCATGTACACACCGGTCTTCTCGCGCACGGCCTGCACCCAGGCCACATGGCTGTGGATGCTGTCGATGCTCTCGCCGATGAGCTTGGTGTTGCGCGCTGCGAACCAATCCTTGTTCTGCGCGAAGCCGCTCAACTCCGTGGTGCAGACGGGTGTGAAGTCGGCCGGGTGCGAGAAGAGGATGGCCCAGCTGCCTTTGATGTATTCGCTGAATTTCAGCGGACCCGTCGTGGTGAGTGCCTCGAAGTCGGGAGCCTGGTCGCCGATACGGGGCATGTGCATTGGTGTTTCCATGCCACAAAGGGACGACACGAAGCCACGTCCGTGCGTGACCTTCGTCACCCTTGGGCTTTGCCGCGCAGGATGAAGTTCCAGTACATGCGCGGCAATACCTCACGCTTCAGTTGGTACATGCTCCAGCGCTCCTTGCTCTGGTCGAAGGGGAAGGTCTCCTGGGGTTTGTTCTCATAGTCGAACTCCGCCAGCACGAGTTTGCCGTATCCGGTCACCAACGGGCAGGACGTGTATCCGTTGTAGCTCGCGGGTATCGCCTTGTTCGCCATGGTGGCCAGGATGTTGTTGACCACCGTGGGCGTCTGCTTCCGGATGGCCGCACCGGTCTTAGAGGTCGGCAGGGCCGCAGCATCGCCGATGCTCCACACGTTCGGGTATTTGTTGTGCCGCAGTGTGTGCTTGTCCACATCGACCCAACCGGCTGCGTTGGCCAGCGGGCTCTTCTTGATGAAGTCCGGCGCGCTCTGTGGAGGGGTCACATGGATCATGTCGTATTCCACCCACCGCTCCTCATCCTTATTCGCTTCACCGAAGCCCACGAAACGCGCGCGTTTCCCAGGCCCATCGATCTCCTCCAAGCGCCACATGAAATTCAGCTTGATGCCCCCGCGTTCCACCACCTTCAACAAGGTCTTCTCATAATGGGGCACGGCGAAGAGCTTGCCCGCTCCGCTCCAGTACTGGATATCGATGTCCTTCAACACGCCTTGCTTCCGCCAATGATCGGCCGCCAGGTACATGATCTTGTGCGGCGCACCACCACATTTCACCGGTGTATGCGGATTGTGGAATATGGCTCGACCTTTTTTCAAGCCTTTGATCAGTTGCCATGTGTATGGAGCGAACGCATAGCTGTAATTGCTGCTCACCCCATTGTGTCCCAACGCCGCTGGTAGACCTTTCACAGCACCCCAGTCGAGTTGAATACCCGGGCAAACGAGCAGTTGATCGTAGGTGAGCGTACGCCCGTCCTTTAATATCACCGAATTCGTTTCCGGTCGGAAGCTCTCGGCCGCTCCTTTTATCCACTCGGCCCCCTTGGGAATGAAGTCCGCCTCGTTCCGTTCGGTCTTCTGCACATCGAAAGCACCACCTCCCACCAAGGTCCACGCCGGTTGGTAATAGTGCTTCTCCGAAGGCTCCACGATCCCCACGGTGGTCTTGGGAGCTTTAAGCAGGAGATGCGCTGCGGCGGAGAGTCCGGCATTGCCGCCACCGATGACGAGAAGTTGGAAATGGGTCATGGATCTTATGTTGTGAAAACGAACCTAGCGGCTATGATCGGGGTCCTCGGTGATGTTCATCACCGTTCTTCCGGTAAGGATCGATGACCTTTGATATCCAAACCCCGAAACGATGAAGCCGAACATGGGAACCACCGATCGCATCCTCCGCACCATTGTTGCTGTTGTGATCGCGCTGTTGTACTTCACTGGGATCATACCGGGTACGCTCGGTATCGTGCTGTTGGTGCTGGCCGTCGTTTTCCTGGCCACGAGCATGATGGGTTTCTGTCCGTTGTACGCCCCATTCGGTATCCGTACCTGTAAGACGAAATGAAGCGCACTGTCCTCTTCACCGCTATCGGCGTGGCCATTGGCGCTGGCCTGGGTTGGTTGTACTGGAACTATTTCGGGTGCACGAACGGGTGTGCCATAACCAGTAGTCCGGTCAACAGCAGCTTGTATGGAGCGCTGATGGGCGGCCTTGTGGCCAACACCTTCAAGCGGGAAGAGCGCAAGTCCTGATCGTTGGACGCACTCGAATTGAACTAGACAACGACTGGTGACCATGAGGACCGTGTTGACGAATTGGGACCTGCCTCGGGTGATACGAGCCGTTTTGGCCTTGGTCTTCCTGGCAACGGGGATCACGCGTTCGGAGCCGGTCGCACTTTTTGCGGCGGCATTGCTCGGAACGCAGGCCGTTCTGAATATCGGATGTTCCGCTGGCGCATGTTCACCCTCGGCTAGAAGGGATGTGGATGTTGCCGACACGGAGATCACGTACGAAGAGATCCAGACGAAATGAGCACACAACGCACCAGCTTTCAGGACCTCATCAGCGGGGAGAAGCCCGTTCTGGTCGACTTCTTCGCCGAATGGTGTGGGCCGTGCAAGATGATGGCTCCCATTCTGGATGAATTCAAAGGCATGGTAGGAGATCGGGCCACCGTGATCAAGGTCGACGTGGATCGGAATCCGGGCGCTGCGCAGGCTTTCGGTGTGCGAGGTGTTCCTACGTTGATCGTCTTCAAAGGCGGGCAGCCCGTCTGGCGGCGATCAGGGGTCATGAGCGCCGCGCAGTTGCATGAGGTGATCACACCCCACCTCTGAGCATCAAGGAGCTGCAGCGGTAACAGCGGTAGGAACGCTCCTGGCTGCGGCCGTACGTGCACTGCTCTACGCCATCACGCGCTCCGGATGTACCTCTACCGATCCACGGCCGAGGGTTACCGCTCCACGCACGCGCAGCTGCTGGAGCAACCGGGTGACCACTTCGCGTGGTGAACTCAGTTCGTCCGCGATCTGCTGATGGGTGAGGTGAAGCGTGCGCTCCCCAGTGGCTTGTGACCGCTTCACCAAGTAGGACCAGAGCTGGTCATCGAGCTTGTGGAAGGCCACCACCTCGAAGGCTTCGAGAAGCTCCTGGAAACGTTGCGATTGGGTCTCGTTCACGAATTTGCGCCACTCCGGGTGGGACATCCATTCGTCCACGTAGCGGACCGGGACCAACAGGAGTTCCGCATCCTCCTCCACCACGGCGCGAACCGAGCTTTGGCGCTTTGAAACACAGCAGGTGAGGGAAGTTGCGCAGGATTCTCCGGCCAGGATGTGGTAGAGGTAGCGCTCATGACCTTCACCATCCTGGGCTAGGATGCGCAGGCTGCCCTTCTCCACGATGGGGATATGCGTGATGGTATCGCCCACCCGCATGATCTCGGTGCCGGCGGAAATGGCTTTGCGGATGACGACTTGGTCGAATTCCTTGCGGAGGGTGGGGTCAACGAACATGGAACCAAGATAACACCATGCCTCAACGCTGCTCCTTGCTCACCACCGGGTTCGGTCCAGTAGGCCTCTTGTACTTGAAGAAGATGTTCGCCCAGATGATCTTGCTGAGCGCATAGAACAGCGGGGAGCCGAGGATCAATGTGGTAAGAATGGAGATGACCAATGCCGTGGGCGACATTTCTGGGAAGAGCACTGCTGTGGCCACCCATACCGTGACCATGGCGGCAACTCCGATCGCGTAGGAGACGTACATCGCGCCGTAGTAGAAACCCGGCTCGATGTTGAACCGCCCATTGCATTTCGGGCAGGTATCATGGATATCCCCTGTGTGTTTGAGGTCGTACGGATGCGAAACGAAGAAGTCGCCCTCGTGACAATACGGGCACTTGAACCCCAGGATGCTGTAAAGCATGGTGTCTTTCCAAGCCATGGCACGAAGGTCCTGTTATCCATCAGCCCCTACGGTGAGGATCGTCACAAGCTTTGTCGGCTGTAAGGACAGGCACTGCCCACCCGTCTGGGGTCGTTCCGGAACTGACGAACGTCAGGAGACAGGGTCCTGCACTCCGGTAGGTTTGCCTACCATGTCCGCCCTCCGCGAACCCCTGACCAGCGCTCCGATCCTCAGTGTGGGCGAGCTTGTGCGCGAGCTCTTGCGCAAGACCGATCCGAGGGATTTTGGCCGTATCCTGGAACGGTACACGTTCCCCAGCCACGATCTGTTACCCTACCTGCGCTGGAACCAGAAGCACTACACCCGCACCTGCGTGGTCCGGAACGGCCGTTTCGAGCTCCTCGTGATCTGCTACGAGTCCGGGCAGCGCACGAGCATTCATGATTATGACAGCACCTCGGCGTGGGTGCAACCACTGATGGGGGACGTGATGGAAGAGCGCTTTCAAGCCGACCCCGATGGAGGCATCCGATTGAAACAAGCTTCCCGCTTGACCACGGGCGTGCCTACGGCTTTGTCGAGCGACAATTCCATCCACCGGTTCACCAATGCGGGCGTGGAACGAGCCATCACATTGAACCTCTATGCCCCGCCCATGAGCCAATGGCGTGTGTACGACGAACATACCGGGGAGTCTCGGGTGCGCGAAGCTGGCCCACCCCGGTAGATATGGTCGCACCGGGGAATTACCTTGCCGCCATGTCAAGTGGCGGTTATCCAGCATTCAGGCCAGAGGATGTAGCGCGTATCTGTCAGATGTTATTCACCACGGCGGCAGAAGGTCTGGTGGTGGTCGATCCTGATGGTGCCATTCTCATGCACAATCCACGGCTCTCTGAGATGTTCGGTTATGTGGAAGGCGAGTTGCTCGGTCAACGGGTCGAGGTGCTCCTGCCCGATGCCATGCGCTCCCGACACGTGCAACACCGGGCGAGCTATCACCAGAGACCCGTGCAGCGCTCCATGGGCATCGGAATGGACCTGCGAGGCCGGCGCAAGGACGGTGGTGTATTTCCGGTGGAGATCAGCTTGAAGCATTTCGTGTTGGATGGGCAGTCTTACGTGATGGGCCTCGTCACGGACATCACCTTGCGCCAACGGGCCGAGGCCGAACTCCAGCGCACCAACCAGGAACTCGAAGACCGGGTGAACCAGCGTACCGCACAGCTGCAGGAGGCGGAGCGAAGTGTGCGCGAGGCCTTGGAGAAGGAACGCGAACTGCACGGGCTCAAGAGCCGTTTCGTGGCCATGGCCAGTCACGAGTTCCGCACGCCGCTCAGTACCATCATGAGCAGCGTTGACCTCCTGGCCCGGTACACCGAAGCCCAGGGAGACGACCGTGTCGGCAAACATGTGACGCGCATCCGCGGAAAAGTGCGGGAGATGACGGCCATGCTGAACGAATTCCTCTCGTTGGAGCGGATCGAACAGGGGCAGGTGCTTTGTCAGCCGATGGAGATCGATGTGGTGCACCTCTGCATCGAACTGATCGAGGAATTGCGTGCGCTCACCAAAAGCGGGCAGACGATCAACTACGACCACGATGGAGAGGAACGAAGTGTGATGCTGGATCGGCAGATGCTCAGCAACGTCATCACCAACCTGGTCACCAACGCGGTGAAATACTCGCCCGAGAACAAGCCCATCTCCTTGCGCACCTCGATCATCGCGGGGCGACTGCATATCACCACCACGGACGAAGGCATGGGTATCCCCGAAGAGGATCAACAACACCTCTTCGAACGCTTCTTCCGCGGCAGCAACGCCACCACCATTCAAGGGACGGGCCTGGGTTTGAACCTGGTGAAGCGCTACCTTGAGCTCATGCAGGGATCCATCGGTTTCACAAGCGTACCAGGGCATACCGTGTTCCAGGTCGAACTCCCCCAACACCTCACAGTATGAAGACCATTCTGCTCATAGAAGACGATGCGGATATGCGCGAGAACACCGCCGAGATCCTTGAACTGGCGAACTACCGTGTGATCCGAGCTGAGAACGGACGACGTGGTGTGGAGGCCGCGCGGAAGGAGGTGCCGGATCTGGTGCTCTGCGACATCATGATGCCTGAACTCGATGGTTATGGTGTGTTGCACATGTTGGGGCGAGACCCGGCCACCGCAGAAGTGCCCTTCATCTTCTTGAGCGCGAAGGCCGAGCGCGGCGATGTGCGCAAGGGCATGGAACTAGGTGCGGACGACTACCTGACCAAGCCCTACGAGGAGAGTGAACTGCTCAACGCCATCGAGGGTCGGTTGAAACGGAGTGATCTGTTCCGGAAGGGATTCGACAAGGGATTCGAGGGGTTCAACAAGTTCCTGGACCAAGCGCGTGCCTTGGACCCGTTGAAGGACCTGAGCCGCGACAAGAAGGTGAGGAACCTGAAGAAGAAGGAAGTGCTCTTCCATGAGGGCGATGAACTCCGACAGCTGCCTTATGTGGTGCGCGGCAAAGTGCGCACTTTCAAGATCAACAACGATGGCAAGGAACTGGTGACAGGCCTGCACGGCGAAGGGGATCTCGTGGGGTACATGGGGCTCTTGGAGAGCGGTCGTGCCATGGAAAGCGCCGAGGCCTTGGAAGATGCCGAGGTGGCCTTGATCCCGCGGGAGGACCTGCTGGCCTTGCTGTACAAGGATCGCGATGTGAGCATCCGTTTCATCAAGATGCTCGCGGGCGATGTGCGGGAGAAGGAGGAACGCCTCCTGCAACTGGCCTACTCCAGCGTGCGACAGCGTGTGGCGCAAGCGCTACTACGCGTGCATGCGCGGTACAATGCGGGTGGTGATGCCGACCTGGGACTGCATATGAGCCGTGAAGACCTTGCGACCGTGGTGGGCACCGCCACCGAATCACTCATCCGCTGTCTCACCGACCTGAAGGAGGAGAAGCTGATCGATACGCAGGGGAGAAGTATCCGGATCGCGGACAAAGCGGGTCTGGAGCGGCTGGCACGCGGCTGATCCCAGCGCCTTGGACGCGATCGCCCTGTTCTTCCTGCTGCTCGTCGCCGAGGTGCTCGGAACCATCGGTGGCTTCGGCTCGTCCATGTTGGTCATGCCCATCGCCGGGCTCATCCTCCCTTTCGATCAGGCGCTCGGCCTCACAGCGGTGCTACACGTCTTCAGCAACGCGGCCAAAATGCTGCTCTTCCGACAAGCGGTGTCGAAACGCCTGCTCCTCACCTTGGGCTTACCGGCCATCCTTGGCGTGCTCGTTGGTGCCAGGCTTACCTACTACCTCGACGAGAACGCCCTCGGCCTGAGTCTCGGCCTTCTGCTCCTGGCCATGTCCTCATTTCTGCTCATCCGGCGGACCTGGAGACTGAGGGCAACGGATCGGAACGCCGTGTTGGGTGGACTGCTGAGCGGATCCATCGCTGGCATCAGCGGAACGGGTGGGGCCATTCGCGGCATCACCCTGGCCGCCTTCGATCTGGAGAAACTCGTGTTCGTGAGCACCAGTGCTTGGATCGATATGGGTGTGGACCTGTCGAGGACCATCGTGTACACTGCCCAAGGGTATGTCACAAGCGCTGTGTTGACCCATCTTCCGGTGCTGGCTGCCGCGAGTTTCGTGGGCACTTGGATCGGCCGACGGCTGCTCCTTCGCCTGCCGCAAGAACGGTTCAAGGTGATCGTGTTGGCCCTCGTCATGGTGATGGGTATCGTGTCCGTGGTGCAGGCATTGACCGCGCATTAGGACAATACGGCCTTGCCCGCAAGCCGGTCGGATCCGCTGAACTCAACAGTACCTTGTGCGAAAGTGCGCCCCATGCGCTCCCAAGCACCGGAATACCGCCGTCTACCTTCGGCTCGGCCGTATGTGTATCCATATAGGGTCGATCTGGAAGTGAACATGCGTTCAGTAATCCTGCTGGCTTTGATAATCTTGGCCTGCTCCCTCCGCGCCCAGCCGCCCAACAGCGATTGTGCCACTGCGGAGCGGCTTTGTGCGCATACGAGCGTGCAGGGTGACAATACCGGCGGTACCATCGTTCCTGGCTTTTGCCCCAGTACGTTGGCCATGGTCTGGTACACCTTCGTCACGAACTCCGTAGGCGGTCCAGCCACGGTCTCCATCGCGTTGGGCGATTGCATCGATGCGGTCGGCTATGATGATGAACTGAGCGCCGTGGTGCTGAGCGGTGATGGCTCGTGCGTGCTCACTTCCTTCACGGCTGTCTCACCATGTGCCGAGAGCGATATCGATTTCGCCGTGACCACTCAAGCCTTGTTACCGAATACGACCTATTGGGTTGTTGTCGCAGGGGCCATGAACAACGGCACGGTATCGCCAGCGCAATGCAGTTTCACGATCAGTGTGGCAGGCCCAGGTGCTGATATCATCGGTGTGGATATGAGCGCGGGTACCGATCGTACCATCGGGGAAGGGGAGAGCACTCAACTGGACGGCTTCAGCACCGGACTGATCGATTGGACCCCCACCTCCGGACTTAGCGAGAACGGCGTGCCGGATCCCATCGCCGCTCCTGAGGCCACGACCATCTACACCATGACCAGCGAGATCGCCGACTGCTCCTACCGGGATACGGTCGTGGTGGAGATCATCCGGCGGATAGAACCACCGAACACCTTCACCCCGAACGGTGATGGCAAGAACGATACTTGGGACATCCCGGGTATCGCCGATTATCCAGGTGCCGAAGTGGTCATCCACGACCGCTGGGGACAGATCGTGCTACGGAGCAATGGCTACCGCGAACCGTGGGACGGGACCAACGATGGGCGTGCGCTTTCAGTGGGCACCTACTACTACCACATCCAGTTGAACCAGCTCGAAGGGCGCTCTCCGCCGTACACGGGCTTCGTCACCATTTTGCGATGAGGTACCTGGCCAGTCTCCTCCTCGTATTGGCGCTCGATCGGGCAAGCGCCCAGCAATTGGCGCAGTACTCCCAGCATGTGTTCAATCAGTTCAGCATCAATCCTGCGGTGGCAGGTAGCAAGGACTGTCTTGATCTTCGCTTAGGGTACAGGCAGCAATGGGTGGGCTACGATGGCGCACCGACCACCGGCTGGGTAAGCCTGCACGGCGTGCTCCGTGCGAAGGGCAAACCCTTCCAACCGAACAAGCATGGTGTGGGGGTCTTCATCGAGGCGGACGAGGCCGGGAACTACGGGTACACCAGTTTCCTGCTGGCCTATGCCTACCACATGCAGATGAGCCGCAATTTCTACCTCTCCATGGGCTTGTTCGCCGGTGTGCGTCAAATCAAGCTCGCTGTAGGGGAGGTGACCCTGGCCGATTTCAATGACCCTGTACTTGGAAGCCAGGCCGCCGCGCTCGTTTATCCCGAGATAACGCCCGGGATCTGGTGTTACAGCAAGACCGCTTGGGCTGGGATCTCGGTGCACCAGATGCTGGCCAACCGTATCGGCGATATCGGTGTGGAGTCGCGCTTCGCACGGCATATCATGCTCAGTGGTGGCTATCGCTATCGCATCGCGCGAAAGACCGCTTTCGTTCCCAGTGCCTTGCTGAAATTGGCTGCCGGGGCACCACCCGCCTTCGACATCAACGGCATGGTGGAATGGAACCGCGTTCATGGCTTGGGCATCGGATTCCGCAATGGCGATGCGTTCGTGGCCATGATGAAAGTGGGGTTCCTCAAGTTCTTCCAACTCGGCTACAGCTACGATATCACCACATCCCGTTTGCGTACGGCGAGCTCCAACACCCATGAAGTGATCCTCGCGATCACGCCATGCCGAAGGGAGGATGCCGGCAAACGCATGATCAGTTGTCCCGCGTTCGACTAGATGCACGCACCGTGAATAGAACCTACGCCCTGCTCCGAAAGCTCCTTCTGTTCACCGCCGTGGTGCTTGCGCTGGCTGCACAGGCACAGACCCGCCATTGGGTGGGAGGTGATGGATCATGGTCCGATGCCGCCCATTGGAGTGATACACCCGGCGGTTCCGGTGGAGCCGGCGTTCCCGGAGCTTCGCATGCGGTGGTGGTGGCCGCGTCCACGGACCTGAACATCGTGGTCGATGCACCGGCTGATTGTGGTTCGCTTAGCGTGGATGCTCGGAACGCGAGGATCACCTTCACTGGAGCGGATGACGCGGAGCTCTCGATCGCTGGCTCATGGAGCAGTAAAGGCGATGTGGCATTCGATCTCCAAGCCCCCATCCACCTGACCGTTCGTCGGCAAGGGGTGGAGCTCGATCTACGTGGAGCGGATATCTCCGGTGATCTTGTTCTCGATGGTACTGGATCATGGTCGTTGATCAGTGATATCGATGTTCGCGGGGACATACGACTCGTTCAGGGTACGCTCATCGCCAACGTGGCCAGGATCAGCGCTCAGCGCGTGGTGGCCGACGGATCCCAACGTGGTTCGATACTAGCTGGCCGTTCAATTTGGGTGTTGGAAGAGATGCCAGTAGGGGATATTCTTCAGGATATGAGCGGGTCTTCAACTACTTTGACGGTGGGTGGCGAAGTTCAACGGCCCGGTCCTGTGGAAGAGGCCGCCGATCGTGATGTGAATGTCTGTGGAACAGGGCCCGGCCAAACACCTTTCACCATCACATCCACCCTGGTCACGAACTACAATGGATTCGGGGTACGTTGCAGGGGCCAGTGTAACGCTACGGTCTCTGTGGCGGCTGCGAACGGGAGTGGCAACTTCATCTATTCTTGGCTGAATGGGGGGCCACCTACTGCAACTTGGACGACGGCTTGCGGGGGACCCCAGCTCGTTGTCGTCACGGATGTAACGCAAGGTGTCTCATGCCCCGTGCAGATCAACGTGACAGAGCCAGCACCGGTCGGTGTCATCTTCTTTGGTCAAGGGACACCACCAACTTGTGCTGATGTGTGCAATGGTACGCGCACGGCTCTTGCCATTGGAGGGGTCTCACCCGCAACGTACAACTGGAACAACGGTGTTGGCTCCAATTCCTCCTTCTCCCAACTCTGCGCAGGTCTCAACACACTGCAGATCCGCGATGCCAACCAGTGCACCTTCGATACCACCTTCTTCTTCAACATCCAACCGATCGTACCCAACCTCACCTTCACCGATGTGAACTGCTTCGGCGCGTGCGATGGCACGGCGACGGTGGCACCCAGCGGTGGTACAGGTAACTATACCATCACCTGGACACCCGCACCACCGGTGCAAGGCGGCTTGAGCGTGAACGGGCTGTGCGCGGGTAACTACAGCGTGCGTATCGCCGACAGCAACAGCTGCGACACCACGGTGACCTTCACCATTGCCGAGCCTACACCCTTTACGGTCAACAGCACGTTGGCCCCAGCCACGTGCGCATCGACCTGCGACGGCAGTGCAACGGTCACGGTCACTGGCTCAGCCGGTCCGTACTCCTATGTATGGACACCCGCTCCAGGTGCTGGCCAGGGCACCAATTCCGCCACAGGACTCTGTGCAGGGACCTACACCGTTCTGGTCACCGATATACCAACGGGTTGCGATACGCTGGTCAGCTTGATCATCAATGCACCACCGGCGTTCACCATACAAGCGACCGTTACCGACGCCTTATGCTCGAACACCTGCGACGGTAGCATAGGTCTTACGGTTAGCGGCGGAACACCGGGCTACACCTTCCTGTGGTCGCCTGCACCACCAGCAGGCCAAGGCACGCCCACCATCTCCGCCCTTTGCCCGGGTGACTGGTCGGTGACCATTACGGACGTCGCTGGTTGTGATACAACACTCACCTATACGGTGGGTGCACCGCCACCGCTCGTCGCTCAGCTGACCACGGTGGATGCTTCTTGCGCTGGGACGTGCGATGGGGAGGCGACCGTCACGGTAAGCGGAGGAACGCCGAACTACACCTTCCTCTGGTCGCCGAACCCACCCACCGGACAGGGCACCACGAGTGTTTCGGGTCTGTGCGCAGGGGCATACACCTTGCTCGTATCCGATGCCAATGGATGCGATACCACCATCGCTTTCGTGATCGAAGAGCCACTGCCGCTCACAGCCACGCAGAGCCAGACCAACCTCACATGCGGCACCACCTGCGATGGTACCGCATCGGTGGTGGTCTCCGGCGGAACGACCGACTACACCTACCTCTGGACTCCTGCACCGGGCGGTGGACAAGGCACCGAGAATGCCTCTGGGCTTTGTGCCGGCAACGTTTCCGTCTTGATCACCGATGCCAATGGGTGTACGCTCACCGTGCCCTTCGTGATCGAGGATGCGGTGCCGATCCTGTTGTCCTTGCAACTCACTCCTGCCAGTTGCCCTGGGGAATGCGATGGCGCAGCTGGTGTCATCGCCTCTGGTGGCGTTCCGAATTACACCTACGCGTGGAGTCCTGCTCCTGGAGCGGGCCAGGGGACCGCCAACGCCACAGGACTTTGTCCACAAGCGTACAGCCTTACCGTCACGGATGCTGTTGGATGCGACACTACCATTTCCTTCACCATAACGGCACCTCCGCCTATTGAGCCGAACGCTACACAGTCCGATGTGACCTGTGCTGGCGATTGTGATGGCACCATCACCCTGGCTCCCACGGGCGGCAATGGTACCTACACCTTTACCTGGACACCTGTACCACCGGTCGGACAAGGAAGTGCGAACGTCTCCGGCCTCTGCGCGGGCGACTGGAATGTGACCATCACATCCGGGGCATGCGATACCACGCTCACCTTCACGATCATCGAGCCGGCGCCGATCACGGCCGCGATCACGACCACGGATGCATCCTGCCCAGGGACCTGCGATGGCACCGCGACCGTTGTCGCATCGGGTGGCACTGGCGTATTGAGTTTCCTCTGGACTCCCGCTCCACAATCCGGGCAAGGCACTACGAACGCCATCGGGCTTTGTGCTGGAACGAACCAGCTCACCATCACCGATGCGGCCGGTTGCGACACCACGATCACTTTCGTCATCAACGAGCCCGCACCGATCACGGCCACTTCGACCCAGACCGATGTGAGTTGCGGTAGCCAATGCGACGGCACGGCGACCGTCGTCGTCTCTGGTGGCGTGCCAGACTACACTTACCTCTGGACACCTGTACCTGCTACCGGGCAAGGCACGCCTGCTGCCACCGGTTTCTGTCCGGGTAACGTTACGGTATTGATCACCGATGCCAACGGGTGTACCCTGCTCGTACCCTTCGTAATACAAGAGGCCGCACCGCTGCTGTTGTCCCTGCAGTTGACCCCTGCAAGTTGCCCTGGCATTTGCGATGGAAGCGCAGGTGTGATCGTCACCGGGGGTGTACCGAACTACACGTACGCATGGAGCCCAGCGCCCGGAGCTGGTCAAGGCACGGCCAACGCAACTGGTCTCTGCCCTCAGGCTTACAGCCTTACGGTAACGGATGCGGGAGGATGCGATACGACGGTCTCCTTCACCATCACGGCGCCGTTGGCCATCGAACCCAATGCCACCATCACCGATGCCACCTGTGCAGGTGATTGTAATGGCATCATCATTCTGGCACCCACTGGTGGCAATGGCTCCTACACATACCAATGGTCGCCTGCACCCCCGATCGGCCAAGGCACCGCGAACGTAGCCGGTCTGTGCGCCGGTGATTGGAGTGTGACCATTACGTCCGGTTCCTGTGACACCACCATCACCTACACCATAACAGAACCGCTGCCGATCACAGCGGATCTGATCACGACCGATCCGTCGTGTGCCGGCGAATGCGATGGCACCGCATCGGTCAATGCTGCAGGTGGCACCGGTGTGCTCACTTATCTGTGGACCCCTGCCCCCGCTAGTGGGCAAGGCACGGCCAACGCGGTCGGCTTCTGTCCCGGTCCGCACCAGGTGTCGATCACCGACGCAGCTGGTTGTGATACGACCATCACCTTTACCATTCTTGCGCCGCTGCCGATAACGGCCACGCTGACCACCACACCGGAGACCTGCGCCGGACCTTGCACGGGTACAGCCACGTTGGTGGTCGCAGGTGGTACCGGGTTCATCACCATCGACTGGCAACCCGCACCGGGAAGTGGACAAGGCTCCCTCACCGCCACTGGCCTTTGCGCAGGCACCGCTTATTCGGTCTCGCTCACCGATGCGAACGGCTGCGATACCACACTGACCTTCACGATCGATCCCAGTGCGGTCATCGTTCCGAACATCAGCAGCACTCCGGTTTCGTGTAATGGACTCTGTGATGGCTCCGCTACGACCGGACCTACCGGCGGAACACCACCGTACAACTATACATGGTCGCCGCCACCACCAGTGGGCCAAGGCACACCAAGCGTCTCTGGTCTCTGCCCTGGAACCTATCAGGTCTCCATCGTGGACGATGCAGGATGTACGGTCGTGGCCGAAGTGCTCATCACCGAACCACCTCCGATCATCACCGATGCCACCGTCACCGATCCACTGTGCGCAGGCATCTGCGATGGCTCCATCACGCTGAGCACTGCTGGTGGAGCAGGTGCCTTCACCTACACGTGGTCGCCACAGCCTCCGATAGGGCAGGGCACCAATAGCATCAGTGGTCTTTGTGCCGGTACATGGAACGTGGTCGTTTCCGATGCTTCGGGCTGCTCCCAGACCGCGAGCTATACCGTCACCGAACCGGCGCCGCTCACACTGAGCGTTACTACCACGCCGAGCCAATGCCAGGTCTGCATCGGCACAGCCACGGCCACCTTCGGCGGTGGCACCGGGAACTTGACCGTGGAATGGCGAACGGCCTTGGGTGCCGTCGTCAGCAACACCGCCACTGCCACGGATCTCTGTGCCGGGATCTACCTCGTCACGGTTAGCGATGACAACGGTTGCACGATACAAGAGCTGGTGCCTATCACCGACTCGAACGGTGAGGTACTGACCACCACCAATGGTACTACGAGCTGTCCGAATACCTGCGATGGAACGGTCGCCGTGGACTTCGTGTGTGCTGATCCGGCCTGTACGGTGCAATGGACCGACGCGGATGGCAACACCATCGCCACGGACGTGAACATCGTTCCCGGTCTCTGTCCTGGTGACTACTTCGTCAGTGTCACCAACGGTTCCGGGTGCATCAGTATCGACACCGCCACGGTGGTGGCACCGATCGTGCTCACATTGAACATCAGTTCCTCGCCCGCCAGTTGCGCCGGTGAGTGTGATGGCGAGGCGACCATCGGTGTTGCGGATGGAACGCCGCCCTATTCCTTCCTCTGGACACCCGCACCGCCCGTCGGTCAAGGCACTCCAGTGGCATCGGAATTATGTGCGGGTGTGTATGAAGTGGCCGTTACGGACGGCAACGGCTGCGTCACCACAGGTCAGGTCCTCATCACCGAACCTCCGCCCTTGTCGCTCTTCAATTCCATCGTGTTGGGAACCTCCTGTTCGGGCGATTGTGATGGGAACATCACGCTGGTCGTTGCGGGTGGCTCGGGCAATTACCAATATGTCTGGTCTCCTGTTCCGGCTTCCGGTCAAGGCTCCTCCGCTGCCTTCGGTTTCTGCGCGGGTAACGTCGATGTCACTATCACCGATGATCAGGGTTGTTCCTTGCAACGCACCTTCACCATCGATGAGCCACAACCCCTGGCGATCACTGCTACGAGCACACCGAGTACCTGCCCTGTCTGTGATGGTACGGCGAATGCATCCGTGACCGGTGGTACAGGTACCTATACCTACAGCTGGGTGCTTGGTGGTACCGAGGTGAGCACCGACCAAGCGCCTACCGGCCTTTGCGGTGGCATTTATTCCCTTACCGTTCGCGACCAGTTCGGTTGTCAAGCACAAGCCGTGGTCCCCGTGCAGGATTCCAACGCCGAGGTGCTACAGACCGTGGATGGACAGAAGCTCTGCGCGAATGTCTGCGACGCCGTGGTCAGTGTGGACTTCACCTGCAGCGCGCCGACATGCAGCATCGTTTGGACCGATGTGGATGGCAACGTCCTCGGGCAGGATGTGAACCAACTCGCTGGCTTGTGCGCTGGCGTGTATACCGTGCAGGTCACCAATGCGAATGGTTGTGTCAGCATCGCCGATGCGGTCGTGTCGCCTTCTTCGTTGATCATTCCCAACATCACCAGCTCGCCCGTTACGTGTGCCGGTGAATGTGATGGTATCGCCACGGCTGGACCCTTCGGCGGAGTTGAGCCCTACACTTTCGTCTGGTCACCGGAACCCGGTGGCGGGCAGGGAACCCCTCAGGCCACGGGCCTGTGCCCCGGTGTGTACGAAGTGTTGATCACCGACGACTCCGGATGTGATACTACGGCTCAGGTGCTCATCCTCGAACCGCTTCCGCTCACGGCGGCGGCTAATGTCGCGGATGCCAGCTGCCCCGGTACATGCGATGGTTCCATCGTGCTCACCCCGTCGGGTGGTACAGGTGCCTACACCTTCACTTGGGATCCGGTGCCGCCCAACGGACAAGGCAGTAATGGGGCTTTCGATCTCTGCGCAGGAACGTACCAGGTCACCATCGCTGATGCGAATGGATGCTCGATCACGCAGACGTACACCATTGGAGAACCGGCGCCTTTAGTACTAGCAGGCTCAACCATCTCCAGTGAATGCGGGGTTTGCAATGGTCAAGCCTCCGTTTCGGTCTCCGGTGGGCAGGATCCGTACTTCTACGTGTGGACGCTCGGTGGCGCCATCTTCGGCACGGATGACACACTGAGCAACGTGTGTTCTGGTCTCTATTCGGTGCAGGTGACCGATGATGCGGGCTGTGTGGCCACGCTGCTCGTACCCGTGCAGGATCTGAACGGTGAGGTCCTGACCACTTCTGTGGACAGTACGAGTTGCCCGGGGATCTGCGATGGTGCTGCCGAAGTGCAGTTCGCCTGCGGCACACCCACCTGTACGGTCGCTTGGTACGATGCAACGGGTACCGACCTTGGCCTTGACACGGAACAGATCACGGGTGTCTGTGGAGGGACCTACATCGTCACCGTCACCAACGGCATCGGATGCTTGAGCATCGATACGGCTGTGGTGGCCGAGCCGGACCCCATCATCGCGAACCTCAGCACCACGCCGGTGATCTGCTTCGGCGAATGCAATGGAACGGCGACCGTAGGGCCGACCGGTGGTGTACCACCCTTCACGTACGTGTGGGATCCCGTGCCGTCCAATGGCCAGGGGGATCCGCTCGCGGAAGGTCTTTGTGCGGGCCCGGCGCAAGTCACCATCACCGACGACTCAGGGTGTAGTGTGGTGGTACCTGTCCTCATTCTCGGTCCTCCGGAACTCACTGCCACAGCCGATGTGATCCCGGTGACCTGTAATGGTGCCTGCGACGGTACCATTGTGATCACTCCACAAGGTGGCGTCGGTACCTATACCTATGAATGGACTCCCGTGCCCGCGAATGGTCAAGGCGGCAACTCTGCCCTCAACACCTGTGCTGGCCAATGGGTCTGTGTGGTGACTGATGGTAACGGATGTGATACGACCATCACCATCGACCTCACCGAGCCTCCTGTTCTCGACGTGTCCATCAGCACCACGGACAACGCTTGTTTCGGAGCGTGCGAAGGCACCGCCGGGCTCGTCATCAATGGAGGGGTTGCGCCCTACACGATCACCTGGACCGATGCTACGGGCGCAACGATCGCACCGGATACCACTGACATCGATCAACTCTGTGCCGGCGCCTACAACGCACTGGTGACCGATGATAATGGCTGTGCGGTCAACGTGCCGTTCACCATCACCGAAGGTGCACCGATCGTGGCGAACCTGGTCTTCACCAACGAGACGTGTGCTGGACCCTGCAATGGTACTGCGGGCGTTTCGCCTACCGGTGGTGCAGGCTCATTCACCTTCGATTGGCAACCTGAACCACCACTCGGTCAAGGCACGGATCAGGTAACCGGTCTATGTGCGGGGAACTGGGCGGTGGTCATCACCGATGCGCTCGGTTGCGATACCACCATCACCTTCACTATCCTGCCCTACACACCGATCACCGACAATGCCACGACCACCGATGTGCTATGCAATGGTGCGTGCGATGGCACCATTGTCACCGCTGCGACAGGTGGTATCGGTACGCTCACCTACGTATGGACGCCAGAACCGTCGAACGGACAAGGAGGTGTTTCCGCCACGGGGCTGTGCCCGGGTGATGTCACGCTCTTGATCACCGATGCCGCTGGTTGCGATAGCAGCTTCACCTACACCATCACCGAACCGCCGCTCCTGGAGTTCACCGTGAACACGCTGACGGACGCTAGCTGTGCGACGGCCAGTGATGGTGCGATCGCCACTACGGCCTTCGGTGGTGTTCCTTCTTACGATTTCGCATGGAGCGGCCCAAGTGGCTTCACGGCGATCACCGAGGATATCACGGGTCTAGCGTCGGGGGATTATGACCTGGTCCTCACCGACGCGAACAACTGCGTGCTCGACACCACCATCACCGTGGGAGCGTTGATCTCCGTAGTGGCCAATGCAGGTGTAGACCAGGAGGTCTGCGCAGGAACGGGCATCGTCCTGGATGGTTCTGCGAGTACCGGCGTGGTCACCTGGTCGTGGCGCGACGCGAACAGTGTGGAGCTGGGGAATGCACCAACGCTCACCTTGCCCTCACTGCCAGCTGGTGTGTATGTATTCACGCTCGTGGTATCCGATGGACCTTGTACTTCTACGGACGAGGTGGTCGTGACATCACTGGCTTTGCCGATCGCGGACGCCGGTGCGGATCAGACCATCTTCCTGTCGGAGACCGTCACCTTGGGCGGTTCGCCTGCTGGTCCACCGGGCTCCACGTTCACCTGGGCCCCGGATAGTGTATTGACCGATGCCACGGCGCCCAACCCCATCGCGGATCCGAGCATCACCACCCTGTTCACGCTGAACGTGGTGGCGCCCAATGGATGTGTGGACACCGATTCCGTGCTCGTGACCATCGTGCCCACCATCGTGATCCCGAACGGTATCACACCCAATGGCGACGGACGCAACGATACCTGGCAGATCGACTTCATCGACCTTTTCCCGGAATGTGAAGTGGAGGTGTACAACCGATGGGGCGAGTTGCTCTTCCGAAGCGTCGGGTACACCCAGCAATGGGATGGTCGATACAATGATGGTCTTGTTCCGGTCGGTACGTACTACTACGTGATCGAACTGAACGACGAACGTTTCCCCGAACCGTACACTGGACCGCTCACCGTGATCCGTTGATCCGAACACCATGCGCCATCTACTCCTGTCCTGCCTGGTCGTGTTGGTGATGAACGCCAAGGGCCAACAACTGCCGCAGTTGACGCAGTACCAGTTCAACGACTACATCTTCAACCCCGCCATCGCCGGCAGCCGCCCGTTCTTCGAACTGCGCAGTGGCCACCGCTACCAGTGGGTCGGTATACAGGATGCGCCGCGCACCTTCACCTTCAGCGGCACCACGCCATTGGGGGAGAAGATGGGGTTGGGGGGCTACCTCTTCACCGATATCGTGGGTCCGACACGCCGAACGGGCTTCCAGCTTTCATACGCCTATCACCTGCGATTGACCCAGGATGTGAAGTTGTCCCTGTCCGTTTCAGCGGGTCTGCTCCAGTTCCTGATCGACGGTTCGAAGATCCAATTCCATGATCCCGGGGATCCCGTGCTCGATGATCAACTCCGTGGTGATCTGCTCCCCGATGCGAAATTCGGTTTCTACCTATACGGCGAACGTTTCTGGTTCGGGGCCACAGCACCTCAGCTCTTGCGGAACAAAGTGTACTTCCTCGATGAAGCACGGGAGACCCTCAGTCGTATGGAAGACCACTACTACGCGATGGGCGGGTATCGATTCCTGTTGGGTGAGGACTGGAAAGTGGAGCCTTCTTTCCTGGTGAAATACACCAGCCCGGTGCCAGCCAAGATCGACCTCAATGCCACCGTGCGCTACAAGGACACCTTTTGGATCGGTGCCGGATACCGCACCAATGACGCCTATTGTGCCATGGTGGGCTATTGGCTCAAGAAGACTTTCCAATTCGGCTACTCCTACGACATCATCACCTCCAACCTGCGCAATTACAGCACAGGGACCCACGAGGTCATGCTCGCGATCACCCTGGGCAAAGAGCCGGTGGAGCCGACCGCTCCGTAGCCATCGGACGCATCGTGGCCTCCCAGATGTGACCCACCCTCGGGGTTCACGTCCATAATTGGTCGACGGAAACCCCATGGCCGTCGATAGTTGCCCGAAAACCCACGTCGATAGTGGCCTTCAGCCTAGGATCGGCATAAATTGCACGTCCCTCTTACCAGGGTGTACCCGTTCCTGACCGTGACCTTACCCGCGATCCGTTCATTCCTTGGCCTCCAGGCCATTCGTCTGGTGCTGCTGTTATCGGTAGGCGCTCCCGCATCGCTTTGGGCCCAAGTGGTGGCGATCTCCGATGGTGCTTCTTACGAGCAATGCCAAGGCGCCATCTGCGATCCCGGTGGAGCGAACGGCGGTTACCCGAACAATACTTCTGCGGTGGCCACCCTTTGCCCAACAGGTGGCGCTGGTGCTGGCCCATTGACACAAGTGCGATTCTCGCAATGGGATGTGGCTCCTGGCCCTGGTGATCAGCTGCGCATTTTCCAAGGTACAGAGGCTTCGGGTGCTCCCTTCATCGTGGGCTCCCATTCCAACTCGTTGCTGGACCAGGTGGTGACCTCTTCCCATGCTTCAGGCTGTCTCACCTTCAGTTGGCAGACCGATGCACTGGGCAGTGGTCCTGGATGGCGTGCGGTTGTTCTCACGGGCCCACAAGCCGGCGCGGATGCCACCGCCGATATCGCCACCACCGCACCACCGTTCCAGATGATCGACTCCCTCTGTGGCTTCCCGCAGCCCGGTGGTTCGTGGACAGGCCCCGGTGGTGGTTGCGACGGTACGTTCGACCCGGACCATGATCCCTTTGGAGCGTACTTCTACAATGTGCCTGCACAGAACGGTTGTCCTGCGCACACTGCACGCCTCTTCGTTCAACAGCCCCAGAACGCGAGCGCTGGCACCAATGGGGCATTGACGCTTTGCGCCTCGGGCGGGGTGGTGGATCTTTTCGATGCACTGGGCGGTAACCCGGATCCTGGTGGCGATTGGACCAACGAGGACGGGGATCCGGTCAGTTCCACCTTCGATCCAGCGGTGGATCCACCCGGCGTTTTCACCTACACCGTGGAGTGTGATCCACAACCGTGCGTAGACCCGACCGCCACCGTTACGGTCACCGTCAACCAGCCACCGAACGCGGGCACGAATGCCACGACAACGGTGTGCAGCAACGGAGTTCCCTTCAACCTGTTCACCCTGCTCGGCGGTTCTCCTCAACCTGGTGGAGCATGGACGGGGCCCGGTGGCGCACCGGTCTCCAGCACCTTCACCCCGGGCACTTCAACTCCCGGCGTCTACACCTACACGGTGCTCGGCGCTCCGCCCTGTGCGAACGCCTCGGCTTCTGTGACCGTGACCGTTGTCAACGCACCCAATGCAGGCACGGGTTCGAGTTTCACGGTGTGTAGCAACGCGGCCTCCTTCGCCCTCATCACCCGGCTCGGTGGCACACCGCAGCCCGGCGGTACATGGACCGGACCCGGTGGGCCACATGGGCCGACATTCGTGCCCGGTACGGATGTGGCAGGCGTGTACACGTATACGGTGAATGGAACGGCTCCATGCGCCAATGCCACGGCTTCGTTGACCATCGGCGTACAAACCGCGCCCAACGCAGGGACGAACGCGACTACGACCGTGTGCAGTACGGATGCCAGTTTCGCGCTCTTCGGGCTGCTCGGAGGAAGCCCTAATGGCGGGGGTAGTTGGACGGCACCCGGCGGAGGAGCCTTCTCGGGCACCTTCATTCCCGGCACCAGCGTGGCTGGGACATACACCTACACCGTGGTGGGCGTGCCTCCTTGCGCGAACGCATCCGCCACGGTCACGGTAGCGGTGAACAACGCCCCCAATGCGGGGACCAACGTTACGGTCACGCGCTGCTCCAACGATGCGCAATTCAACCTGTTCCCCTTGTTGGGCGGCACACCGGCGCCAGGGGGTAGCTGGTCCGGACCTTCCGGTGCGAGCAACGGGACATTCATTCCCGGTACCAGTGCGCCCGGCGCTTATACATATACGGTCGCAGGCGTGGCTCCATGCGCGAATGCCACAGCGGTGGTCACCGTGAACGTGATCACCGCCCCGCGTGCAGGTACCAACGGGTCTACAACGGTGTGTGCCTCGGATGCCCCGTTCTCCTTGTTCGCTCTGCTCGGTGGATCGCCAGATGCCGGCGGTACTTGGACAGCTCCGGGTGGTGGTGCGAATAATGGGACCTTCATCCCTGGGACCTCGGGCGCCGGTGCCTATATCTACACCGTCGCCGGCACTTCGCCCTGTGCGAATGCCACAGCTACTGTGACAGTAAGCGTGGTGCAACCGCCCAACCCGGGTGTCAGCGGCAGCCTTACGGTGTGCAGCAATGGCCCGGCTGTGAACCTGTTCAATTCGCTCACTGGTACTCCGGCGGTGGGAGGTACGTGGCAACGACCCAATGGTTCCAGCCACCCGGGCATCTTCGATCCTGTGGTGGATGTGGCCGGGACCTACACCTACACCGTGGCGGGTACGGCGCCTTGCACATCGAGGTCGAGCACAGTGCAGGTGACGAAGGTGCAGGCTCCCGAGGCGGGCAGCAACGGCTCCATCACCGTGTGCAATACACAGGCACCGTTCCAACTCTTCACCGTTCTGGGTGGAACACCGAGCGGAAGTGGTACTTGGCGTACTCCAGCGAACGCTCCATTCTCCGGCACCTTCGCGCCAGGGACCACGCCGGCCGGAATCTACAAGTATGTGGTCCTGGGCAATGCACCCTGCCCCAACGATACCAGCTTTGTGACCGTGGTGGTGAACAACGCACCCAATGCGGGGACGAACGCCACCTCCACGGTTTGCAGCGATCAGGCCACCTTCAACCTCATTACACGCTTGGGTGGGACTCCGAGCCCCGGCGGTACCTGGGTCGGTCCGAACAGCCAGCCTTTCCCAGGTGGCGCCTATGATCCGGGTGTGTCGCAGCCAGGTGCTTACACCTACACGGTGGCTGGCCTCACACCTTGCCTCGATGCCAGCGCCGTGGTGGCCATCACAGAGAACCGGCAACCGATAGCGGGTACCAACGCCGCGGTGTCCGTATGCAGCACGGATGGTCCTGTGGACTTGTTCGCCGCATTGGGTGGATCACCCGACCCGGGTGGGATCTGGACTGCGCCCGGAGGTGGTTCCAACTCCGGTGTGTTCTTTCCGGGCACCAGTACGCCTGGCCTCTATACCTACTCGATCGCCGGTACTGCGCCGTGTACCAACGCTACGGCCACCGTGGCGATCACGGTGAACGAAGCGCCGGATGCTGGAACGAACGGGGTGGTTTCCGTTTGCGCTGATGGAGGTGATGTCGACCTGTTCGATGCCTTGGGTGGTTCACCTGATGCCGGCGGGACCTGGACGGATGATGATGCCACCGGGCAGTTGACCGGCGGTACGTTCTCTCCGACCGGGTTGCCACCGGGCGATTACGACTTCACCTACACCGTGCCAGGCAACGGCCAGTGCGGTGCCGACCAAGCCAGCGTGCGGGTGACCATCGTAGCGGCATTGGATGCCGGCGCGAATGGCGCTGGCGCGTCATGTGGCTCCAACAACCTGGTCGACCTCTTCACCTTCCTGGGCGGCACACCACAATCGGGTGGAACTTGGGTGGACCTCTCCGGAACAGGAGCGCTCACCGGTCAATTCTTCAACGCCACGCTGGTACCGGCTGGCACTTACAATTTCCGATACGAGTTGAGCGGCTCAGCCTCGTGTGCCGCCGATCAGGCCATGGTCAGCATCACTGTTGTGGCGCCGCGTAGGCCAGGCAACAGCGCGAGTACCACCGTGTGTAGCAATAGTGGACAATTCAACCTGTTCACCCTGCTCACGGGGAACCCCCAGAGTGGAGGCACATGGAGCAACGGGACGGGGACCTACAACCCGCCAGCCAACGATCCTGGGGTATTCACCTACACGCTCACCGGCACCACGCCTTGTCCGAACGCAAGTTCCACGGTCACCGTGCTAGAGGTGGCACAGCCGAACGCCGGTACCCCTGCCACCACTACGGTGTGTAGTACCGACGGTCCGTTCAACATGACGCTCCGGTTGGGCGGCACACCCCAGCCGGGCACATGGACCTTCGGCGGCGACCCTCACAGCAACATCTTCGTACCTGGGGTTGATGCACCCGGCGTCTACATCTATACGGTCCCCGGAGTTACTCCGTGTGGCCCTGCCACTGCATCACTCACCGTGAATGTGAATCAGGCTCCGAACGCAGGGGGAAATGGGGGCACCACCGTATGCAGCATCAGCGGTTCATTCGCGCTCTTCGACTTGCTCACCGGCACACCGACGCCTGGCGGCACTTGGACAAGGCCTACGCCCCCAGGCGGGTCGCACCCTGGATTCTATCAACCTCCGGTGGACATCCCAGGTGACTATGTGTACACGGTGACCGGTCTATCACCCTGCGCATCGGATATCGCCATCGTGACCGTGACGGAGAACCCGGCGCCGAACGCAGGCACCAATGGTGACACTACCCTTTGTGCGGGCGGTCCTGCGGTCAACCTCATCACGGTGCTCAATGGAACGCCAAGCACCACCGGCACGTGGTCCGGGCCTGCACCGTTGACGACCGCCTTCAACGGATCTTTCATCCCGGGTGTCACCACTCCCGGTACCTATACCTATACGGTCCCTGGCGTTCCGCCCTGTGCAGCAGCCACGGCTCAGGCCACGGTGTCCGTTGTTCAACCACCCAACGCTGGCACGAGCCGCACGATAACGGTATGCGATAACGCCACCGGTTTCCCCATGGTGGATAGCTTGGGTGGCGACCCCGACTTCGGGGGGGCCTGGGCATTGCCGCCGCCGGGTGGTGTGTCCAACGGGTTCTTCACACCAGGTACTTCCCTGCCTGGAGCCTATACCTACACGGTTTCCGGTACGACACCATGTCCCAATGCGGTGGCCACCCTGAACGTGAACGTGAATCCGCGAGCCAACGCAGGGAACGACGCTAACCTCAGTGTTTGCAGCACGGGCGGCGCACGACCCATGTTCCCGCTCCTGGGCGCACAAGCCCAAGCAGGTGGTACCTGGCGCAGGCAATCCACGGGCGCCGCACACAGTGGCGTTTTCCTGCCTGGAACGGATGCCCCAGGTGTATATGTGTACACGGTACTAGGCCCCATCGGCTGCCAGCCCGATGAGGCGTTCGTGGCCGTGACGGTGAATCAACAACCGAACGCGGGTTTCAATGGGCAGACCATCGTATGTGATGATGATGATCCCTTGCAATTGGTGTCGTTCCTGAATGGTTCACCACAGTTCAATGGATCGTGGATCGGACCGGATCTTCAGATCAGTTCCGGCATCTATATACCCGGGACCAGTCTGCCGGGTGTCTACACCTATACCGTCCCTGGAAGCTCGCCGTGCACCAACGCGCAAGCACAGGTGAACGTGATCGAGAATGACCGACCGGATGCCGGTAACAATGGCGTGCGCACCGTGTGCAGTTCCGACGCGATCTTCTCCTTGTTCACA
>JAEUTB010000244.1 GCA_016787995.1 Flavobacteriales bacterium | reverse complement strand
GCGGGCCGAAGCCTATTTTCGTCGCCCATTTCTGGTAGAAATACCCGTGCAACACCGCTACGATACCATCCTGCTCGACCTCGGTGGCGTGCTCATCGACGTGGACTATCAAGCCACCGCGCGAGGCTTCCGCGACTTGGGCCACCCCGACTTCGAACGCCTCTACAGCAAAGCCCAGCAGGATCATCTGTTCGACGGGTTCGAGACCGGTGCCCTTAGCCCGGCCCAATTCCGCGACCGCATCCGGCAGGTTCTCGACCCGGCGCTGTCCGATACCGTCATCGACGCCAACTGGAACGCCATGCTCGGCTCCGTGCCACCTGAACGGATCCAACTCGTACACCGGTTGAAGGAGCGTTACCAGGTGCTGCTGCTCAGCAACACGAACGCCATCCACGTGCCCGCCTTCGAAGCCATCATCGCGCGGGAGAATGGCATCACCGACTTCAAGCAGCTTTTCCACGGGGCATACTACAGTTGCGAGATCGGTCTACGGAAACCGGATGCTTCATCGTTCCTCCACGTGCTCGAGAAACACGGTGCGGACCCAGCGCGCACGCTCTTCATCGACGATAGCATCCAGCATGTGGTCGGCGCGCGCAACGCCGGGCTACATGCCGAGCACTTGGAACTCGCGCACGAGGATGTGATCGGGCTGACCTCGCGGTTGGCGCTGATCGTCTAGCTCTTTCGTTTCGCGGCTTTCTTTCGGGCTTTCGGCAAGGGCAGCGCCTCGCCGATGCGGAGCAGTATGGCGGCCATTCTGCTTTCACTGCTGATGAGGTCTTCGGGGACCAGGTAGTAGTCCTTGGATCCCGGATAAGCCGGCGCCTTCTCACAACGGCCCTCCAAAGAAGCACTCTCCGGCAGGATCTTAACGAATAGTTGATCGTCGCAGATGAAGGCTACCGGTTTGCCATCCGAGTAAAGTGCGAACTCACCGAACATGGGCTTCACGCTGAACCGTTCCGGATGTCCCAGCTGCTGTAGAATGAAGGCGGCGGTCTCTTTCCGTGTGGCCATGTTCAGTCGTAGTGGTACCTGCAGGAAAGTATGGTGACACGCCGATCATCCTTCCCCCCGCTGACAGCATAAACCAGTCGGTGTTCCGCATCGATCCTGCGCGACCAGTAGCCTGCAAGTTGATGCCTCAATGCTTCGGGTTTACCAACGCCCTTGAACGGATCTCGGCGTAGGTCGCTGATCAACTCTCGTATCCGATCAGCCTTGGACTTATCGGCGTCCAACCAATAACAGAAGTCCGCCCATGCGTTAGGGGTGAACTCGATGCGCATACCGTCTTATGATCGGGACTTGAACTCCTTCGGCTCCTTCACCTCACCCCTCTTCAGTTGGGCGATGGACTCTTCCAGATGCTCGCGGTTCTTACGAGAGGAGAGCAGGTGCTGCGTCTCCATCAAGGCGTTGTACTCCTTGAGCGGGAGGATGACCACGGAGTCGCTCTCATCGGCACTGCGCGATACTACGATCACCTCGAACGACTTCGTCACCCGGTCAAGGTAGGTCTTCAGCTTATCACGTAGTGTGGTGACAGGGATGGCGATCATGACGTTCTGATGTACGTGCAAACGTACGAATAAAGCACTATAGTTTCAATGGATCTCCTGGCAGAGCTCCACCAAGACCCCTCCGGCGCTCTTGGGGTGCACGAAACAGACCAGCTTGTTGTCGGCGCCGCGCTTGGGCTCTTCGTTCAACAAGATGAAGCCCTCCGCCTTCAACCGCGCCATCTCCGCACGGATATCGGCCACCTCGTACGCGATGTGGTGGATCCCTTCCCCGCGCTTCTCGATGGCCTTGGCGATCGGGCCGTCCGATCGCGTGCTTTCCAGCAGTTCGATCTTATTGGGCCCAACTTGGAAGAAGGAGGTGATCACCCCTTCGCTCTCCACGGCCTCGCGCTTATAGCTCGGTGTGCCCAGCAACTTGTGGTACAGCTCTTCGGCTGCGGCCAGGTCCTTCACGGCGATGCCGATGTGTTCGATACGGATCATCCTGCGAAGTTGGTAAAAGAAGAAAGCCCCCCGTTGCTGGGAGGCTTCCTGATCGGTCGTGGTGCTATCAACGCTTGATGAACGTCTCGCCCATCTTGTTGTCGTAGTTCAGGTAGTAGAGGTCCTTTTTCAAGGAGGCCACCTCCACACGATCGGCGTAACCGCGCTTCACGATGTTGCCGTATTGGTCGTAGATCTCGAACAGCGTGGCACCACTGAAGATGATCTCGTCCTTCGGTTTGGGCGGGCTCCAGGTGATGGGCGCGCTGCTGGAGGCGAAGGTGATGGCCTCGCTGTAACGGGCACGCTTGCTCAGATCCACCTGCTTGATGCGGAAGGTAGTCTCGCCGCGGTGCGGGGTCACCTTGAATTCGTAGCTGTGCTCGCCTGGCTTGCCCACGCCCATGACCTCACCGGCCTTCACCCACTTGTTCCAACGCTTCTGCTCCACGATGAAGGGCAGCTCGCCGGTCTCGTTCGTGGTGGTCCAGGTGTAGGTGCCGTCAGCGCTGATGGCCTGCTTCACGATGTCGAAGGTGCTCTTGGGCTTCAGCACCTCGGGGTTCAACACCACCGGGGTGCAGCCGTCCTTGTGTTTCACCTTCACCACCACCTTGTCGCTCAACTTCAGGCCGAAGTTGTTCATGTCGATCTCAAAAGCGCTGCTGTTGATCTCGTCGGTGGCGATCTGGTCGTTCACCGTGACCTCGAACACGCAGAAACCCACGCCGGCTTCGGAGAAGGGGTTCTGGATGAAGAGGTTCTTGCCTTGGTAGTTGCCTTCGAGCACGATCACGCCAGCGGAAACTGGAATGCTCAAAGCAGCGGCGAAGAGGAGGTTGATGGAGCGCATGGCGGTAGTCCGGTCAAGCTGCAAGGATAACCGATCCGGACCGGTTTTCCTAGGGCTTTTCGACGCCATGTGTACGTGCCGTCGACCAATAGGTTGCGTTCGTCGAGCGCAGCCTAGTCGTGGTGCTTCAGCACCCCTGCCCGCACGGCCACCTCCAAATGGTTCTCCTCCGGGGGTATGGGGCAGGAGTAGCGCCCGCCATAGGCGCAGTACGGGTTGTAGGCCCGGTTGAAGTCCAGCTCCACTTCGGTGTCCAACGGACCGTCCAGGTCCAAGTAGCGGCCGCCCCCGTAGGTGCTCTCCCCGTTGGTAAGGTCGGTGAAGGGCACGAAGAGGTAGTTGCGGTAGTCTTCCAGGCGGCTCAGATCGATGTTGCGGTATACGGTGAGCTGCTCCTCCTTGCCGGCCAGGGTGAAGTACAAGGTGCCCACGGCTTGGTACTTCGGCTCGCGCTCCGTACTGGTCTTCATGCCGAAGACCTCGCCGGTCCGAGGCTCGTACCGCGCTTTCACGCGGAATGCCGGGTCCGCTTCGAACCGGGGCAGGTGGCTGAACGCTTTGCGATCCTCCACCGGCAATGGCGAATGCACGGTGTCGCGATACGCAGAGTCGATCCCTGCCCAATACCGATCCAAGCTAGCACGCCACTTCTCTTCATTCTGGGCGGCCAAGGATCCCGACCCGAACAAGACCACGAGCAGGAGGAACCGATTCATGCGGCCACTTTCGCTTTGATCGATGCCGCCATGCGCTTCACATCGGCCTCGTTGAACCGCACTTGATCCGCATCGGTGACCACGAAGGTGCGGTCCCCCACTTGCACGGAACGGTAGAAGTGGATGTAGGTGCCTGCGTCATCCGGGAACTCGGACCGGTACACGAGCTTCTCCGGCGTCTCTTCGAGTACCGTGTGCTTGCGCAACATGTCGCGGTCCAGGTCGGCCTTCAACCGGGCCAGGTCGCCGGGCTCTTCGGTGATCAACAGGCCGAAATGCTCACCCGCGCTCACCTCCAACCGGCCGAACTCCTCGTTCCATTTCACCGTGGGGGAGTCGACACCGAGGGTGGCCATGTCGCCCAGTTCCACCAGAAGAGGCGTGTCGTAGCTACCCAGATCCAGGACAGCTGGCGGCGTAGTAACGGCGGTTGCGGTGCTATCCACCACTTCGCCTTCGGGTTTGCTGTCGTTGCCGCCGCAGGCCACGAGACCCAGGGCCAAGACGACCGGTGCCATTGCTTTCATGGGGCGAAAGTAAGCGGGACGCTTTAGCAGTGACGCTTAACGGTCGTTCCTTATGCAATAGCTCGCACACGCCGCATGCGACGACGGATGCCTTGCACCAGCAACCCGATCAGCAGTACGGCCGAGGCACCGGCCGAAGCCCATACGGTGCGGCGCGTATGCCAGGGCTGCTGCACCGAGATGGGCAGCAATAGCTGATGCGTGCTCCAATGGCCCATGCCATTGCGGGCCATCACTTCCAAGGTGTATTCCCCATAAGGAAGGCGGTCCAGCCGCAGGTTAGGTTCGAACTGGTAGTTCCAATCGTCCTCTACACCGGCCAGACGCCACGCATAGAGGATGCGACCTTCGCCTTCGTAGGAAAGCAGCGCGAACGAGATGCGCAGCGCACGATCCTCCGCTCCCAACGCGATGCCACCGGTGGCCGTGGCCTCCGCGAGCCGATCCACCACACCACCGTGGTCTGGGGAAAACCCTTCGAACCGCGTCAGTACTACGGCTGATCGCTGTTTGTCTGACCGTGGAGCGAAGGCGTCCGGATGGAAGGCCGTGATGCCATTGAGCCCACCGAAATACAAGGTGCCATCAGGACCGCGCGCATGCGCCAGACGATTGAACTCGTCGTTGGTGATGCCATCCGCCGTGGTGAAGACCGTGCTCTGGCGCGAGCGCTTGTCGAAACGCACGATACCACCATCGGTGGGCAACCACAGCTGACCATTGGCATCCTCATAGGCCGCGTACACCATGTTATTGGGGAAGCCGTTGCGCATGGCATACGCTTGGTGCGTGCCTTTGCGCGGATCGAAGCAGACCAGCCCTGCACCGCGCGTGGAAAGCCACATGAGCCCATCGCTATCGATATAACAGTGATGAAGATCATGGTAGGGCAACCGTTCGCGACCATCGGCACCCGACCACCAGCGCCGGATCACGCGCCCACCAGGACCGCATTCGTACAGGCCGTTGGATGTGGTGGCGAGGATGGTGCCTCCTGTTCCGCGCTGCAGCTGCATCACGTGGGCCTGCTGAAGCTCGGGGTATCGCGGGTCATTCCAAGTGCGTACCTCGCCCGTTCGCGGGTCGAGAAGATGAAGGCCGTGCAGACCTCCCAGCAAGACACGTCCTTCCACCTCGGACAGGATGTTCCAGATCTCGTCTTTCACCGCATACCGCGTGGTATCTCCTCCCACATCCTCCCGGAACACCACTCCATCACCTGCGCGCCACCAGCTACCATCGTTCGCCACATGTGAGGCGAAGAGGTACTGCGGCGACGGACGCTCTACTACCTTGACGGAGTCGCCCGAAATATCCAGCACGCGAGCTCCTTGCCATTCGGTAGAGAGGTACAATCGTTGACCGCGGATGGCCATACCACGGCACAATAGGCCCATGGCACCGCTCGCGTTCGGTCGGTGGAGGATACGCGTGAACACATCGCGCCGCAATTCGATATGGAACAGTCCGAACTCCGTGGTCAACCAAGGATCGCCGGAGCGGTCCACGATGCAACCTTTCACGCGGCCGCTCACTTCGGGGTGCTCATCCATCAGATCGAACAACACCTGATCGGAACCATCCACCAGCGAGGTACTCTCGAACAAGAGTCCATGCTCTGGCAATGGCGTGTAGTTCAATGGCCGGTGTTTCGGATCCCCATCACGGCTCCCAGGCCCATCGGCCAACACGGCGCGCGCGCTCATGATCAGTTCGGAGTACGTGTCGAAGAACCGCGTTGATCCATCCGGTGTGATGAGCCTGTACAACGCTCCATTGGTCGTGCGCCCCGTTACCATGTTCTCCACGATGGTGCCGCGCTGCAGTTCCTGCACCACTTCCATCGTCCCATCAGTGCTCACGCGCACGATGCGTTGTCCACCATCGTCACCGACCAGGTGGCCGATGATCCGTTGGTTCTGATCATCACCCAGGGGCTCGAAGCGCCTGCCATCCAAGACATGCACGGTGAACCGCTCCGTGGCATCGTACACGATGCAGCGCGCGGGTGCCGATGCCCCAAGGACCACACTTCCGTCAGCCCGTTGTGGACCGTAGCGGATGATATCAGCGGGTTCGAAGGGAAGGCGGGGGAAGCGTTCCTCCATCGGGCGCAACAAGCCATTGGCCGGATCAAGGATGTCCACGTGCATGATATCGTTCTCGCGCGAATCGCAAAAGACCCAGATCGAGCCCTTGGCATCGCGGCGCAATGCGCTCACTCGCCCACCGCGCAACCCATCGATCTGCGACCAGTTGCGGAAGGAATGGCCATCGAAGCGGTCGAGACCGGAAACGGTTCCCGCCCAGATGAATCCGACGTGGTCTTGGATCACAGCGGTCACATGCCGATTACTGAGCCCGTGTTCGGGCCCGTAGGCATCGTATCGGATGATAGGAGCTCGTTGCGCTTCAGCGGAAGACACCACGAACAGCACCAGGAGAGGTAGCACGGTTCGCATCGACGCCGTTATACGCAGCTACGCCACGGACGGTTCCAATGGCAGACCAAACAAGTGAGGCCCCTACAGCAGCACCTGTCCGACATGCCATCGGCGCAGTGCCCCTGCCACTAGGGCGCCACTTCCACCCGGTCCCCTTCGCTATGCGCCGAGAACTCCGGAGCGTACATACACATAGCGCTGGTGATGCCATTGCTCATCTCCCCAGCGTGCGTCACCTTCAACTCGTATTCGAACACGTAAGTACCTGGTGCAATGTGGTCGAAGAAGAAGTGCATGCCCGCATCGCGAATGCTCTGGTAGTAGCCCAAACCACCCTGCCACGTGTAGCCACTGATGGCTTCCACCGGCTCGAAGGCCGCCGCGCGTTGATCCTTGAGGTGAACGAAATCCAGGTGGCGGTCCGTGCGGAGTTCGATGCGGATGGTGACCCGATCACCCGGACTCAAGCGCGCGTTCGGACCGAGTTCCAGCAGCCGTGCGCCGGCGTCCGTGGGTTGTTTCAGCAACACTTGCTTCTTCAGGCTGAACGGACTTTCGTGCGGCGTGATCTTATCCATACGCTCGAGGTACTGCCAATGCAGGGCGCCCCACTGCACGCCGTCCTTCAGGCTTGTCACCATCACCCGACCCATGCTCGGCTTGATGGCTTCGTCCTTCCACGTCTGTTCGAAGTAACCGGTGCCGGCTTGGGCCCTGTCCGGTTTGACGGTGATGTCACCCACGCGAATGACCGGCGCGGGGTCCGTGGTGAGCCAGTCGTCGCCGGTGAGCAGCAATGCATAACACGCTTCGGCCGTGGCCTTCGTGGTCTTCCAGTCGGTGGTCTGCTTCAACTTCAACAGATACTGGCGCAGCTGATCCACGCTGGTCTTATCCTGGCCCACCTCGTGGAACGCTTCGATCAGCAGCGCATGCGTTTCCGTCGGGAAGTCGATCCATATGTAGCCTGCATTGAAGCCCTTCCAGTACATGCCCAGCTCCTCGCTCCGGGTGGCCCGCTCGCTCAGCGACTTCAAGATCAGCCGTGCGGTGCTCTTATCGCCCAGGCGATCGAACGCCAGTGCCAGCATGGCTTGCTCCTGCAGGCTTCGTTGCAGCCAGGTGTCCTTGCAGCGCGCGACGATGAAGTCCACTGCGGTGCGTGTGGTGCCATCGATGGGCCAACGGCGGAAGAAGCTGCGTACATACAGCAGATGCGCATCCAACGCATCGGGCACGTACTTCGCACGTTCCTCCGGCTTGGTGCGCTTCACCAGCTCGCGGTAGCTGCGGTCCACCTCGGCATCCAACCACTCCACCGCTCGACCAAGCATCATCTCGTTCGGACCATCACCACGAGTGTCCGCTGCCTTCAGCGTTTCCAGATGCCCGAAACCCGCGATGATGTGCTGGGTGACGTACCGGCTCTCGCGCATGCCGCTCCACCACGGCCACGCCCCACTGGGCAGCTGCATGTCGCGCAACTTCTTCAGTGAGGTCTGTTCTTCCGCGGCCATCCGTTGCATATCGAAGAAGAGCGCCACACGACGTTTCCGCTCGCCCTCATCCTTCGCGTTCAACACCCAGGGCGTCTCCTCCAACACCACGCTCTTCAGCTCGGCGTTCTTCTCCAAGGCGCTCAGGAAGGCCTCTTCACCCTGCTTGCGCCATTGCTCGAACACCTGGCGCACCGCGGGCCGCTGCTCCACGATGTGCGTGGCGAGCCGGTTCGCGTAGTAGCGGCTGAAGGTCTGCTCGGCGCATTCATGCGGGTACTCCATCAGGTACGGCAGCGCCTGCACCGCATACCACGCCGGGTTCGGGGTGAACTCCAACTTCAAACTGCGTTGCTGCAACGTGGTGCTGGTGTTATTCACGAGCTTCTCCAAGGTGAAGGTCTTCGTACCTGCCTTGGTGATCGGCAGCGGAAGGCTCTCGGTCACCAGGACCTTGTCCGTGAGCACCGGCAGCGGACGTTCCTCGCCATCGCTGATGCCCGCTCCGGTGGCGACGATCCGTACGCTCACCACATCGACATCATCGGGGACGGTGATGGGCCAATTGGCTGAGGCGCTCGCTCCCGGCGCAGCGGTAAAGGCTTGCTCGGTGCGTTGGAGCGCGAAGCGCGTGGTAATGTCCTTGCCGCTCACGGGATCGAAAAGCGACAGGCGCACGTTACCCTTCACCGTGCCGTCAGTGGCATTGATCTTCGCGGTGAGCATGATCCGATCGCCGTGACGCAGGAAACGCGGCAGGTTAGGCACCACCATCAACGGCTTGCTCGTGGTGGTCTGCTTGGTGAACCGTGCGGTCTCCAGGTCCTTGGTGTGCGCAAGGCCCATCACCTTCCAGCGGGTGAGCGCGTCGGGTGTGGTGAAGCGCAGCACCACACTGCCATCGCGATCGGTGAGCAGGTCGGGGAGGAAGAAGGCCGTTTCGCGGAAGTCGGTGCGCACGGGCTGCGGACCGCCTTGATCGGCCACTGGTGCGTTGTACACTGGAGCGTTCGGCTCTTCAGTGGCGAGGTCGGCATCCATGATCCCGGCACTTTCCACCTTATCCATGCGCCCACCTGGGCTTGGCGGTGCTGCGCTGATGGTCTCACTGCGCATCATCATATCCATGGATCGATACCCGCCTTCATAGTGCCGCCCCATGAAGGCGGGCATCCAAAGTCGCGGATAGATCCGCATGGTATCGCCGGGGATCGGAACACCCATGTTCCACACGTTCCCTTGTCGTACGCTGAACGGCTCGCTCTGCTGCCAACTAAAACGAGCGCCATTGCCCGGCCATTGGAACATGCTCCAGTCGTGGGGCACGAAATGATCGAGCGATGCATCGTACATCACCGCGAGGAGCTGTGCGGCCACCTTCTCCTTCTTCGGTCCGGTGATGCGCAACCGCCATTCCTCCTTCGCGCCCGGTAGCAACTTGTCGCGGAAGCTCATCCACTCCACCTGCAATTCCTTGTTGGTCCACGGCACATCGATCCAAACGGTGCGCTGGTGCGAACGACCGCGCTCCACACAGAGGAAATGTACCGCGAAGCCTCCGCGATCGCTTTCCACCACGGGCAGTTCGATCAACTGTTGCGTCTTGTTCAGCACGAACGAACGACTCGCTGTGATGCGGCCTTCGCGCTCCACCTCCATCAGCACACGGCCCGCGGGCAATGCACTGCTCAACAACAAGGAGGCCTTCTCGCCCGGCTCACACCGCGCCTTCACCGCTTCCACATGGAAGGCCTCATCCACGAAGCCCGTGTTCTGTATCGCCGTGTCGTACAACGTGACCAGTCGCGCCACCTTGACCACAGCACCCTGCGGGTCCTTCGCCTCCACTTCGATGCGGTATAGGCCAACGGTGAACGCATCCATACCCTTCACCGGCAGTGCGCGACCTTGCCCGCGATGCGCCTTGCGCTCGAAGACCACCTTGTCCACCGGCCAGCTCATGGGGTCGTCCGCCAAGTGTGTGGTCGGTAGTTCGCCTTCGAGGATACGATCCGGTCGCTCCCACAGCCGTTCGCGGCGCGGCGCATCCACGGGCGGAACGAGTTCCACGATGCGCACATCCATCGGCACATCCACGTCTTCACCGTTGAGGTTCTTCACCTTCACAACGATGCTGTCGGTGTTGGCGCGGTCCAGGGCTTCGCCCACCAGCAACTCGATGTCGATACTGCGGTAAGCCAAGCTGAAACTCGTGGTGCCCGACTGCGCTTCGCCACTGATGTCGATGGCATCAGCCGAGAGTGTGAAGTTGAACGTGGGTTCCGACTGACGTGGGAATGCGCGATCGGCCTCCGCTTTGAACGTAACGGTGAATCGCCCTTGTGCATCACAAACCGCAGTGCCATTGGCGACTTCGGTGCTGCGGCCCCAAGGCAGACCACGCCAACCCCAGCACCACCACGGCATTCGCGAGCCACGGTCCACCTTCCAACGCACGGTGGCGCCATCCAAGGGTACACCGGCGTAGCTCTTAGCCGTACCGCTCACCGTGACTGCTTCGCCCAACTTCGGCGTGCCCGCCAGTGGGTCGAAGACCACCTCGAAGGTGGGCCGCTTGTACTCTTCCACCTGCACGTAGGCGCTTCCATGCGCTTCTTCCAAACGCATGCCGCCCGTAAGCGTTCCGGTGGGTGCCTTGAACTTCCCGTGGAATGCACCGAAGGCATCGGTGGTCACTTTGGCCGAATCGATCAACTGACCGTTCACATCGTAGAAACGGATCTCGGTCCGGTGGTTGGCCTTCACGGCTGCGACCTTCTGCTGCTGGCTTATCACGATGCCCTTGTAATACACGTCCTGCCCAGGCCGGTAGATGGCGCGATCGGTGAAGAGGAAAGTGCGTACCTCCTCCTGCGGTTCTGCGCGCTCGTAGCCATAGGCCCAGCTCGCGCCAGTGCGGAACCGATCAGCACCTTGCTCCAGGGTGTAGTAGGTCTGTACCTGCTCCCCTTTCGTCGGGAATTTCACCCGACCTTCGGCATCGGTGCTGGCTTCACCATCGCGTGATGGCGCATCCGGTTGCGGCCAGCGCTGTGGAAAGGTCCAGCGCACCACCTTCACGGCGGAGCGTGGCGTGCCCACCCAGCGATCCAGCACCACCAATTCGGTCTGTCCGTCCAACGTGCGCTGGGTCACGGAGAGGTCCGTGGCGTTGAAGAACGCATAGGCCAGGGCACCCTGTTCTCCTCTGAATTCCGCATCGCGGGCCGCCACGATGGCGTAGCTACCATAGGGCAGACCCGCCACCGGCAACTCCACCAGGTGTTCGTTCAGGTCGCCATCATCGGGCAGTTCGATGCTCCATTCCTTCACCGGCTTGAGCCCGAGCAACCACTTCTCCACCTCGTTGCGATCGTAGCGTTCATCGGCCCCCAAGCGCACCACGCGCAGCCCGACACGGCGCACGTTGCGGTAGTGCATAGCGATCACGAAGTCACGGTCCGGCGCCACGGCATCCTCCACCTCGATGCGCAGTGCAGGGTACTCCAACTGCGCCTTCAGCTGTGCACACCGTTGCGCCCCGAACGAACCCGGGAAACGAGCGATGGCCTCCTCGCACAAGGTGCGTGCCGTGCGGTTCTCCCACTTCCACGCATCACCGGCCAGGCGCACGAATTTCGAACCTTGGTCGCGGTGCCATACGGCCAGCGCATAGGTGACCTCGGCCCAACTCGCATCATCGGGAACGCGGCTGCGCAAGGTGTTCAGGGCGTCCACGTACAGCGAGTCCTTTTCCGCCAAGATGCTGTGTTCGTGGACGTAGGCCAGCCGTTGCAAGCTCACATCCACCAGCGCATCCAACGTGTCATCGTTGAGGTGTGCGCGTTCCAACCGTTGGTAGATGCGCATGGCCTGGAATTCCCACGCCGTGCTGTCGCGATGCTGCAGGGTGCGCAGCGCGAACGGCTCGAAGAGGCCGAAGTCCTTCGGGTCGTCCAGCTTGAAACGCCACGCCGGTTCGGTGATGCGCGTTTCGCTGTTCATGAACACCTCCAGCGCACGATGGGCCAGGACATCGTACACCGTAGGACGCAGCGGCACCGCCGTGCCTTCGCGCTCCAACAAGGATCCCAAGTCGCCCACGGGTAGTTGCAACAGAGTATCCGCTGGTTCCACCGAAGCCTGGTAGTGCGCGATCACTTTCTCCATGAACATCCGCTGGGTCCATGTTTCCGGATCGGCCGTGGGTGTGCCCAGTTCGGTGCGTTCAATGATGCGCCAGCGATCGCTCTGGTAGCGCTGCCACCACCCTTCGGCCACGGTGGAATGGAGGAGCTGCTTCAGGGGCACGGGCGCCTCCGCAGCGCGTGCTTCCATGGCCAACAACGCGCTGTCGTTGGAGCGGCCGATCACCGGGATGAAGGCCGAGCGGTAATGCCAGGCGCGGTACTCGTTGCGCCAGTCGCCTGCCGCACGGGCTTCACTCAAGAGCGCTTCGGTGCGCTCCAGTGCTGAGGCGAACTGCCCCAAGCGTTGCAGGGAATCCACTGCGGACCAACGCGGGTCGGGGGTACTACCGTTGTTCACGACCGCGCGGTTGGAACGGCAGGTGACGAAAAGAAGGACCAGAAGGAGCAGAGGGGTCGTGCGGACAAAGCGCATGCGTGATGGGTTCGCCGCAAAGGTCAGCAGCGGTTGGCGATCGCACCCCATCCAAAACACGGACCGCTCTTCTGCGCACCTGCTCTTCGCTACGCCTGCTCCATCTTCGCGCCGTGCAACTGCCCGACCCCTCGCCTTTTCTAACGCGGCTTCTCGAAGCGCTTACGAACGACGGCATCGTGACGGATGGTTTTCCCCTCGACCACTTGTGCTATCGCGTGGAGACCACCGCGCGCTACGCAGCGATGAAGGCGCTGCTTTCCAAGAACGGCAGGTGCTTGGGCGAACACACCATCGGCGGCAGACCGATCGCCACCTTCAAGTTGCATACACCGTTCACCTTCCAGGGTCGTTGCATCGATGTGGTGGAACTACCAGCACCGAAGAACGGAAGCCCCTATCCCGAAGGTTGGGAACATGCGGAATTCGTGGTGGATGTGGAGCCAAAGGCCTTCGCGGCCCGCTACCCTATGCTGAAGTGGGACCTGAGCGGTGCCGATAAGCAACGCAATGCCGACGTGCGACTCAGCTATGACGGCTTCAGTGTGAAGTTCCACCGGCGGGCGTTGGAGGAGGTGATCGCGGGGGAAGAGGAGCCTAACCGCTGAACCTCCCCACCCTTACTTCTTCATCCAACGCCTTTCCTTCGAGCATGTGTGCGCATAAATGCTGCGCACACCACGGCGCCAACACCACCCCGCGTGAACCCAAGCCATTGAACACCACTTCGTGCGGCCCGATGTGCCCAAGGATAGGTCGGCGATCCTTCGAGGCCGGACGTACACCACACCAGTGGTCCAGCACTTCCACCTCGCGCTCCGCGAGCCGTTCGGTGCGATCCAGCAGGTAGTGGCGCGCTTCTTCCGAGGGGCCGCTCCAGACATCGTCCCATTTGAAGGTGGCCCCTACGCGATAGACCTCATTACCCATCGGCAACAGGAACACGCCCCGGTGTACGATGCGATCCAATTCAAGTCCCGGTATGCGCACCGTAAGGCCTTCGCCCTTCACCGGTACCAAGCCGTATACCTCGGCGAACGGACCAGCACAGTGCACGAGCAAGGGCGCCACCGCCCCATGGACCGCGATGCCATCCTCGTAGCGGACGATGTCTTCCGCCTTCACCTGCAGTTCCCGCAGTCCTCCGCTGCTCCTCAGTTCATGGCGGTGCGCTGCCAGGAGCCTGGACACATCCACCCAAGCACAACGGTCGATGATGCCACGACCGTAGGGTTGAGGCAGCGCATCCAACGGGGGGTGTGGAACGGTATCCATTCGAACGAACCGCCCGGTATCCGCTTCCTTGGTGCGCAGCTGCCAGATGCCCGCCTCTTGTGCCGTAGGGAATACGGCTACGAGCGGCATGGGGTGCCAGAACACCTGATCGTACTGCAAGCCGAGATCGCGGTAGAACGCACCAGCGATGGCCAGCATTTCAGAAGCCCGCCACGTGAGCACGGTGCGCCGCAGCGATACCGGATTCACTAGGCCCGCCGCCACTTCCGAGGCCCTACCCGGCAAGGGCGCGTCGAACACCAGCACCCGTTTTCCCCGCTGTTGCAAGGTGATGGACAGAACGGAGCCCGCCAGACCCTGTCCGATGATGATGACGTCGTGGGTGAACGTAGGCGCGCGCACGGGCGCAAAGGTCGGTGGAATAGCAGCCATGCCTTCGCCAAGGCTTCGGCAGGCGAGGCAGGGGCAGGAGCAGGGGCAGGAGCAGGAGCAGGGGCGTTCGCTTCACTTCGTTCGCGATGACAGCAGGAGCACTTAAGCCGCCAACAAGCGCTTCATGCGCCGGAGCAGGTCTTCCTGGTCGTAGGGCTTCTGCACGAGCTCGTTCGCCCCGGTGCTGCGCACGGTGGCGTGCAGATGCGGCAGCTCATAGGCGGTGAGTATCATCACCGGGGTGTCGATGCCGCAGGCGCGTAGGTTCTCCACCAAGGCCAGGCCATCGATGTGCGGCAGGCCGAGGTCGATGAGGATGAGGTCCGCAGGTCGTTCGTTGAGGTAGGTCAACAGCCCACGGCCATCGCGAAGGGCGCTGACATCCCAGCCGGCAGTGACCAGCCTTTTCTCTAAAAGCTTGCGGACGAGCGCGTCGTCCTCCACCAGCACCACATGTGGCATGGTGGTTTGTACGTGGGATGGAACGATGAGGTTCGGTTAGGCGAAAACCCTATCTATCGCGCAGGGCAGTGGACCCCGACCTAGATCTCCTCCTCTCCCGGCCTGAAGATCCAGAACTTCTGGCCCACGAAGTTGAAGACCGAGCACGATCCCGTGGCCCCGGCGAAGGCGAAGAAGTATTTGAACGGCACCTCGGCGAGCCAGGCTTGCGTGTGCAACAGGTGAAGGAGGCCCGAATTGATGCCCACATTGAGCAGCAGCGAGATGCCGTAGATCAACAGGAAGCGCATCAACCGACCGGTATCGCGGTCCTTGCGGCGCCAGGTCCAGCGCTTGTTGAACCAGTACGTAACGGACAAACCACAGAGGAAGGAGAGGCTCTTGCTCACCGCCTCGTTGTCCAGCGCGGGCTCGAAGGCATCCGCCGGGAACAGGTTGAGGAAGATGTAGTAGCACACCAGGTCGGTGAGCACCGCCAGCCCGCCGATCAGCACGAACTTGGTGAGCTGCTTCTTGTTCTCCGAAAGGGCCTTGGCGCGGGCTACGACCATGGGTTCGCTGTTCGCCGCGTGCTAGAAGCGGCCGGTTATGCCCTTGAAGATATCATTTCCGTTGGCGAATAGGATCAGCCCGAAGAGCAGGATCATGCCCACCATCTGCGCCACCTCCATCACCCGTTGGGGTGCGGGCTTACCGGCGATCATCTCGTAGAGCAGGAAGAGCACATGTCCACCATCCAAGGCGGGGATCGGCAGGATGTTCATGAAGGCCAGGATGATGCTGAGGAAAGCCGTCATGTTCCAAAAGGCGTTCCAATCCCAGTTCGCAGGGAACATGTTGCCGATGGCCCCGAAGCCACCGATCTGCTCGGCCCCGCTCTTAGTGAACAGCAGCTTCAATGAGCGCACGTAACCGCCCAATGTCTCCAATCCGTAGCTGATGCCCGCCGGGATGGATGCGAAGAAGCCGTATTCCTCCTTCACGGTGGCGAAGCCCTCGCCACGCTCAGCCAGCTTTTTATAGGTCATGGGGCCCAAGCCCACTTTCCCGTCGGCATCCACCTGGGCGTTCACCGAAAGCGTGTCGGATGCGCGTAACACGGCGATCTTCACCTCTTTGCCCTTCTCCTCTTGCATGGCCTTGCGGAAATCCTCGAAGAAGAGCGTCGGCTTGCCGTTCACGGAAAGCACGCGATCACCCTTCGCGAGGCTGGTCTTCGCGGCCGCTCCACCGGGCAGGATGCTGTCGATGTAGAACGGGAGGCGCACCGCCATGATCTCCTTCTCACCGGCCGCCAACGCATGCTGGTTGAGGTCTTCCGGCAGGGCGAGGGTCACCTGCACGCCGTTGCGCTCCACCACCAGGGTGCGCGCATCATCGATCATGATCGCCTTGCCGGCTTCTGCGGTCGTCTTCGGTGCCACGCCGTCGATGCTGATGATGCGATCGCCTTCCTGCACACCGGCCGCCATGAGCGTTCTACTCGGGTGGATGCCGTAGGTGGCGTTGCTGATCGGCAGGTACTCGCGTCCCCAAACGAAGAGCACCATGATGTAGATGAGCATGCCGAGCAAGAGGTTCACCGTGACGCCTCCGATCATCACGATCAAACGCTGCCAGGCGGGTTTGCTGCGGAACTCCCAAGGCTGCGCGGGCTGGGCCATCTGCTCCTTGTCCATGCTCTCGTCCACCATGCCGCTGATCTTCACATACCCACCGAGCGGCAACCAACCCACGCCGTATTCGGTGTCGCCCACCTTCTTCTTGAAGAGCGAGAACCACGGATCGAAGAAGAGGTAGAATTTCTCCACACGGATCTTGAACCAGCGCGCGGGCAGGAAGTGGCCCAGCTCGTGCAGGACTACGAGTATGGAGAGGCTCAGGATGAGCTGAGCGGCTTTGATCAGGAATTCCATGCAGGGGTTCGTTCGCGTGCCACGCGCCGTGCTTCGGCGTCGCTGGCTTCGAGGTGGGCTAGTTCAGGTTGAGCAACGAAAGGGACCGTGTTCAGCGTATCTGCGATGAGGTCGCTCATCTCCAGGAAACCGATGCGGTCCTGGAGGAAGAGTTCCACGGCCACTTCATTGGCGGCGTTGAGCACACAAGGCGCATTACCGCCCTTCTCCATGGCCTCCAGCGCCAAGGCCAGGTTGCGGAAGGTCTTCAAGTCGGGCTGCTCAAAGGTGAGCGCAGGATACTTCGTGAAATCGAACCGCGGCCACGAGGTGGGCAGGCGGTCCGGGTAGGCCATGGCGTACTGGATCGGCAGCTTCATGTCCGGCAGGCCCATCTGCGCCTTCATGCTGCCATCGCGGAACTGCACGATGCTGTGGATGATGCTCTGCGGGTGTACGATGATCTCGATCCGATCGGCCTTCAGGTTGAAGAGCCACTTCGCTTCGATCGCCTCCAACCCCTTGTTCATCAGGCTGGCACTATCGATCGTGATCTTGGCACCCATGTCCCAATTGGGATGCTTGAGCGCCTGCGCCTTGGTGACCTTGGCCAACTCCGCGCGCGTCTTCCCTCGGAACGGACCGCCGCTCGCGGTGAGCACGACCTTCTCGATCGGGTTGTGCCACTCGCCCGCCAGGCATTGGAAGATGGCGCTGTGCTCGCTGTCCACCGGATAGATGTTCACGACCTTGTCGCGCGCGGCCTTCGTCACCAGCTCGCCCGCCACCACCAAGGTCTCCTTGTTGGCCAAGGCGATGTGTTTGCCCGCATCGATCGCCGCCAGGGTGGGCCGCAGACCGGCGTAACCCACCAGCGCGGTGAGCACCAGTTCGATGCCCTCCATACGAACGCATTGCTCCAACGCTTCAGCACCAGCATACACTTTGATACCCGCCGGGAAGAGCGCATCCTTGGTGGCTTCGAGCTTCGCCGCATCGCCGATGACCACCGCGTTCGGCTTGAACTCCAAGGCTTGCTGAATGAGCAGGTCCACGTTGTTGCCGCAACTGAGCAGCTCCACCTCGAAGTGGTCCGGTTGCTCGCGCACCACGTCCAACGCCTGCGTGCCGATGGAGCCCGTGGAGCCGAGGATGGCGATGCGTTTTTGCATGTGCTCTGATGATCCTGCGCTCATGGGGTGACGAGCTCCTGTTCGTCCTGGGAAGGGTGCAAAGATCGCATTCGGCGCGGGATGCACCGAGGCCCTCACCGCTTCGCCGCCGCCCGCCGCAACCGGTCGTTGATGGCACGGCCCAAGCCTTCATCGGGGAACCGCTCGGCCAGGATCACATCCACATCGCTCGCGTCCAACGCACGCAGCGCCGCGAAGAGATCACGCGCCGCGTCCTCGATGCTCCCATTCGGGGCCAGCACTTCGTTGCGGTGGACCGCGAACGCGCGCTGGAAACCGATGACACCGACACGCTTATCCGCGAATAGGGGCAACAATCCGTCCACATCGCCCACATGAACGGGCTTCCGCGGCGCATAATGGCTTTCGAGCATCCCAGGCGCCGCCGGCACGACTTGCTTCGCGGCCGCATCTACACGGCCGATCACCGCTTCGATCGCCTCCACCGGTACCCCGCCTGGCCTGTACAACACCCAACATGTTCCATCCCACCCGATGATGGTGCTCTCGACACCCACCGCGCAGGCACCGCCGTCGAGGATGTACGGGATGGCTTCGCCAAGCTGATCGGCCACGTGCTGCGCGGTGGTCGGGCTCACGTAGCCGAAGGGGTTCGCACTGGGCGCTGCCAGGGGGAAGTCCAGGCGCTGCAACAGGTCCAAGGCCAACGGATGCGCGGGCATGCGGACGCCGACGGTGTCCAAGCCGCTCGTAACGATATACGGTACTTCAGGGCGTTTCGGCAGCACAAGCGTGAGCGGACCCGGCCAGAAAGCACGCATGAGTTCTTCTGCCCCCGGAGGAAGCTCGCGCACCACCGCATGCACATCCGCTGGTCGACCGATATGCACGATCAACGGATCGAAGCTGGGGCGCTGTTTGGTGGTGAAGATGTGCAGCACGGCTTCGGGATCGAAGGCGTTCGCCGCCAGGCCATACACCGTTTCCGTAGGTATGGCCACCACGGAACCGCCCTGCAACAAGGCAACGGCACGGGCCACATCGGTTCCAATGGAGGCGGACATGGCACAAAGGTCCGCATCTTGGCGATCCACTGCCGATGGCTCCCCGTCTTCAAATGATCAGGTCCTGGTCGAGCGACATCCGCTTCTGGGTGGCGCTTGCCTTCGCTGCGCGGCTGGTCGGTATCACCAACCCACCGTTGGAGACCTCGCACCACTGGCGGCAGACCTCGGTGCTGATGGTGGCCCGCAACTACGCAGAACAGGGCGTGGATATGTTGCATCCACGCATGGATACGGCCGGTTCGCTCACGGGCATCACCGGTATGGAATTCCCCCTTCTCAACATGCTCATCGCCTGGGGTATGCTGCTCTTCGGCGATGCCTATTGGCCAGGCCGACTGATCGTGCTCCTTGTTGGGAGCCTGGGTGTGCTGTGCTTCCATAAGCTGGTCCATCGACACCTTGGTGCGACAGTGGCACTGTATGCAGCGCTGTTGTTGCTGTTCTCGCTGTGGTTCATGTACGCTCGCAAGGTGATGCCCGATGTGTTCGCCGTATCGCTGGTGCTCATTGGTCTAGAACGCCTAGATGCAGCACGCGGAACCCACAGCCCTTGGGCCTCATTGGTGCTGGGCTCGCTGCTGATCAGCGCCGGTCTGCTCAGCAAGATCACCGCAGGTTGTCTATTGGCCGTTTGGCCGGTGCTGGCTTGGCCACAGCGGAGAACGTGGATCGTTCAACTCGGGACATGGCTCGTCGCTGTAGCGACACTGCCTGCCTTGTGGTGGTACTTCCAGTGGGTGCCGCACCTCGTGGAGACGTATGGCTTCTGGCATTTCTTCATGGGCGGTTCGATGGCCGAGGGTGCCGTTCAACTTGTCCGCAACTGGCCACGCACCTTGGATAACTTCTACTTCGATGCCCTTCGATTCAGCGGTTTCGCGGTCTTCCTGCTGGGACTGTACTTCGCCGTGAAGCGCCGTCAGCATGCGCTGCTCCTGGCGTTCGCCCTGCTCTCCGCCGCTTTCCTCGTGGTGATGCTGAAGGCTGGTGACACGTTCTGGGTGCATGCCTATTATGTGCTGCCCTTCATCCCCACCATGGCCCTTCTCGGTGGTTACGGACTTGCTCAACTCCACAACGCTCGCTGGGCCCATGCGCTGCTCGTGATCGTGGTGGTGGAAGGCCTCGCCGCACAGGCCAACGACTTCCGGATCAGCCCCCAGCTGGCACCCTTAATGCACTTGGAAAAGGACCTCGGCCAGGACAATGGGCTGATCGCGATGAACACCGGACAAGTGCCCACGGCCATGTACTTCGCGCACCGGCGTGGATGGACCATGACGAACGCCACGCTCGCCGATCCAGCTACGCTGAAAACACTCCAGCAGGAAGGATGCACGCGCATCGTGGTGTTCAAACGCACGTTCGATACGGCCGTGGAACTACCGTGGCCGGTGCTGTTGGAGAACGACCTCTACCGCATCCACGGTGCGCAGGGTGTGGAGAGGACGCCCCGTTGAGCCACCGATCGTAGGGATCTCTCACCATTTTCACACTTCTTAACCTGCCACGCATCCGTTCGGCACGGTTTCCGCGTAGGTGTATTTGAACCAACAACGAACCATCATGCCACGCGCAAAGAAGAAACTGGTGCTCACGCAGCCCATCAAAGAAGGACTCAAGGCCATCAAAGTGCAACTCGACCACCGCACGGTGATCACGTTGGCCAGCCTGAAGGCCCTTGAATTCTGGAAGAAGCGTTACCCGCAGGCGGTCGTGATCGGATAAGGTCTGCGCGCCCTAAAGGCCTTCCACGTACCGCCTGTCATTGGCCAGCCGTGGAACCTTGCTCTGCGCATCGTTCATGCCGCGCGCTTTCATCCAATTCGCGAAGGCACCGCGTGGCAAGGGGCGTATCACCAAGGGGCGTAACACCTTGCCGGTGATGAGGTCGCGGTAGTACACATTGCGCTGCTGCAGGGCCTCATCGATGCGTCGTGCGAAACCCTCCAGGTCAGCGGGCGGTGCTGCGAATTCGATGTGCCATTCATGATAGGGCAGCCCTGCTTCCGGCGCCAACTCCGGTGCCACGGTGAACTCCGCAACTTCGCAGGGCATCATCGCCATCGCCTCCTTCAACGCGCCTTCCACCTCTTCGGCGATGACGTGTTCGCCAAAGGCACTGGTGAAATGCTTGGTACGCCCGGTGACGACGATCCGCGGTGGCGCGAGCGACACGAACTTCACCGTATCGCCGATCTCGTATCCCCATAAACCCGCGTTGGTGAACAGTACCAGTGCGTACTGCGTGTTCAGCTCCACCTCGGCGATGGAGCGCGGGCGACGGTCGTTGCCGTGCATGGGCACGAAACCGAAGTAGATGCCGTTGTCCAGCACCAATAACAAGCCTTCTTCCCCACTCCGATCCTGGTAGGCGATGAAGCCTTCGCTCGCTGGAAAGAGCTCCACGCTGGGTACCTGTGCCCCGATCAGTTTTTCCATGCGGCTGCGATACGGCGCGTAGTTCACACCACCATACACGAATAGCGAGAAGTTCGGGAAAACGCTCTTCACATCGGCCTTGCCGGTCCTTGACAGCAGGCGCTCGAAGTACATCTGTACCCACGCCGGTATGCCGCTGATCAAGCGCATATCGGCGCTCATGGTCTCGGTGACGATCGCTTCCACCTTCGTTTCCCAATCCGCGATGCTGTTGGTGGCGAAGCTGGGCATGCGGTTCTTGAGCAGGTAGCGCGGTACATGGTTGGCCACGATGCCGCTGAGGCGTCCGCTGGGGATCGGGAAGTTGTGATCCAGAACGGGGCTGCCTTGGAGGAAGATCATCTTGCCGCCCACGAAGTCGGCCTTGCCGCTGTGGTGGATGTAGGCCAGCAAGGCTCTACGCGCACTACCGATGTGGTTAGGCAGGCTCTCCTTGGTGATGGGGATGTACTTGGCCCCGCTGGTGGTGCCGCTGGTCTTGCAGAGGTAGAGCGGCTTGCCCGGCCAGAGCACATCCTCCTCGCCGAACTTGATGCGGTCGATGTAGGGCTTGAAGCCCTCGTATTCACGCAATGGCACTGCTTGTACAAGGCCCGCATGATCCTCCACGGCATGGAGCCGATGCTCCCGTCCGAAGGACGTGTCCCCACCAAAACGGATGAGCTCCTTCAACACCGCGGCTTGGGTGGCCACCGGGTCCATTGCACGCCGCATGACCGCTTCGGTCACATAACGCGCGTAGGGCTTGGCGATGGCGGACTTGATGCTCATGCTGCGCGTTTCAGGAGCGTTTGCGGGCACAGGAGTAGAAACCGACTTGGTTCCGAACCTTGCTTTTACTCCTTGCGTTCGCCCTCATTCGAATACCATGTAGGCCTGTGGATCCACCGGCTCGCCGCTGAGCCACAGCTCGAAGTGCAGATGTGGCCCGGTGGTGAGTTCGCCGCTGTTGCCCACGATGGCGATGGCTTCCCCCGCTTTCACCTTGTCGCCCACGCCTTTCAACAACACACTGTTGTGCTTGTATACGCTGACCAGGTCGTTGGCGTGTTGGATCTGCAACACGTGGCCCGCATCGGTGGTCCAACTCGCAAGGGTCACGGTACCGGACAAGCAGGCTTTCACCGCGGCATCGGCCTTGGCCACGATATCGATGCCGAAATGGCTCTTCTTGCGCTCGTACTTGCTGGTGACGATCCCCCGCAATGGAGGGAAGAAGAATACACCCGCCAACTCTTTGCGCTCGGCGGTGACACCACCCTCCTTCACGCTGAAGGCCTCCTCGCGCGCCACACGTTGCCTCAACAGGCTGTCGGCTTCACCGGGCTCAAGGTCCTTGGGCGATGGGGCTTCCGCCAACGGGGCGAAAAGATTGGCGCTATCGGCAGGGGCTTCGCCTTTCAGCACAGCCCGCAGGTTCGCGATGTAGAGGTCGCGCTCGTGCAAGCGTTCTTCCAACGAGTCCGCCAACACCAAGCTGCGGTAGGCGTTCCGCTTCGTCTCCTGGTCGGCGTAACCGGGGATGTAGCGTTTCAGCGGAGTGAATACGATGACCGCCGTGACGAAGGCGCCGTAGAGCAGGAAGGCCGCCGTGCCGAGCAACAACACGTTGAGGCGGTTCAACCGCATGGTGAAGCGCTCCTCGAAGGTGCTGTCGTTGATCAACAGCAGCCGATACCGGTCGCGCAGCTTGCGCAACAGCTTGCGCTTCGCGGTCTTGCGCTCCTTCTCCGGACTGGCTGGTGCAACGGGCATCGGACAAATATCGGTCGTTGCCGACGGAAGCCGGTCGTTGCGACTGGCGATGAAGTACAAGCCTGCCTACTTTCGACCCGTGCCTTTCGTTGAACGATACGCCGACATCAAGGCCGCCGAGGGCGTCACGCTGCGCGGATCGGTGCGCCACGCCGCATTGCACGCCCTATCCGCTGCACAGCGGTTGCGCGGTGCCACCGACCAGGCGTTCCGTACCCCGCGGGTCCAGTTCCTCTACATCCACCACACCTTCAGCGATGAGCTTCGGGCGTTGGAGCGCATGGTGAACGACCTGGCGCGAACACACTCGTTCATCAGCTATAGCGATGCGGTGGACCTTGTACTGAACGGTCGCATCGACAAGCCCTACCTCTGCGTGAGCTCCGATGATGGCTTCCGCAACAACCTCGATGGCGCACGTGTCCTGCGCGACCTGGGCATCAGTGCCTGTTTCTTCATCAACCCCGGCCTCATCGGACTAAGGGACGAGTCCACGATCCGGCGTATCTGCGCCGAACGCTTCCACCTGCCCCCCGTGCGTTTCCTGGATCGTGCGGAGTTGGATGAGCTGGCCTCCATGGGCCACGAGATCGGCTCGCACACGTGGGAGCACCACAACATGGCGCGCATACCACACGAAGCGCTGGTGGAGGATATCGCCAAAACCCGACGCACGTTGATCGAGTGGCTGGGACGTGCGGACCATTTCGCCTTCCCCTATGGCCGCTTTACGGATCTCACCGCTGCTGGCTACAAGGCCGTGCTGGAAGCCGGGCATTCCAGTTGCGCCACCGCCGAGCGGGGTTGTCATATGAACACGGTCCCGATCCATCCGCAACACCTGGTGATCCGACGCGACCACATCATCTTGGACTGGCCCATGGCGCATGTGCGCTACTTCCTTGCTGCCAACGCACTGCGGGGTGATGCTCATGGCAACCCATATCTGCGATCAGCATGAGGGTGGTGATCCTCACCAGCGGGCGTAGGGGCACGGCGAGCCATCACTTGCCCTTCCTTTTGGGTCATGATCGGTTCACGGTCGTGCGGGTGATCCTCGCCGAAGGCCACACCAAGCCGAAAGGCCATTGGAAGCGCAAACTGCGCAAGATCCTGCGCATAGGGCCGCTCGGCGCCTTCATCGGTTACCGGATGCGACGTTGGTATGGCGCGGACCTTCAGGCCCTTGCCGCCATCGAGGATATCGGGGTGGTGTGTGCGCGATACGGCATCGAACTCGTGTCGACACCCGTAGTGAACCACCCGACCACGGTGGAAGCCTTGCGCGGAAGTGACGCTGACATCGCGATCAGTCTCGGGAACGGCTACATCGGGAGCAAGGTGTTCGGTGTTCCACGGTTGGGCATGATCAACATCCACCACGAGATCCTACCGGCCTATCAGAACGCCCAGGGTGTGATCTGGCAGCTCTACAACAACTCCACGGAAACGGGCTACACCATCCACCGGATCGACAAGGGCATCGATACAGGAGCCATCATTCATCAAGAAAGGGTCCCCATCCAGTTCCAGGAAAGCCTGGGCGCCACCGTGAGCCACACCATGAAAGCCGTGCTCGATGCCAGCGCACAAGGGCTGCGCACAATGCTGGCCGACCTGCCCGCCCATCTTGCCCAAGGGCGGCCGCAAGGCCCGGGTGCGAAGTGGACCACACCGACCTTCTGGCAGTTCCTGCGCATCCGTCGCCATCACGCTGCCCTGCGCGATCGTTCATCACCGTGAGCCAGCGGTGCGCACCTTTGCCTACATGGGCAGCGCGCAAGCACCCTTCCGTGTGGCCACTTTGGCCGTATTCCTGGGCCTAACCTTGGTCCCGCTCGTGCGACCCGGCATGTTCATGGACGGCTTGCTCTACCTCACCGTAGCGCACAACCAAGCACATGGCTTCGGCAGCTTCTGGCAGCCGCGGTTCAGTCAGGAAGGCCTTCTGCAACAGCCCACCTTCCACGAGCACCCTCCGCTGGCCTTCGGGATGGAAGCCCTCTGGTTCCGGCTTTTCGGCGATGCGTTCTGGGTGGAAGGCGCGTATGCTTTGGCCATGGCGGTCCTCACCGGTTGGCTGCTGATCATGCTCTGGCGGATGCTCTGGGGGCCGGAAAGGCCGGAAAGGGCCCTTACCTGGCTGCCGGTCCTTTTCTGGATCATCACCCCTGCCGTCCACTGGAGCGTTCAGAACCATATGCAGGAGAATACCATGGCCGTCTTCACCGTGGCGGCTGTACTCTGCACCGTGCGCGGGATGCGTGTGGACGGTAATGCTTGGGGCCACTTCGCCGCGGTGGGTCTGCTGTCCTGTGCGGCTGGCCTGGTTAAAGGTCCTCCCGGGCTCTTCCCGATCGGGGCGCCCTTGCTCTGGGGCCTGTTCGCCCACCGCCCGGACCGGCGCAAGGCGCTGCTGGGCACGGCGGTGGCCACGGCCTGTCTGGTCCTGTGCTTCGTGCTGTTGTTCAGTTGGCCAGAGGCGAAGACCAGCTTGATGCAATACGCGGAAGGGCGCTTGCTGCATCGGATCGACCAGGACCCCACCGTGGACTACCGCTGGCGCACTTTGCAGCACCTGATCGTGGCGCTGCTCGGCCCATTGCTGCTCACCATGATCGCGGTGCTGGCGGCTCGCCGGAACGGCCAGAACGCAGCGTTGAAACCCGGTGAAAAGGCTTTGGCATTGATCGCCATCGGGCTCAGCGGCGTGCTACCCTTGATGCTCACCATGGTACAGAAGTCGTTCTACATGGTGGCGGCCCTTCCCCTGATCACCACAGGTCTGGCGATGTGGGCGGCACCTCCGATCGCCCGGTGGACCGCTGCTCCTCGTTCGAACAAGACCCAACGGGTGTTGATGGCCGGAGGGCTTTTGGCTTTGATCGGTGTAGTCCTCGCTGCCTTGCTCTTCTTCGGTGAACCTTCGCGCGATGCCGAACTTTTGGCAGACACAGCGCTGATCGGCGCTGTGGTTCCCGAGCACGACCTGGTCTCTGCGGAGCAGCCCGTGTTGGACCAATGGAATTTCCAGAGCTACTTGATGCGTTACCACTTCATCTCCCTTACCGGGAAGCCAGGTCAGCCCTTCGCGGTAACGGTGGAGGGTTCGCCCGGACCGGCTGGATACGAACCCGTTCCCCTCGGCACGGACCGCATCCGACTATGGCAGCGGAGGGCAATGGGCGCTCATGCGGCGCCAATGAAATAACTTCGCCCGTTCGTAGTTCTTCTAGCGGCCCATCATGCGACCCCTTCTGCCGTTCCGGCTCTTCGGTGCCCTCCTATTGGTGGTGTTGATCGCCACGGGCTGCTCGCAGGAGAAAGACGCCTTCCTCAACCGCACCTTCCACCGGCTCACCACCCGCGACAACGGCTGGTTCAACGCCAACGAGAAGTTGAAGGAAGTGGTGGCAGGCATCGAGGATGCCCATGTGGACAACTACGATGAGGTATTGCCTTTGTTCGTTTATGGAAGCGACGAACAGGCCAAAGCGGCCATTCCCGAGCTGGAGAAGTGCATCGACAAGTGCTCGTTGGTGATCGAGCGGCACTCGATGAACATCGAAGGCAAGGAGAAGAACAAGTGGATCGACGACTCCTGGTTCGTGATCGCCAAGAGCCATTTCTACAAGAAGAACTTCTACGAA